>JBEKDV010000366.1:0-8202 GCA_050014175.1 Candidatus Solibacter sp. | reverse complement strand
GCTGGATTCAGTGGAAGTGGAAGGCCGTGGATCCGCCCGGCCAGGCCAAGGCGGACCAGGAGATCATCGCCCGCATCTTCCTCAAGGTGCGGGATCTCTATCAGCAGGAAGGCGGCAAATTCCCGGCGCCCATTCTGGGCCTGAACTGGTGGTACAGCAATCCCGTCAGTCCCTCCATGGACGAAGTCTGCAAAGAGATCAACGGGTGGGCCATCGAGGATGTCAAAGACGAGAAGGATCCCAAAACCATCGCCGTCAAAGCCGGCTCGCAATTGGGTAAGTTCCTGGATTGCCGCGCGGACGGGTCCACGCTGTCGGGTAACTGGCTGTATATCGGAATGTACACCGATGCCGGCAACCTGACGCAGCGCCGGGTCAATGCCGACCCCACCGGCCAGGGACGTTACTCCAACTGGGCGTTTAACTGGCCCGCCAACCGGCGCATCATGTACAACCGCTGTTCGGCGGATGCGAGCGGTAAGCCTTGGGATGCGAAGCGCGCGGTGATCTCCTGGAACGGCGAGAAGTGGGTGGGCGACGTGCCCGATTACAAGGTGGATTCCCCGCCCGACAAGGGAATGGGGCCGTTCATCATGCTGGCCGAGGGCGTGGCAAGGTTGTTCGTGACGGGACAATACGCCGAAGGTCCTTTCTCCGAGCATTACGAACCGGCCGAGTTTCCGGTGCCGAATCCGCTGCACCCCTCGCATAGCTCGAACCCGGTATTGAAGCCGTTCAAGAGTAAGTACGACGTGCTCGGGGAGGCGAAGGACTTCCCCATCGTGTGCACCACCTACCGGCTCAGCGAACAGTTCCACTATTGGACCAAGAACAACGCTTATAGCATGGAGATACAGCCCGAGTTCTTCGTCGAGATATCGGAGGAGCTGGCGAAGGAGAAGGGCATCGCGAATGCCCAGATGGTGCGGGTAACTTCGGCCCGCGGATCGATCGAAGGCAAGGCGATGGTGACGCGGCGCATCAAGCCGATGAAGATCGATGGGAAGACGGTCCACCAGATCGGCTTCCCGATCCACTGGGGCTTCCTGGGGCGCGGGCACCAGAAGGGCACGCTGGCCAACTTACTGACGTCCGCCACGGTGGATCCTAACTCTTTCACGCCGGAGTACAAGGCGTTTCTGGTGAAGCTGGAGAAGGTATAAGGAGGCGGCCATGGCAGAGAAGACTCTGGAAATCATGCGCGCCTCCGCCAGCACGGCGGCGGCGCCGGGCATCCGCCAGGCGGAAGCCGTAAGTAAGTTCATCGACACTACGACCTGCATCGGCTGCAAGTCCTGCGAGGTGGCCTGCCAGCAGTGGAACGACCTGGCTCCCGAATTCACGGTGCAGTTCGGCAGTTACCAGACGCTGCCCGAGTTAGAGCCGCGATTCTGGAACCTGATCCGCTTCAACGAAACCCAAGTTAACGGCTCGCTGGCCTGGCTGATGCGCAAGGACCAATGCATGCATTGCGCGGACCCGGGCTGCCTGGTGGCGTGTCCCGCCCCCAACGCCGTGGTGCAGTACGCCAACGGCATCGTGGACTTCAACCAGGAGGCCTGCATCGGGTGCGGTTACTGCATCGCCGGGTGTCCGTTCAATATTCCGAAACTGAGCAAGCAGACGTCGCGGGTGTATAAGTGCACGTTGTGCGTGGACCGCGTATCGGTGGGCCTGGAGCCGGCGTGTATCAAGGCGTGTCCCACCGGGTGCCTGCAATTCGGTTCGAAGGCCACGCTGCTGGGGATCGCAGGGCGGCGCGTGGCCCAGTTGAAGGCGAACGGATTCCCCAACGCCGGCATATACGACCCGGCGGGAGTGGGCGGAACGGGCGTGGTGACGGTGCTGGCGCACGCCGATCAACCCGAGTTATATCGATTGCCGAAAGACCCCTCCGTGCCGGCCGCGGTGACGTTGTGGAAATATCCGATCAAGTGGCTGGGCAACATCGGGATGGTGGCGGGCGTGTTGATCGCGTCGCTGCACTATCTGCGGTACGGGCCGAAACACGTTCCCGAGGATGATAAGCCCAAGGACGATCAGAAGGGTGCGGCCGGTTAGGAGCGGACCATGTCGAACTTACCGAATTCCGAAGATACGGTTCTCCGCTATACGCTGCCGGAGCGCATCGTGCATTGGGTGTCCGCGCTGGTCTACCTGTACCTGCTGGCCACCGGCCTGGCATTCTATACGCCTACCCTGTGGTGGCTGGCCGGGTTTCTGGGCGGGGGACAGACGATCCGCTTCTGGCATCCCTTCGCCGGCCTGGGTTTTGTGGCTTCGGTGATCTGGATGTGGACCCGTTGGGGCAAGGACATGCACATCACCGACGTCGACCGGCGATGGAATCTTACCGTGTTGAATTACATCCGCAACCAGGACGATCGACTGAATCCTGCCGGCCGTTTCAATACCGGTCAGAAGCACTTCTTCTGGACGATGCTTCTTGGCGGACTGGCGCTCCTCGCCTCCGGGCTGGTGCTCTGGTTCACCGACTCGCTGCCGTGGAGCCTGCGATGGCTCCGCTACGGCGCCGTGCTGGTGCATGTGACCGCGTTCCTTTGCACGGTGGCCGGGTTCATCGTGCACGTGTACATGGGCACGGCGGTGGTGCGCGGCGGGTTCGCGTCGGTGATTCGCGGCGAGGTATCGAGAAAGTGGGCGCACATCCACCATCCGCTGTGGCTGGAGGAGATCACCAAAAAGTAGGCGGCCGGCGAACGCTTCATGAGCAGAATCCCATGGCCGGATCGCATGGCGCGCGCGGGCCGGCTGGCAGACAGGATCAAAAGCGCTGCGCAGGTGATGCGTTTTTACCAGGCGCTGCTAGGGGAGCAAGAGTCGTGGTGCCGCACCGGCGAACTGACCGGCTCTCTGATCGAGGACCGCTTCCCGCGCCTGCTGGATTTCGTGGAGCGGAAAGCATCGGCCGAGCTGGCAGCGGAGGCGCGGACGATCGCCGCGGCCGGACCGGCGCGCTGGGAGTCCATCGTGCAAGGATACTGGGCCGGTGGGGGGATTTCCGAGTATGAGTTCTTCGCGCGGGCATTTCTCGAGCCGTACGCCGAGGCTGTCTGCGCCGAGCCGGTGGGGTTAGTTCCCGACACCATCACGCTTTGTCCGTGCTGCGGGCGCAAACCGGTGGTGTCCGTGCTGCGACAGGAGTATGACGGCGCGCGGCGATCGCTGGTCTGCTCGCTGTGCCACTGGGAGTGGAAGTTCCGGCGAATTTTGTGCGCGTCGTGCCGCGAGGAGAGCTTCGACGATCTGCCGGTGTACACGGCGGCGGAGTTTCCGCACGTCCGCATCGAGACTTGCAGGAGCTGCAACTGCTACCTATTGAGCATGGACATGACGCGGGACGCTCAGGTTGTGCCCGCAGTGGACGACATGGCCGCGCTCTCGCTGCACCTCTGGGCGCGGGAGCAGGGCTACCACAGGATTCAGACGAATCTGCTGGGCATGTAGCGTGGTTGAGGATGTAAAATGGAGGAATCGTGGGTGCCCAAGTCATACCGAGGCCTATTACCGTTGAGGAATATGAGAGGGTCCCCGACCCGCCGGGTGGCCGCTATGAGATCCACCATGGGGAGTTAGTCTTTGTTACGTATCCCGTTCGCCGGCAAAAGGACCTGCGACGCCGTTTGCGAAAGATCCTGGAGAGCATGGCGGAGCCTCTTGGCTTCCTGGTGGATACGGAATACCCGTACCGCCCGATCCCGGAGAACGAAGTCTGGGGCGCCGATGTGGCTTGCGTCAAGCTCGATCGTCATCTGGCGCAAAGCAAATGGCTCATCGGGTCTCCGGAGCTAGTGATCGAGGTCAAGTCCCCCTCAAATACCAAAGCTCAGTTGCGCGATAAGGCCATGACGACCCTGGCGGGGGCGGGGTCCGCGGAGTTCTGGATCGTCGATCCGAAAACACGAAGCGTCTCGGTGTACACCAAGGGCGGCATGTATGTGTATGGCGTCGACCTGGCCGTCCCGGTGCCCTTGTTTGAGTGCCGGATTCTCGTGGGAGCGATTTTCGGCGACTGCGAGTAATTTGGCTATGCCGGTGGGATGGGCGCGGGCAATTCCGACGTCCACGGAATTCAATTGCGGGCGAACATCTCCAGCAACACCGATGAGACGGCTTGCGCGGTTTTTGCCGGGGCTGTGCCAAGCTTGCGAACCAGACGTTGCCGGTCCACGGCTCTGATCTGGTCAAGTGCAACCTGGCCACGTGTACTTTGGAAGGTAATGCCGATACGCGTCGGATAGGGCCGTTCGGTGGTCGTCATCGGAGCAATAATGACGGTCCGCAAGTATTCATTGGCCTCATTGGGTGAAACGACCAGACACGGCCGGGTCTTTTGGATCTCAGAGCCCTGAGTTGGGTCCAGCGATACCAGCCAGACCTCATCGCGTCGCGGACGATTCACCAGGTCCACTCCTCAGCGTCGAACTCATTGGGAGGAAGAGTCTCCAACAGCGGCGGATCGGGGGCGGAAGAACCGGCCGCGGCGAAGGCCTGTTTCCAGCCTTGGCGTGGGGGGCGGTCTGGGGCAATTACCAATCGGTGTTGTTCGACATGGAGTTCTACGGTATCGCCGAACCCGCATTGCTCGATGAGAGGTTTCGGGATGCGGATTCCCCGGGAATTGCCGATGCGCACCAGTTCGATTTTCATACGTTTCACGAGTGATTACATTGTAATCACCTTGGCGCGGCGGGTGCAATGGTGTTTCGGACAGCTTGCGTTTGGTGCGGATGATAGGACTTGAACCTACACTCCCTTGCGGGAACTGGAACCTAAATCCAGCGCGTCTGCCAGTTTCGCCACATCCGCACGTCTTCTGGAATTATAACGTGGACGCGGCTAGCGGAGCCACTTCAGGTAGACCGGCAGGCTGTGCAACTGGTCTACATGATCGGGGGCCGAATTGCCGGCGTAGCCGATCAGGAGGAACTTGCCGGCGCGCGCTTCGCTGAGCTGTTGCAGGCCCATGGGGCCCCACTTCAATACCGGCCGGCGGGTGAGATTCAACTGCTGCAACAGGTAGTCGGCGGTCTCCGTGGTGCTGGCGAAGGTGCCGGGGAAGATTTCCGAATGCGTGACGATGGCGCGCTTGCGGCCGGCGATAGCGTCGTGCGCCAGTTGCTGCCAGATTTCCAGGTTCTCGGCGCCGATCTTGGATTCCAGAGGACCGGGTTTACCATCCACGTAGTCGGTGTGGATGCCGTCGATCATGAGCGCGGCATCCACGCGGGCGTAAGAAGCGGGCGCTTTCAGGATCTGCCGGATGGCGCCGCACCCGGCGCTCCAGCCGCCCAGCATGACGCGGCCGAAACGCACGCCGGCCTGGCCTTCGGCTTCCTGCAGCAGGGCGGCCCAGCGCGCCGGATCTTCGAACAGGCGGGCGTAGGTGGCGGAGCCGGAACCGGCTTGCACGCTGACCACGGCCACCTTGTTCCGGGCGGCCGCCACTTCCGGCAGCCAGGTGCCGCCGTGAAAGAAAAAGAGGATGGGCGCGCCGTTGGTGGTCTTCATTCCGGCGGGCAGGAACAGCGTGCCCAAGGAGAGTTTCTCGCGGCGGCCGGGTGGCGATTGCTCCTTCAGGCGCGGGTGCGTCCGGGTGTGCTCCACCATGGGCGAAGGGTTTTGCGACTGCTGCGCGTGGGCGGAAGGCAGGGCGAGGAGACAGGCCAGGAGGACGGCGCACTTTACCGAAGATCCGCTCCCTAACCCGGCAGAGTCGGAACCAAGCAGGGAAGACGTGGCTGCGCGAAGAATGCCCCCATGAATGGAGGCATGGCAGCCTGGAAGGCTACTCCACAGGAGCGGTTGTGTCACTTTCGTTCTACCGTTTATCAAGCGGCGCCTTGCGCAGGTGGCTGTTCTTCACACCGTAGGTGAAGTAGATGGTCAACCCGATCGCCAGCCAGACCACCAGGCGGACCCAGGTTTCGTAGCCCAGCGATGCCATCATGGCAAAACAAACCAGCACGCCGAGAATCGGAACCACCGGCACGAACGGTGTGCGATAGGGCCGCGGCGCATTGGGATTGGTTTTGCGCATCCAGATGATGCCGATACACACGATGACGAACGCCAGCAGGGTACCGATGCTGGTCATGTGCCCCAGCTTGGAAATCGGCAGGAAGCCCGAGAACAGCGAAACGAAGACCATGAAAATCATGTTGCAGCGATAGGGCGTCTGCCACTTGGGGTGGATGTCGGAGAACACGGGGGGCAACAGGCCGTCCTTCGACATGGAGAAGAATACGCGCGATTGGCCCAGGAGCATGACCAGGATCACCGAAGTGTATCCGGCGATGATGCCGATGACGATCGCGGTCTGTAGCGCCACGGACGGGAAGAGATGGATCACGGTGGCCACGGGCGAGGCGTCGCCGTGGAACACCTTGTAGCTCACCATGCCGGTGAGGACGCGGGCGAACAGAATATAAAGGATGGTACACACAATCAGCGAACCGATGATGCCGATGGGCATGTCGCGCTGCGGCTTCTTGGCTTCCTGCGCGGCCGTGGACACGGCGTCAAAGCCGATGTAGGCGAAGAAAATCACCGCCGCCGCGCGCATCACGCCGCTGAAGCCGAATTCGCCGAACGTGCCGGTGTTCGGCGGAATGAAGGGCGTGTAATTTTCCGGCTTGATATACGCGTAGCCCACGGCGATGACGACGATGACGATGGTGACTTTGATCACCACGATTACGGCGTTGACCCTGGCCGATTCCGAAATGCCGATCATCAACAGCACGGAGATGGCGCAGACCACGATTATGGCCGGCAGGTTGATGATGCCGGGCACTTCATCCCACGGGCAGTGAATCAGGCTGGTCGGCAATTCGATGCTGAAGGAATGCAGCAGCTTGACGACGTAACTGGACCAGCTCACCGAAACGGTGGCCGCGCCCACGGCGTACTCCAGCACCAGATCCCAGCCGATGATCCACGCCAATAGCTCGCCCATGGTGGCGTAGGCGTAGGTGTAGGCGCTGCCGGCGATGGGGATCATAGTGGAGAACTCGCTGTAGCACATGCCGGCGAAGGCGCAGCCGATGGCCGCGATGACGAAGGAGAGCACCACGGCGGGGCCCGCGTTATCGGCGGCGGCGATGCCCGTCAAAGAGAACAATCCCGCGCCGATGATGGCGCCGATGCCCAGCGCCACCAGGTTGACCGGGCCCAGCGTCTTTTTCAGATGATGCTCACCGCTCTCGGATTCGGCAACGATCCGGGCCAGCGATTTCGTCCCAAACAGGTTACTACTCATATGGTTGCCTTCTTTCGCCAAATAAAATAAACGGGCAGGCCCAAGAGCACGATGATGAGGCCCGGCCACGTGTAGTTCGGTTTGTACAGCAACAGCAATACTTCGATCAGGCCCGCCGCCAACATGTAAATCGCGGGCAGCACGGGGTACCCGAAGGCCTTGTACGGACGCTCCATATCCGGGCGGGTGCGACGTAGCACGAAGAGGCCGGCGATGGTCAAAATGTAGAAGAGCAGCACAGCAAAGATAACATAGTCGAGCAGATCGTTGTAGCGCCCGCTCAAGGTGAGCAGCGAGGCCCAGAGGCATTGCATCTTCAGCGAGAACACCGGCGCATGGGTTTTGGGGTTGAGGGTTTCGGCCTGGCGGAAGAAGAGTTTATCCTTGGCCATGGCGTAGTAAACGCGCGCGCCGGAGAGGGTGAGGCCGTTGATGCAGCCGAAGGTGGAGACCATGATGGCGGCCGCCATGATCTTTACCGCGACGGGGCCGAACATGCTGCTGGCGGCGGCGGCGGCGACGCGGTCGTTCTCGGCGTGCTGGATGGCGTCGAAGGTGAGCACGTTGAGGTAGACCAGGTTGGAGGCGATGTAGAGGGCGCTGACGATGGCCACGCCGAGGGCGAGCGAAAGGGGCAGATTGCGCTTGGGATTGCGCACCTCGCCGGCCGTGAAGGTGACGTTGTTCCAGGAGTCGGAGCTGAAGAGCGAACCCACCATGGCGACGCCGACGAGGCGGACGGAATCGAAGTTCCATCCGGCGTGGCGCCAGAAACCGGTGAAGTTGGCGGCCACGGCGGCGGGGTTGCGGCCCACCAGGAAGCCGGCGGCCACCAATCCCAGGAGTGTGCCGACCTTGGCGAAGGTGAACACATTCTGCACCACGGCGCCGGTGCGGATGCCGTAGGTGTTGGCCCAGGT
>JBEKDV010000365.1:0-8204 GCA_050014175.1 Candidatus Solibacter sp. | reverse complement strand
AGCCGGCGAACTGCGCCCCCAGCAGTTCCCAGGTTTTCACGGCGGGATGCAGATGAAACACCCAGAAGACGGCCTTCACCGCGCCAATGCCCAGCAGCATGCAGGGAATGGTGAGGCCGGCGAAGATCAGCAGGTCGGCGTAGCTCCAGAAGGGGTCGCGTTCCGGCGGCGGGGGCGGGGGCAGCGGCTCTAACGGCGCCGACGGCTCCAGCGGCGCCAGAGGCGTCGGCCCTTCCGGCTCCGGCATCATGAATCTCTCTCCACGAGCGCCGCCGCCAGCAGCGGAATCGTGAGTTCGTGATGCCCGGTGATGGCGTAGCCCTGGCCGCCGGAGGCGGCGTGCGGCCGCTCCACCACATTGACGCGCGGCCGGTAGTGCTGCAGGAAATCGAAATTCACGGTGGTGAATTCGGCCAGCGGATGCCCCAGATTGCGCACCGCGGAGACGGCCTTGAGAAAGACCTCGGGGAGCAGGACGGCGGAGCCGACGTTGAGATAGATGCCGCCCTGGTGGAGCTCGGTGACCAGGGCGCAGAAGAGGCGGAAATCGCGGTGGGTGGCGCTGCCGATGGCCGCGCCGTCCGCCGCCGGGTGGGTGTGTGGCGTATCGGTGCCGATGGCGACGTGCACGGTGACGGGAACGCGGGCGCGGTAGGCGTGGAGCAGCAGGCTGGCTTCCGGGTGGGCGTTCCTGGCGCCGCGCTTCTCCAGCGCACGGCCCAGCGCTTCCCCCATGCCGATGCCGTCACTATCGCCTTCGACGATGGCGCGATTCATCTCGCGTCCGGTTTCTTCGGCGGCGCCGAAACGCCCGTCGGGCAGCACCGCCTCGACGTCTTCGCTGGTGTGGCCGGCCAGAGCGATCTCGAAATCGTGAATCGCCGCCGAGCCGTTCAACACGAAGCCGGTGGCGTAACCGCGGCGCATGAGATCGAGCAGCACCGGCGCCAGGCCGCACTTGATGACGTGCCCGCCCATGCCCCACAGGATGGCCCGCTTGCGCTGGCGGGCGCCCGCCAGCGCGTCCAGCACGGCGCGAAAGCTATCGGCGGCGAGGAGATGGGGGAGCGAATCGAGCAGGCCGGCCACGCCGCTGCCGGGCCGATAGGGCGCGGCGAAATCGGCCACCTTCACCTTGCCGCCGCGCTCCTGGAGGCTGACTGTCTTCAGTTTGGCGAAATCCAGCGGCTGTTGCGCATAGCGGCTCATGGGAGCACCTCGGGGGGACACTGGTGGGGCAGGCGGGGTACCCTCTGGGTCCGCCTGCCAACAGGGGGCTTGATCGGCAGTTGGCAGGCGAAAGCGCCTGCCCCACAAAGTCTCATACAAGCACCTTGCGCAGGGCTTCGGCGGTGTAGCTTTTCTTGTGCCGGGCCACCTGTTCGGGGGTGCCTGCGACCACGATGCGGCCGCCGTACTCGCCGCCATCGGGGCCCAGGTCGATAATCCAATCCGCGGTCTTCATTACATCCAGATTATGCTCGATCACCACCACCGTGTTGCCCAAATCCACCAGGCGCTGCAAAACGTCGAGCAATTTGCGGACATCGTCGAAGTGCAGGCCGGTGGTGGGCTCATCCAGCAGGTAGAAGGTGCGGCCGGTCTGGCGCTTGCTCAACTCCTTGGCCAGCTTGATGCGCTGCGCCTCGCCGCCGGAGAGCGTGGTGGCGGATTGTCCCAGGTGGACGTAGCCCAGGCCCACGTCGTGCAGCGTCTGCAGCTTGACGCGGATCTGCGGCAGGTTTTCCATCAGCGGCAGGGCGTCTTCGACGGTGGCTTCCAGCAGGTCGGCGATGGAGTAGCCCTTGAACTTCACCTGCAAGGTTTCGCGATTGTAGCGGCGCCCGCGGCACAGGTCGCAGGTGACGTAGACGTCGGGCAAAAAGTTCATCTCGATGCGCTTGAGCCCGTCGCCCTGGCAGGCCTCGCAGCGCCCGCCCTTCACGTTGAAGCTGAAGCGTCCGGGCTTGTAGCCGCGCTCGCGCGATTCGGGCAGCATGGCATAGAGATCGCGAATGGGGGTGAAGAGACCAGTGTAGGTGGCGGGATTGGAGCGCGGCGTACGGCCGATGGCGGCCTGGTCGATGCGGATCACCTTGTCCAAAAGCTCGATGCCCTCGATAGAGGCGTGCGCGCCGGGCTCTTCGTGCGAGCCGTAGACCTCCCTGGCTAGCGCGCGGTAGAGAATCTCATTGATCAAGGTGGATTTTCCGCTGCCCGAAACGCCGGTGACCACGGTGAGCAGGCCGAGAGGGATTTCGGCATCCACGTCCTTCAGATTGTGCTCGCTCGCCCCGCGGATGGCCAGCTTCTTGCCGTTGCCCTTACGGCGCGACGCGGGGATGGGAATGCTCTGCGCGCCGCAAAGATATTGGCCGGTGAGCGATGCCGGGTTGCGCTCGATATCGTCGGGGGTGCCCGAGGCCACCAGTTCTCCGCCCAGGCGTCCCGCGCCGGGGCCGAGATCGATGACGTAGTCGGCGCGCTCGATGGTTTCGGCGTCGTGCTCCACCACAAGCACGGTATTGCCCATGTCGCGCAGGTGGGTGAGAGTTTCCAGCAGGCGATTGTTGTCGCGGGGATGCAGGCCGATGGAAGGCTCGTCGAGCACGTAGAGCACGCCGCGCAGTTTGGAGCCGATCTGCGTAGCCAGGCGGATGCGCTGCCCCTCGCCGCCGGAGAGGGTGGTGGAGGAACGGTCGAGGCTGAGATAGTCCAGGCCGACGGCGGAGAGAAACTCCAGGCGGCGGCGGATTTCGTCCACCACGCGGCCGGCGATCTGGTTCTCGCGATCGGTGAGCTTCCAGTTGCGCACCGTCATCAGCGCGCGGGCAATGGGCAAGCCGGTGAATTCGCCGATGGCGAAATTCTTCACACGCACCGCCAGGCTGGCCGGACGCAGGCGCTTGCCGTGGCAGGCCGGGCACTCGGCGGGCGACATGTAATCGGTGAGCCACTCGCGATAGGCTTCGGAGGAGGACTGGTACGTCTCGTCCAGGATGGCCAGGATGCCGGGCAAGCCGCCGGCGCCCTCCATCAGGGTTTCGCGCGCTTTCTTGGGCAGCTCTTCGAACGGCTTGGAAAGACCGATGCGGTTCTTTTTGGCCAGTTCCTCGACGCGCTGCTGCATCTGCCAGGAGCTGGCGCCGGGGCCGAGGCCGCCATCGAACAGCGGCTTGGACATATCGGCCATCACTTTGGCGGGGTCAAAGGCCCATTTGCTGCCCAGTCCGTGACATTCCTCGCATGCTCCGTATGGGCTGTTGAAGGAAAACGAGCGCGGCTCCAACTGTGGGATACTGGCGCCGCATTCCATGCAGGCCAGCTTTTGCGAGTACAGGCGTTCCTCGCCGTTGACGACGGCAATCAGAACCAGCCCGTTGGCCAGCTTGGTGGCGGTCTCGATGGAGGCCTCCAGGCGTTTCTCGATCCCGGGTTTCACCAGCAGCCGGTCCACCACAACTTCGATGGTGTGATTCTTGCGTTTATCGAGCGGAATGTCCTCATCGAGCGATCGCAGAACGCCATCGATGCGGGCGCGCACAAAGCCCTGGCGGGCGAGTTTCTCCAGGTCCTTCTTGTATTCGCCCTTGCGGCCGCGGACCACGGGGGCCATCACCATGAGGCGGTCTTCGGATTTCAACGCGAGCACGTGCTGCAGGATCTGCTCGGTGGTCTGGCGCGAAATTTCGTTGCCGCAGACGGGGCAATGGGGCACGCCGATGGAGGAGTAGAGGAGGCGCAGGTAGTCGTAGATTTCGGTGATGGTGCCGACGGTGGAGCGGGGGCTGCGGCTGGTGGTTTTCTGCTCGATGGAAATGGCGGGGCTCAACCCGTCGATGGAATCGACGTCGGGGCGCTCCATCTGATCGAGGAATTGGCGGGCGTAGGTGGAGAGCGTCTCCACGTAGCGGCGCTGGCCCTCGGCGTAAATGGTATCGAAAGCCAGCGAGGATTTGCCCGATCCGCTGAGTCCGGTGATGACCGTGAGGGTGTTGCGGGGGATTTCGACATCGATGTTCTTGAGATTGTGCTGGCGCGCGCCATGCACGGTAATGCGGTCCAGCATAAAAATAATGTGAGGGCCAGGCGGTACCCTTATTGTCGCGCGGCTTGTGCCGCTCCCGCAAATTAGGTTATAACAGACGTGGGCATGAAGTGCGGGCAGTGCGGTGAAAGACTGAAGCGGGTTCACCGGACTTTTCTTGAGCGTTTCAGCTACATGGCAATTTACGAATGCCACAAATGCGAACGCGAGGAGTACGTCCCGCGCCGCTACCGCTATCATCTGGGTCCATCGTGCCGTTGCCCGGAGTGTGGCACGTACCGGGTAGTGCGGCTCAAACAGCCCGACAAGATCGACCGGAAGCATAGCGGGTTTCTGAACTGGCTGGAACGCCTGGCCGGCAGAGGCCGCCTGTTTCACTGCCGCTATTGCCGGCTGCAATTTTTCGACCGGCGCGAGCTAGGGACCGCGGTCCCTGGCGCCACACCAAAGGGCGGAGTCATGCTGGAAGCGGAGAAGACTGCCCACCCCTCCAAGTAGCGTGATTTTCCAGGTAGAATCCGCGGACGCGGGCCAACGCCTCGACAACTGGCTGAATGCACGCCTGCCCGATACCAGCCGCTCGCGCATACAGGATTGGATCAAGCGCGGCCACGTGCGGGTGAACGGCGCCGAATCGCGTCCTTCCCACACGCTGCGCGGCGGCGAAACCATCGACGTGCAACCGGTCGAGGCGGCTCCCTTGCACGCGGCGGCGGAAGAGATTCCGCTGACCACGCTCTACGAAGACGCGGACCTGGTGGCCATCGATAAACCGGCCGGCATGGTGGTGCACGCGGGCGCGGGGGTGCATTCGGGGACGCTGGTGAACGCCCTGCTGCACCATTTCGCCGAGCTATCGGGAGTGGGCGGGGCGATGCGGCCGGGCATCGTGCACCGGCTGGATCGCTTCACCAGCGGCGTGCTGCTGGTGGCCAAGAACGACACGGCGCATCGGCGGCTGGCCGAGCAGTTCGCCGGGCGGGAGGTACGGAAGACGTACCTGGCGCTGGTCGAAGGCGAAGTGAAAACCGGGAGCGGGCGGATCGAGCGGCCGATTGCGCGCGACCCGGTGCATCGCACGCGCATGACGGCGCGCCTGGCGGAAGGCCGCGCGGCGTGGAGCGAATATCGCGTGCTGCGCCGCCTGGCGGGCTTCACCCTGCTGGAAGTGCGCATCGGGACCGGGCGCACGCACCAGATCCGGGTGCACCTGGCGAGCATCAAACATCCGGTGGTGGGGGATACGCTCTACGGAGCGGCGGCGCAGCCGGCGCTGGGGCGCTACTTCCTGCACGCGCACCGGATTGAGTTTCGGCAGCCCACGACGGGGGAGAAGATTGTGGTGGTGTCCCCGCTGGCGCGAGAGCTGGAGGCGTGGCTGGAGAAGTTGTAGGGGGAGCGGGCGGCCGAATCTGTTGCGGCGTGTTCGCGAATGAAGAGGAAGAGGCAACCTGGTGGGCCAGTCGCCAGGGCCGCGAGTTGTTCCCGTCCCAGTCGAACACCGCATCTCCATTGTATTTGCAAAGCATGACAACGTGGCCATCGGATGTCGTGAACGGCGATATCGGTAAAGGGGACACCGGCGATCCCCCGTACCAGATTGGTAGGGCGCTTGCTGTATATTTGATATTCAAGGACCTGAATTACTGTTTTGAGGTTTGAAAGGAGGTAGCAACATGTTCAAGCGGATGATGCCGGTGATTTTCGTGGCTGC
Organism: Candidatus Solibacter sp.; assembly: GCA_050014175.1. GTDB lineage: Bacteria > Acidobacteriota > Terriglobia > Bryobacterales > Bryobacteraceae > Solibacter. Next base: position 2,442 of record JBEKDV010000365.1, on the reverse strand, counting down.
CCTGGGGCTCGTGCCGGCGTGCGCACAAGACAAACCGGCGATCGTGGTTCATGCCTTCACGTTCGCGTCCGATGTGAAGTTCCCGTACGATATGAATCAATTGCAGACCCAGGCGATCGCGATGCTCAAAGATAAAGACGGGACATTATTCGACGCAATGCCCGCCGCTCCCACGGGCCAGAGCCGCGTCTATGTTCTCGACGGCGAAGTCCTGGAGTGGCATAAGGGCAATACGGCGGAACGGATGCTCATTGCCATGGGTTCGGTGGCCGGACGTGAAAATGCGAAGATTCACTACTGGCTGACGGACAAAGACGGGAAGAAGATCTACGAGAATACGGACACGATCCGGCAAGGCTTCATGAAGAACAAACATGAAAAATCGGTCGGGACTCTGGCGACACCGTTCGCGGAGAAACTCGCCGAGCGCTTGAAAGAGGCGAAGTTGGCGCCCTAGAGTGGGCCAGGACAGCAGGTGCGCCTCAGGATTCCGTTTTTGCCAGGCTGGACTCGGCCGGGAGCATGCGTCGTCGCGCCATGGCGCACAATACCAACGTGGCGGCCGATGCCATCCAAGTGAAGACGATGGAGTGAAAAAGAGGCGTACCGAATCGGGCAGCGAGCATCCAGACGGCGGTTAAGGCCGCACCTAAGGCCAGGGTTTGTTTCCACTCCCGCCGGGATCGGAGCGTCGCCGGAGCACACGCGGCCTGCATCATCAGCGCGTAGGGGACGGCCGGCACCAAATCGATGACGTAATGCTCGCCGAGACCGACGGTGGCCAATGCCGTCAATGCCAGATAGAGCGCGGAAGCGGCGTAGGCCCACTTCGGCAGGCGGCGCGAGTTCCAGAATATCAGCAGCGCGCAAGCCAGGTGCATCGACGGAATGGCGTTGCGCGCGGCGTCGCCCAGGGAAATGAGGTGCAAGCCGGTTAGCGCCGGCAAGTGGTTCGGAAAAGCCGCACCGAAGGCGTAGACGGGGCCCGCGGCCGGCAAGAAATTGTACAGGACGTAAACCGCCACGCCGCCGCCGAGGAATGCGGGCAGGACTCGTAGGGCCAACGGTTTCGAGCCGCTCCTCTGGTAGGCGTAGAGAAGGCTGATGGCGAGCGGAAGGGATTCATAGACGAAGGCACATGTCCGCAAGAGGATGGCATGATGGAGCAGGAATTGGCCGGTCCAAGCGGCGATAGGTAAGCCAAATCCCTTGTCCGCCGCATACAGGTAAAGATCGTACGTGCGCGGGTGCAATTTGGTCGTGAGGTTGAGAACGCCGGCGATGAGGATGGCGCTGTAGCCAAACACGCTACCGGCGAAAAGAGTGTTCAACCTTTCGGTCTGCGCGTTGCCGCGCGACCGGAGCACCTGAACGGCCAGGACAGTCAGGCTGGCCAGGCCGGTAAATGCGCCGCAAGCGATGGTGTGAGACCACGTGGGGCGGAATTTTCCGCTGAATGCGGCGAACCAAAGGATGGCGATCGCCGCGATAGCGAGCGTCGAGAAGCGCTCCTTACGGCCCGGGCGGGTCGCCATGTGAATGGAGAAGGCGCCCAGGAGGCAGTAAGGAAGGAATGGCGTCTCCAGGATATTCAGAAAATTCCGGCCCATGACGAGGTAAAGCTGCGTCCCCAGGACGGCCAAAGCGAGTATTGCCGGAAAGGCGGAGAAAGCGGTGTTCGGAGTGGAATCCGGCGCCCCCCGATCCGGAGCGGGCGGGAGAGATGGCGGCGCCTCCGCGTGGTGGAATGCAGGCTCCGCAACCTGAACGTCGGTAACGGCTGGTTCCGTGTTGGCATCCATACGCAAAGTTTGATGCTAGCGCCTGACAACTCCCGAGGTTAGGTTAATTTTGGGTAACACCGCCCACCATAACTGTCTTGAGCGGAAGCCGGAAGGGCGGTCAGGACTTCTCGCCGGGTTCTCCGGCATCGTCCTCGCCGGCGCCTTGCAGGCCGCTTTCCGCTTCGAGCTCTTCCAGAAGTTCCCTGGCTTCGGCCTCGCGATCGCGCGGCACCTGGATCCGGACCCACTTATGGAGAAAGCCGTCCACGTCTTGAACCAGGGTGGCGATCTGGCCCAGGACGAAGAAGGGAATGCCGGCGTCCTGCAGCAAGCCTTTGGCGAAGGCAAGCTGGACGGGATCATTCGTCTCCAGCACTACGACCAGGCCGAGAGTGGGGTCGAAGGCATCGGCCGGCTCCGCCGGAGGCGCGCCGGCAAGCAGGGGAACGTGGCAGTCTGAGCATTCGGTGAAACCGTCGCGGTACTCGGAACGGCATTGGGGACAATACACGATTCACCTCTCGCCCAAGGATACCGCCGCGCGCGAGGGAGCGGGAGTTTTGGCGAGGGCACCGTAACTTAATTTTGACCCGGATCGAATACACAGGTTTAGTTCACACATTCCTGTACCGGGCGCGCCCGGCAACCTCCCAACCAG
>JBEKDV010000364.1:0-8224 GCA_050014175.1 Candidatus Solibacter sp. | reverse complement strand
TAAGCTACGTTTCATAAAGGATGCCGATCTATGGCACTTCGGTATGCTGACCTCGCGCATTCACATGGCTTGGCTTAGATATGTGGGTGGCCGGATCAAGAGCGACTTTCAGTATTCCATAGGGATTGTCTACAATACCTTCCCTTGGCCGGACGCCACCGATCAGCAGCGGGCCAAGATCCGCGCGCTCGCGCAAGCCGTTCTCGATGCCCGCGCCCAGTTCCCGCAGTCAACACTTGCCGACCTCTACGACGCCGATGTCATGCCCCCGCAATTGCGGAAGGCGCATCGAGCTCTTGATGCTGCGGTGGACAGGCTCTACCGTTCTGCGGCTTTCACCGGAGACCGCGACCGCGCGGAGCACCTTTTCGGGCTTTATGAAGCGCTCATAGCGCCTCTTGTGGTCGCGGCCGCCTCATCCAAGGGACGTCGAGGACGAAGAGTCACGTGAACAAGACCAGTAGCGGGGGTCTTGCCGGACGGCTCCGGGCAGGGCTTCAGTAGCCCTGCTGCTTGTTGACCACGTTCTCCAGCGGTTTGCCCTCTGAGAAGCGCTCGAACTGGGCGAGGAAGAAACGCATGGCCTGCTCGGTCCAGTCGGGAGTGTGGTCGGCGCAGTGCGGGGAGAGCAGAACGTTCTCCAGGCGGTAGAAGGGATGACCGTCGGGCAGCGGTTCGGTATCGAAGACGTCGAGGGCGGCGCCTTTGATGCGCTTTTGGGAGAGAGCGCGCACCATGGCGGCCTCGTCGATCACCGGGCCGCGGCCCAGGTTGATGACCACCGCCGTGGGTTTCATGGCGGCGAATTCGGCCTCGCCGAGCATACCGCGCGTTTCGGGCGTCAGCGGCGCCGCGGCGACGATGTAATCCGATTGAGCGAGCATTTCCATCCTGGCGGCCGGCGGGAAGATCTGGTGCACCAGCGGGTCCGGGTGATCCGGGGACGGCGCGTGGCGTTTGACAGCGAGGACCCGCATGCCCATGGGGCGCGCGCGCGCGGCGACGGCGCGGCCGATATCGCCGTAGCCGAGGATGCCCACCGTCTGGCTGGCGATGGCGACGATATCGAACGGCTCCCAGCGCCCGGCCTGCTGGTTGCGGTTCATGCGGCGGAGATCCTTGGCGAAGTAGAGAATGGCGCCCAAGGCAAACTCGCCCAGCGACTGGCTGAAGACGCCGCGCCCGTTGGTCAAGGGCACAGGGCTCGCCGCGAGTTCCGGGAACAGCACCCCATCCAGGCCGGCCGAGCGGGAATGCACCCAGCGGACTTTGGGACACATGGCGAACACGTCGCTCAGCAACTGGCCAGCCACCGACCAGCTCAAAATCACCGTGGCGTCGTCCACCAGCCGCTCGAACGCCTCCACCGAATTGCCCACCGCGATGTTGGTTTCGTCGGGCAGGTGCGCCAAAAGTTTCAAATCCGGGTCGGCCAAGTCCGCCGACAATACTAAGACCGTGTGAATACCCATCAGGGAAAAGCTAACACATCTTCGCCCCCTCGCCAGGGTTGGCGCGGTATCGACTACCGCTTGTGGGCCGAAAACGTACCTGTCGCGGGGTTGTAGGTGAAGGTGTAGAGGACGTGGGTCGCGTTCAGGATCATGACGCGTTTCCAGGCCGCCTCAATGTCATGGGCGACCGTGGGGTCCAGAGCAACGAAGCGGCCGGTGACTTCTTCCGGCATGTCCCGGATTACATCGGGGAGCGTGGCCGCGCCATCCAGTTCCACCAACTCCGGCGTCGGCTTCAGCGCGTTGTTCAGATAAACGGAAATGCTTTGAGGCACCATAACGATTGGGCCCCCTTCGGCCAGTGAGTGTAGCACGCGGGGTGGGGCGAGGCCAGCGGTCCTCCAATCCGCCAATCCGCCTCTCCGGTGAATGTGAATGCACTTTAATGCTAAAGTCGGAGCACTGGCGGTAGAAATCCGCTATCCTTTTCTCCAAGACGGCTGAAAGGCCGCACTTCCAGAGGAGGAATACCCGTGAAGAAACTGATGACGCTGATGCTCGGCCTGTCGCTCGCCCTCGGCTGCGTGGCCACCTCGTTCGCTCAAGACACGACCAAGAAGAGCGGCACGAAAAAATCGGCCAAGAAGAAGGCCCCAAAGACCCCCAAGAAGGACGGCGGAGCCTAATCCATTGCCCGCCCGGCCTGGCGCATGATCTTCGGGACAGGCCGGGCGATGACAGCCGCAACTCTATCCCCCGCCGCTGCGGCCAGCCTCTTCCTGCCACGCGTGGTGCATCACCCGAATCAGCGTCGTCCAGACGATGCCCGCCGCATATCCCCCGAGCACGTCCGTCGGGTAATGCACGCCCAGGTACACCCTCGAGAGCCCGATGGTAAGCGTGCAGGCGAGCGCCGCGCACCACATGGCCGCTTTGCGCGCCAGCGGCCACTGGCCGCGAATCAGCACCTCAGCCAGGCACAGGAAAAAACAAAAAGACACGATGGCGTGCCCGCTGGGAAAACTGTAGGTGGGTGGCAGCGGATACTCAAACCAGGGTTCGGGACGGGGCCGGTGGAAGAACAGTTTCATGGTCTCGCTGACCAGTTCGGCGCCTGCCACGGCCACCCCAAACAGAACGGCCTCCCGCCCCCGCGCGGCGCGCGCCAACAACCCTACAATCAACACGCCCGCCGGCCACAGCACCCATCCGCCGCCCGCCTGGCTAGCGGCTTTCATGACCAGCGTCAGCCAAGGTTGGGCAAAGGCGTGGACGGCGTCGCGGACGGCGGTATCGAACGGCGGAACGGAGGCGCGGGAAGCGAGCCAGGCGAGCCAGGCGAAGAGCAGAGCCGCGGCCCATGCGAGCGCAGCGTCGCGGGCTGGGTGGAACTTGGATCGGAGCACTGTTTCTACTTTACAATTCGAAAACAATCGCCGCGGGCGCGGAGGCGCTGAGACAAAGAAGAGTCCGAGCTGCGAAGCGGATTGGCAGGCTGACGCCCGCCCCACCACAGTTGCAGAATTCCAAGCACGGGGGTACTCTTTATCACACTGACAGGATGGACCGGTAATTTCCCTAGGAACTAACTGGAGTTACCAGGAAACTAACAATATAGAGGGATGCTGCCCTTTGTAATATCCGGCCGCGATATTCGGGCCGGCGGAGGGGTCCATGAAATCAATACCCTTGTTAGTGTTTTGCGCCCTGCTCAGCCACGCTCAGGTCAATATACTTACCGCCAACGGAGACAATAACCGCGATAATGCAAACTTACAGGAGACCCAGCTTTCTCCGGCAACCGTGAGTTCGTCGACTTTTGGCGAACTGGGAGTCTTGCCGGTGGATGGGCAGGTGTACTCGCAGCCGCTTTACGTCAGCGGCCTGGCGATATCCGGCGGGAGGCGCAACGTGGTGTACGTGACGACCATGCACAACAGCGTGTACGCCTTCGATGCGGACGCCATGTCGCCGGTTTCGATCCTGTGGCAGGTCAACCTGGGAACGCCGGTTCCCAGTTCGCTGCTGTATGGCAGCCCATGGGGCGATATCGCCAATGAGGTGGGCATTCTGAGCACCGGCGTCATAGACCTGCAACGCGGGGCGCTGTACGTGGTGGCGGACGTCCTGGAGTACGGCGCGCCGGTCTTTTATCTGCACGCGCTCGACCTGGCCACGGGTGCGGAGCGTTTCAATGGTCCGGTCGCGCTGACCGCGTCGGTATCCGGAAGCGGCTCCGAAGCGCTTGCCGATGGCACTATCCCCTTCGATCCCATGCTGCACATTCAGCGTCCCGGCCTGCTGTTGGCGAACGATTCGGTGTACGCCGCCTTCGGTTCCCATGGCGACCAGGATCCTTACCACGGGTGGATGCTGGGTTACGACGCCTCGGATTTGAGCCGGCAGGTTGGCGTGTACATGAGTACGCCGGATGGCAACGCGGGCGCGATATGGCAATCGGGGCGGGGTCCGGCCGCCGATGAGTTGGGTAACATCTACGCCATCACGGGGAATGGCGACAATGACGGCTTACGGAACTTCGGGGAGGCCTTCGTCAAGGTGTCCGCCACGGGATCGGATACCCTGGATTCGTTTGCGCCTGCCGATTGGGAATCGATGTCCGACAACGACGTGGACATATCCGCCGGCCCGGCCCTGGTCAGCGGCACTCATACCGTCATTGGCGCCGATAAGGAAGGCGGCCTATACGTAATTGACGGTGACGCCATGAGCCAGGCGGGCGGTGCCACGGTGATCGCGGCATCCGCCGGCTCCATCTTCAATTTCGCCGTCTGGAGCGCCGGCGGGAACGCCAGCGTCTACACGCAAGGCCAGGGGGAACCGGTGAAGTGTTTTCAGGTCACCGGTAACAGCGTGAGTCCCGACCCTGTTTCGACCGCCGTCAATGCCATCCCGTACGGCCGCATCGGCATGACGATTTCAGCCAACGGCGTGGAGGCGGGTTCCGGGATTCTGTGGGAAACCACCGGCGACTACAACTACGGGACGCCCGGCACGCTGCATGCATACGACGCGTCCAACCTGGCCAACGAGTTGTGGAACAGCGACATGAATCAAGCTCGCGACCAGATGCCGCCGATCACCAAATTCGTATCGCCCACGGTAGCCAATGGTAAGGTGTACGTGCCCGGTTATTCGAATGTGGTCATGGTCTACGGCTTGTTCTCTCCGGCGCCGTCGGTATCCCCCCCACCGGTTATTCCGCACCCGGGGATTCCCGGTATGCGTCGCTCCCAGTGAGCCCGCTAACGAGCGAGTGTTGCAGAGGAAAGGAGTCCCTTCACCGCAGAGATGCGGAGAACGCAGAGAGAGAAGCGCAGAGAAGACAGTTTGCGGCGGAGAGGCGGAGGAAGCGCGGACTGCAATACCTGGGAGGCTATTCGATACCACGCTGCCGCGGTGTCGCGCGCGGGGAGGCTTGAATCCGGATGGTGGCGCCGCGGTCGGTGCCGGCCATCACCGGGATTCGGAACAGGTGAGTCGAGGCGTCGTAGGTTAGCTGTCCGATGGTTGATCCACCATCCGCCAGGACGGTGGGCGCCACCGGCGAGTATCCGGTAATGACCAGCGAGGTCTCGCCATCGGCAAAGGCCACGGCCACCTGCGCCGCCCCATGATCGGTAAGTCCAGTCACGCGTTTCTTGCCCATGGTTACGAACTGGTCCGTATCGCCCACGATGGCGATGCCCGATGGTCCGACTGGCGCCAGCACCAGATAGAGAGCGTCGCCGGAGACCTGCTTCTGAATGGCGTCGGACGAATCGACTAACTGCCCCGTGCCGGCAAAGTAATCGTAGAGATATACGGGCCCGTTCATGCCGAAATCAGAGGGGCTGAACTTCGCCAGCACATTGGTTCCCTGGGTAAACGCGAAGACGTAATTGGTGCGCAAGGCGCCAAAATCGGACCAGGTAAAGGCGATTTGCGGCGTGTCCGTGCCAAGCGCCATGTTCGAGTAACTGGCGTCCGCCGGTGTCAGGGGCACGTCGGGCTTGACAATCACGCCATCGCGCCTCACGGCGTGCAGCAGGTTGGCCGCGTCGATGGAGCCGATCGGGTCGCCGATACCGACGGGCCCCGCGGAGAGCGTGGCCAGCAACAACTGGCTGGTCTGGGTGCTCAGGAAGTTGTCCGTGAAGGGCCATGCCCCGAGCGCGCTGGCGAGGCGCGAAGCGTACAGGAAATCTGTCCAGCGGTCGCGCTCCAAATGGTCGCCAGAGGTGCGAATGGTGGTCAGGTTGCTGTATTTGGAACTCTGCAAATAGTGGCGCGCCGAAGCCATGCAGTATTGCATGGTGAGATGCCGGCGCCCCATGGATGCCGCCATGTTGTCCAGGAAGGCGTTGCCATCGGTCAGATTGAAATCCGTTTGGGCCTTGTCGTTAAGCCAGTCCTGCTCGTAGGTAGCCACTCCCGAGGCCGCGAGATATCCGGCAGTCGTCTCCCAGTAGGCGGGATCCGTCACGACGTTACCCGACATCGTGTACTGAGTATGGTACGGGCTGCTGGCGTCGATCCATCGGGCGTGGGTGACCAGCGGCACACCAACGTTCTGCTGAAAGCGCGCGAGTCCGGAGAGGAAAGGCGGCGCCGCGGCGACGTACTGATAGATGCCGGCCCCGTTGTCGGTCCACACGTCGCCGCTGCCCTTGGGATAGAACCAGCTATCCAGTTGCATGTATCCCAGCGGGATGCCTGCGCGGTCGAAATCGGCCTTGACGGCGTCCAGCGTCTGCTCATAGGTCATGGAGGCGGCCATGTTGTAGTAGTAAGTGGCGCCGTTATCGGTCCAGTAGCCGATCTGGTTGAGGCTCAGATCGGCATCGTTGGCGGGCCGCGACTTACCGTTGAGGGCCGTCAGCGCCTGTCCCCAGGTGTCGAAGGCGAGGTTGATGCCCTGTTCCACCACCAGCAACGTGCGGTGTTGGAATCCGCGCGGCAATGTTGTAATGTTCGCCGAAATCCCGCTGGACAGCTCTCCATTCGGTCCCCAGGCGGTGCTGGCCGTCATAAAATTGGCGGCCGGCGAAAGAATAAAAGAATTGCCCGAAGGATCGAAGAAAACCCACGGGCTATCGCTGGCGTAGTCCCAGAAACTGGGCGGTGCGAATGTTCCCGAAAACGTTACGTGGCCGAGATTCCCCGGGTACTTGGTGAAATTGGGAAACGCGAAGGTGTTGGCGGCGGCCGACGAGGGGTAGCTCACCGTGAACAACACCTCGCGGTGCTCCATGTAGGCGCGGATGGACGCGTGGCGTGCCACATCGGACTGGAAATCGAACGCTATTTCGCTGTAGCCGCCGAGAGCATCGGCACCGGTGCCTGCCTGGAGATTGTTCAAAGGCGCCGCGATGCTCCCGCTGAAACTCCATACCAGGTCCGGAACCGTTACAGCGTACGATCCGCCGGGGTCGACGGTGACCGCGATGTTGCCGCTGCCAACAATGGTGACCGCACTGTGGGCGGGAAGTGCCAGCAGCAGTGAGCAAGCTGCTAAGCACGCGATGCGAAACACTGTGGGACCTTGGGGAATCGTAAACCTCTGTAAACCTGTGAAGGACATTACAATAGTACCCGGGTAAATCCCTTAATGCAAGGCGGCAAAATGCTCCTCCCCCGGACGTCTTTCCTCCGGCGCGCTCTGCCCGCACCGGCCAAACGCGGAAAACGCTGGAATTCTTGGCCGGATCAGACGATAAGAGTGACGAGGACCTTGCAAAAGGGGAATCTTCGCCATGGGAAAGAACTGCGTCAAAGAAAGCAGGTATGCGCTGAAAGGCCTGAGTAACCTCGGTCTGGCCGTGCAAGGGTTGCCGCCGCAAGCGGAAACCAGTTCGGCGGTCGAGCCACCGCAACCGGTGGCCGAGTACAGTTATGACAAGGAACTGCGCCGACTGCAGATCGAACTCGTCAAGCTTCAGGAGTGGGTTCGCCACCAGGGGCTTAAGGTAGTCGTCCTCTTCGAGGGGCGCGACGCGGCGGGCAAGGGCGGCACCATCAAGCGCATCACGCAGAGTCTGAATCCGCGCGTCTGCCGGGTAGTGGCCCTCACCGCGCCCACCGAGCGGGAGAGAACTCAGTGGTACTTTCAGCGCTACGCGGCTCATCTGCCCGCCGCCGGAGAGATCGTGCTATTTGACCGCAGTTGGTACAACCGCGCCGGGGTGGAGCACGTCATGGGTTTCTGTAGCGAGACCGAGTACCTGGAATTTCTGCACAGTTGTCCGCAGTTCGAGCGAATGCTGACGCGTTCGGAGATCATCCTGCTTAAGTACTGGTTCTCGGTGAGCGACGAGGAACAGGAGCGCCGCTTTCAACAGCGGCTGAAGGATCCGACCAAACGCTGGAAACTGAGTCCGATGGATCTGGAGTCGCGCGCGCGTTGGGTGGAGTATTCGCGAGCCAAGGACGAGATGTTTGCGCACACGGACCTGAAGCAAATCCCCTGGTACGTGGTGAACGCCGACGACAAAAAATGCGCCCGGCTGAATGTGATCCGGCACCTTCTTTCGATGATTCCGTACAAGGATCTGACGCCCGAGCCGATCAAGCTGCCGACACTGGATAGAAGGAAATACGTGCGGCCACCGATGACCGATCAGAACTTCGTTGGCGAAGTCTATAGACACTAGCCCGACTTTCGCACTTCGCGGGGTTTGAGCCAGCTAAGTCTTTCAGATTCAGTTGAGGCATCCCAGAGGTCTTCACCACAAGGAAGGCTGATCTGCTGCCGCGATTGGACGCCGGCC
>JBEKDV010000363.1:0-8259 GCA_050014175.1 Candidatus Solibacter sp. | reverse complement strand
TACGGACACGCGAGTTTACGGCCACCGAACCCTTCCTGCGCGCCCGCGTGGAGAGACTCGCCGATATCGAACCCGAAATCACTCCCGAAATCGAAGCCCTGCGCCAAACCGTGGTGACGCTCTTCCAGCAGATCGTCTCGGCGTCGCCCAACCTCTCCGATGAGCTCTCGGCCAACGCCGCCAACATCGCCGAACCCGGACGCCTGGCCGATTACATCGCCGGCACACTGCCCTTCCTGGGACACACCGAGCGCCAGCACCTTCTGGAGCAACTCGACGGCATGACGCGGCTCAGCGAAATCCACCGCAATCTGACGCGCGAGCTCGAACTCGTCGAACTGCGCGGCCGCATACAATCCCAGGTGCAGGGACAGTTGTCGCAGAACCAGCGCGAGTTCTACCTGCGCGAGCAGCTCAAGGCCATCCAGAAAGAACTCGGCGAAGGCGACGACGCCAACCGCGATATCGAGGAACTGCGCGCCAAACTGGAAGCCGCCGGCATGGCCGAAGCCGTCAAGACGGAAGCCCTGCGCGAGCTCAACCGCCTCGCCCGCATGTCGCCCGCTTCGCCCGAATACGGCATGGCCCGTACCTACCTGGAATGGATGGCCAGCCTTCCGTGGGCCATTTCCTCCGGCTCGCAGGTGGATGTGAAACGCGCCGCCGAGATCCTGGACGAAGATCACTACGACCTGGAAAAGGTGAAGGAGCGCATCCTGGACTACCTGGCCGTGCTGCAACTGCGGCCCGTGTTGAAAGGGCCCATCCTGTGCTTTGTGGGGCCGCCCGGTGTCGGCAAGACTTCGCTGGGCCGCTCCATCGCCCGCGCGCTGGGCCGCAAATTCGCGCGCATCTCCATGGGCGGCATGCACGACGAAGCCGAGATCCGGGGCCACCGCCGCACCTACATCGGCGCGCTGCCGGGGCAGATTATCCAAGCCCTGCGCCGTGCCGGTTCCAACGACCCGGTGTTCATGCTCGACGAAGTCGATAAGCTGGGCCGCGATTTCCGCGGCGACCCGGCCAGCGCCCTCCTCGAAGTGCTCGACCCCGAGCAGAATTCCACTTACCGGGACAACTACCTGGACGTGCCCTTCGACCTCTCCAAAGTCCTCTTCATCACCACCGCCAACGTGCTCGACCCCGTGCCCGACGCCCTGCGCGACCGCATGGAGATCATCTCGCTGGAAGGCTACACGGAGCAGGAAAAAGTCATCATCGCCTTCCGCTACCTGGTGCCGCGGCAGATCGCGGAGAACGGCCTCACCGCCGGGCAGGACATCGAATTCGGCGACGACGCGGTGCGCTTCATCGTGCGCCGCTACACCCGCGAAGCCGGCGTGCGCAACCTGGAACGCGAGATCGGCGCCATCTGCCGCAAGCAGGCCCGCCGCATCGCCGAGGGGATTCGCGAGAAGGTGCTGGTCACTCCCGTTGTGGTGGAGAAGGATCTGGGCGCGCCGCGCTACCGCACCGATACGGAAGTGGCCGACCGCACGCGCCGCCCCGGCGTGGCCGTGGGTCTCGCCTGGACCCCGGTGGGCGGCGACGTGCTGTTCATCGAAGCGGGCCGCATGCCGGGCGGCAATAAGGGCCTCATCATGACCGGGCAGCTCGGCCCCGTCATGCAGGAATCGGTGCAGGCCGCGCTCACCTGGGTCCGCGCCAACGCCACCCGGTACGGCATCGATCCCGACCTGTTCAAGACCAGCGACATTCACATCCACGTTCCCGCCGGCGCCATTCCCAAGGACGGCCCGAGCGCCGGCATCACCATGGCCACGGCGCTGCTCAGCATGCTCACCGACCGCAAGGTGCGCACCAATCTCGCCATGACCGGCGAGATCACGCTCACCGGCCAGGTGCTCCCCATCGGCGGCATCAAGGAGAAGGTGCTGGCCGCCAAACGCAGCGGCGTGCGCGAAGTCGTCATCCCCTTCGAAAACGAAGTCAACGTCCGCGAAGACCTGAAGAGCGAGCAGATCGGCGACATGAAGCTGCACTACGTGAAGTCCATGGAAGAGGTGGTGGACCTGGCACTGGAGCCGAAGCCGCTCACTTGACGGATCGAACGCGGCGATGCGCGGCGGCGACTCCGCGCGGATGGCTATGCGCATTGGTGCTGGCATCACGCATCATAAACACCGATGTATGATGCGCTAAACTGATCGTATGCGCACGACGCTGGAACTTGACGACGACCTCCTTACTACCGCGAGGCAACTGGCCCGGCAACGAGGCGTGACGCTCGGGCAATTCATCTCGGAACTGGCTCGGCGATCGCTCGCGGCCGGCGCACCACCGAAGATGCGCAATGGGGCGTTGCTCTTCGTGCCGAAGACGGGCGCTGCGAAACCTGGTCTGCGGACGGTAAACGAATTGCGGGAAGGGTCATGAGCATCGCCCTCCTGGATGTAAATATCTTGGTAGCTCTCTTCGATCCGGCCCACACCAACCACGAAGACGCACACCGTTGGTTCGGCCGGAACCGGAAGTTCGGATGGGCAACGTGCCCGATCACCATCAATGGCTGTATCCGCGTTCTGAGCAACCCTGCGTATCCCACGGTGGAAGCGACTCCGGCCGAAGTGACTGGCCGCTTGCACAGGCTTTGCTCCACCGCGGACCACCATTTCTGGGCGGACTCGGTATCCCTGACGGACGATGGGTTGTTTCGGCCATCGATGATCGGCGGCCACCAGAAGATCACAGATGCGTATTTGCTCGGTCTCGCCGTTCGGAATCACGGCAGACTCGCCACCTTCGATAGGTCCATCCCGCTGAAGGCGGTACACGGAGCCGATCCCCGCCATCTCGTCCTGATCGGAAGCGACTGATCCAGCGATCCAGCCCCGGGCTACTTAGGGTTTTCTTTGCGAACCTTGCGCCTTGGCGGGAAACTTGCTCTCCACCCTACGCCCGGAATTCCACGCTGCGCGCGAACTTCACCGCCGGATTCTCCCGCAACTGCACCAGCACGCTCTCCGGCACCAGGCCGTCGGTGGACACAATGGCTACCGCCTCCGACGTGCCCTCGCGGCGTCCCAGGGAGAAGTTGGCGATGTTGATGGCGTTCCTCCCCAGCACCGTGCCCACGTGGCCGATCACGCCGGGCACGTCCAGGTTCTTCATGACGATCAGGAAGCCCGTGAGCGCGGCCTCGCAGTAGATGCCGTCCACCTGCAGGAGCCGCGGCTTGCCGAGCACCACCGCGCCCTCGACGCTGGTGATGCCGCTATCGGTCTCCACGTCGATGCGGATGGAATCGGTGTGCACGCTGCGCTTGTCGTGGCGCTCCACCACTTCCCAGCCGCGCTGCTCGGCGATGGGCAGGGCGTTGATCAGGTTGGCGCGGTGCGATGTCGAGCGGCTGAGCACGCCGGCCAGGCCCGCATTGCGCAGCAGGCTGGTGACGCTATCGGCGATGTGGCCGAAGTAGTGCAGGCGAACGGTGTGCGGATTGCCGCTGGCGATGTGCGCCGCGAAGTTGCCCAGGCGGTCGGCCAGCGTGGCGTAGGGGCCCAGCGCGCGATACTGCTCCGGCGAGAGCGCCGGCATGTTGACGGCGTTGATGGCGATGCCGTTCGTCAGGTATTCCACCACCTGCTCGGCGATGCGCACGCCGACGATTTCCTGCGCCTCTTCGGTGGAGCCGCCGATGTGCGGGGTGGCCAACACACCTTCCGCCGCGAACAGCGCGAAGCCCGCGGGCGGCGGTTCCTTGCTGAAGACATCCAGCGAGGCGTCGGCCACTTTGCCGCTGGCGAGAGCCTCGGCGAGCGCCGCTTCGTCCAGCAGTTCGCCGCGCGCGCAGTTGACGATGCGCACCCCGTCTTTCATTTGCGCGAAGGCTTCGCGGGAGAGCATCCCCTGCGTCTCGGGCGTCGAAGCCACGTGCAGCGTGAGGTAGTCGGCGGCCGCGTAGAGTTTCGGCAGATCGAGCAGTTCCACGCCGAGATCGTGCGCGATGGTGGAGGTGACGTAGGGATCGTGCGCCACGATGCGCATCTCGAAGGCGCGCGCGCGTTTCACCACCTCGCGCCCGATGCTGCCCAGGCCGACGATGCCCAGCGTCTTGCCGCGCAGCTCGTTGCCCATGAACTTCTTCTTTTCCCACTTGCCGGCCCGGGTGGACGCGTTGGCCTGCGGAATGTGGCGCGCCATGGCCAGCATCATGGCCAGCGTGTGCTCGGCCACCGAGATGGCGTTGCCGCCCGGCGTGTTCATCACCAGCACACCGGCCCCGGTGGCGGCATCGAGATCGACGTTGTCCACGCCGACGCCCGCGCGCCCGATGACGCGCAGTTTGGGCGCCTTCTCCAGCACGGACTGGTTGACCTGCACGGCGCTGCGCACCAGGAGCGCATCGGCGTGCGCCAAGTGCTGCGCGTACTCTTTCGGATTGGAAACGATCGTGTTCCAGCCGGGCTGGGATTGGAACAGCTCGATCCCGGCCGGCGCCAGGGGCTCGGCAATGAGGATGTTCATTTCTTTATGGCGGCTTGCGCGTAAACGTCCTGGGCTGCGGCGACACCGGTTCCATATTGCACCGGGTGTCCGTTGGCGTTGAGAATGATCTCCAGGCCGGCGATCATGGCGAACAGGTCGGAGAAATCGAAGTAGCCCAGGTGCGCGATGCGGAAAATCTGTCCCTTCATCGTGCCCTGCCCGTTGGCGATGATGGAGCCGAACCGATTGCGGAATTCCTTCACGATCACGCCCGAATCCATGCCGGCGGGCGCCTTGATGGCCGTCACCGAGGAACCCGGCGAGGCAGCCGAGAAGAGTTCAAGGCCGAGTTTGCCGGCGGCGGCGCGCGTGGCCAGAGCCAGCATCTGCGCGTTCTTGATGAGATCCCCCATGCCGATCTGCTTGACGTAGACCAAGGCTTCACCCAGCGCCAGAATCATGGCGGTGGCCGGCGTCCAACTGGATTCGCCGGCATCGCCGCTCTTCTTTTCCTTCTTCAGGTTGAAGTAGTAGTGCGGCAGGTTGGAGGTTTCACCGAGCTTCCACGCCTTCGGGCTGACCGACATGAAGGCCAGACCCGGAGGCACCATGAATGCCTTCTGCGAGCCGCCAATCACCACATCGAGGCCCCAGCCATCGATCTCCAGCGGCATAGTGCCGAGGCCGGTGATGGCATCCACCACGAAGATGGCGCCGGTTTTGGCGATGGCGCGCGCCATGGCTTCGACGTCGTGCATCGCGCCCGTGGAGGTCTCCGACGCCTGCACGAATACGCCTTTGGTTGCGGGTTCCGCGAGCAAAGCGGCTTCCACCTGCTCCGGTTTCACCACCTGCCCGTAGGGCACGGTGATCACGTTGGCATCGAGGCCGTAGGCCTTGGCGATGTCCGCCCACCGCTCGCCGAATTTTCCCGCGACGCAGACAATGACCTTGTCGCCCTTGGAGAAGAGATTCGACACCGCGCCGTCCATGGCGCCGGTCCCGGAGGCGGCGAACATCAGTACGTCGTTCGACGTCCCCATCACTTCTTTAAGGTCCGCCAGACAGGCTCGGTAGACCTTGCGGAAATCTTCGGTACGGTGGTGCATGTCCGATCGCATCATCGCGTGCAGAGCAGGCGGATAGAGGGGAGTCGGACCGGGAGTCAATAGGCGTTGTTTTTTGATATACATCGTGGCAATTAGTCTTCTAGAATAACAGACATCATGCCCCTTATCGATCAGGTGCAACAGGAAATGGTCGCCGCCATGAAGAGCGGCGATGCCGCGCGGTTGAGCGCGCTTCGCATGCTCAAGGCCGCGCTGATGAAACAGAAAGTGGATTCGCCCAAGCCGCTCGACGCTGCCGCCGAGATGGCCGTGCTCAAGATCCTCATCAAGCAGCGGATGGATGCCGCCGAGATGTATCGCAAGGCGGGCCGCATCGAGTCGGCCGAAAAGGAAGAGGCCGAGAAGGCGATGCTGGAGGCCTACCTGCCCGCGGGCGCGAGCGACGAAGAAATCGACGCCGCTGTCGCCAGCGCCATGGCGGAAACCGGCGCCACCTCCATCAAGCAGATGGGCGTGGTGATGAAAGCCGCGCAGGCGAAACTGGCGGGAAAGACGGTCGACGGCAAGGCGCTGAGTGATAAAGTGAGGTCCGGACTACAATGACGCCTCCTGATGCGGGAAAGAAATTCCGGTCCTACGTGCCGGACAAGACGGAAATGCGCGAGTTCACCACCCGCGCCGTGCTTCTGGGCTTGGTGATGACCATCGTCCTGGGGGCCGCGAACCTCTACCTGGGCCTGCGCGCCGGGATGACCATCGCCGCCACGTACCCGGCGGCGGTAATCGGCATGGCGATCCTGCGGCTGATGAAGGGATCGATTCTGGAAGAGAACATGGCGCGAACCATCGGTTCCATCGGCGAATCGGTGGCGGCGGGAGCGGTGTTCACCATTCCCGCCTTCGTGCTGGCCGGCGTGTGGCCGGCGTTCGATGTGGCCAACGGCTACTGGAAATCGGTGGCGCTGATGGCGGTGGGCGGCACGCTGGGCATCCTGTTCGTGACGCTGCTCAGGCGCGTCATGGTGGAAGATCCCGATCTTCCCTTCCCGGAATCGGTGGCCGCGGCCGAGATTCATAAGGCCGGCCAGCAAGGCGCGCGGGCCGCCAAGATCCTCTTCGCCAATATGGGCGTGGGCGCGGTGCTTTTCTTCCTGGGCGCGATCAATGTTTTCGCCGCCAGCCGCGACTTCCTGGTGCACGTCGGCGAGCTGGGAAAAAGTCTGGTCAAGCTGACGCGCGCGCCGGGTTCGCCCGCCGTGTCGGCCGGCGCCATGTCGACGTTTTCCGCTCCGGCCATCAGCCCCGCCTACCTGGGCGTGGGCTACATTATCGGGCCCAGGCTGGGCGCGCTGAACTTCGCCGGCGGCGTCTTCGCCTGGGGATTGCTGGTGCCGCTGCTGGCCTTCTTCCTGGGGCCGCAACTGGCGGCCAATGCCGCGGGCGAAGAGGGCTGGGCCAAGGTGGCCGGCGCCATCTGGTTCCACATCGTGCGCCCCATCGCGGTGGGTGGCATGATGGTGGGCGCGTCGTTCACCCTCTTCCGCATGCGCAAGAACCTCGGCATCGGCATGAAACGCGCGGTGGCGGACCTGAAGAAATCGGCGGAGGCGCACGAAGCCGCCGGCCGCACGCAGCGCGACCTGAGCAGCAAGGTGGTGTTTGGCGGGCTGGCCGCGGTGTTCATTTGTATGATCGCCCTCTACTTCTACTTCGCGGGCGCCATTGGCCCGGCGGTAGTGGCGGCCATCGTCATGATCGTCCTGGGATTCTTCTTCGCGGCGGTCTCCGGCAATCTGGTCGGTATGATCGGCTCGTCGAACAACCCCATCTCCGGCCTGACGCTGTGCACCGTGGTGATCGCGGCCCTGCTGATGGTGGCGATGGGATTGCGCGGCAATTACGGCATTGCCGCCGTGCTCGGCGTGGCGGCGGTAGTGTGCGTTTCCTCCGCCGTGGCCGGCGAGATGCTGCAGGATCTGAAAGCCGGGCATATTCTGGGCGGCACGCCCGCCAAAATGCAGATCGGCGACTTGCTCGGTATCGCGGTGTCCAGCATGGCGCTGTTCTTCCCTCTGATGTGGCTGCATCGCGCCTATACCTTCGGCACCCCGCAACTCCCGGCGCCGCAGGCGGGGCTGATGGCCTCGCTGGCCACGGGCATCGTGGGCGGCGCCATGGCGTGGCCGCTGGTGGTCGTCGGCATCTTCATGGGCTTCGGCCTGATCCTGGTCGAGGTGAAGAGCCCCATGCTTTTCTCCGTCGGTATGTACCTGCCGCTGGAAACCACCTTCGCCATCTTCGTGGGCGGGCTCTTCCGCTGGGGCACCGATAAACTGCGCGACAAGGGCGGCTTCAACGACGCCCAGAAGGCCCGCATCGAAAACACCGGCGTACTGACCGCTTCCGGCCTGATCGCCGGCGAAGCGCTGTGCGGCCTCGTAGTGGCGGGCTTCCGCGCCGCGGAAAAGAGTCAGGGCCATAAAATCCTGCCCGACGCCACGTGGTGGGGGACGGACTGGCTGGCCGTCCTGGTGCTGGTTTCTCTCGCGATGCTCATGATCCGCCTCCCGCTGGCCAACGCGGGCCATCCCGACGAGCCGGCGCCGCCCACCGCCATCATGTAAACGCGCGATTTTCGAAAGGGAGTACTCATGAACTACTATCAGGAACACCAGTCCGAATTTCTGGAGGGCCTGAAGGCCTTCCTCCGCATCCCCTCCATCAGCACGCTGCCCGAGAA
>JBEKDV010000362.1:0-8267 GCA_050014175.1 Candidatus Solibacter sp. | reverse complement strand
TGAACAGCAACAGGAAGGTCATTCCTGCGATGGTATCCGCCCGAGATCCACAGACAAGCACGCCAACGAAAAGGATGTATCGCCAATATCGGCCATTTAAGAATACTGAGAAGAACAGAGCTAGTAACAAGACATCTGAAAGAGACGTCGGATTCAGGGGTCGGCCTAATCTCACAAGCCACTCGTAAGCATATCCATATCTCCATGTGGTGTACAGTGAAAAGACGCCCCAGAAAAGAGCGAGGCCGAGCCATATTTTCGCCATCCCGACCTCGTAGCCGCGTCGGACCATCGCAGGGAAAAGTACGAACATAACAACGGATGAGAAACAGATAAGTCCCACTCTTAATAGCGACTCATACCCGAATCCAGAGCCACCCAACATAAGACTCAACGTCATCCATAGGGTGGTGAGAGCGGCACAGCCGAACGGCAGAGATATAGAGAGATGCCTCCGTATGCCGAAAAGGCACACAACTGATAGCAGTCCCCAAGCTGTGACCCGCATCACGTTTGCGGTGTCCGCAGTTATTGCGAGGTCCGGTATCGCAAAAGGTGGCTCTGGACTCAGTGCGGTCGCCAAAACAAGCGTGTGAAAGAACATTCCCAAGCAAGCGACGTATACCTGCGCCGGTTTGAATATGAGTAAGAGTACGAAATAGAAATAGGGCGCTAGTAAGACTAACAGTAAAAGACTCATGAGCTTTATGCGTGGTCGGCTGCCGGCCCCGTCACTGACCCTCCAGCTATGCGCAGATACGAATAGAAGCAGAACGCTAACCAGAAGGAGCAAGAACACAGTGCGGCTGCACAGGCCCCAACTGGGCCGAAAGCAGGAATTAGTACCGCGTTTGCCAAAAGTGACACGCACCCACTCGCGATCCCGCCGCACTGCAGGATTCGACCTTGGGCAGTGGCGCTCAGAAACTGGTTGTAGATTGAGTAGATTCCGATGCATCCTGCAGTCGCTGACTGGATAAACAGCATCACACGAAGGTCCCGCGGCGAAATTCCGTAGACAACCTGTACGATTGTGGCGGAGGCGATCGCGACGCAAACGGTTCCGAGGAGAGCCCCGGTCCAGGTCGCGATCTGCCATGTTCGTGGTAACCGTGAGCGCATAGCCATGCTCCGGAACAACGGCTGCGCCGCCAGTCCGAACCCAACCCCCATCGGGTTGCACACAGCCTTTGCAATGGCATAGTGTGCGACTGCTGTGGGCGTGGCAAAGATCCCCAAAAGAGGTGTGTCCACGGCGTAGCCACCCACCGCGACTTGACGCCCCAGCCAGATGCGCTTGCCATACCGTGCGCGCGCGTCAGTCAACTGAATCGCTGCGCGCCCGTTGGTTCGGCTCAGTGCGCCTGCTCGATTCATTCCGGCCGCCACAACTAAGATCAGGCCGAGCGCGTACGCCAGGGCACTTGTC
Source organism: Candidatus Solibacter sp. (assembly GCA_050014175.1). Classification (GTDB taxonomy): domain Bacteria; phylum Acidobacteriota; class Terriglobia; order Bryobacterales; family Bryobacteraceae; genus Solibacter. The sequence continues at coordinate 6,838 of JBEKDV010000362.1, read as the reverse complement.
CCTAAAGTAACGGCACCCCCGATTTTCAGGACCACAACAAGCACTAGGGCCAGCGCTGAGGGCCCAGCGTAAACCATTGCCAACCCACGCATATCTCCTTTCCCCTGGAGGAGATCACGCAACGTTATTGAAGTCGGAAAGCCCGCTGAAAGGGCGGCGATAAGTAAACCAGGCGCAAGATACGATGGGTCGCGAAGACGCCAGAGTAGCAGTGCCGCCAAAACTCCAAGCATGGCGTGAATCGCGACTGGCTTCCACAACAAACGAAGCACAGCTCGCGCGAGTTCCGCCTCTTCCCGGGAGTTTTGCGCGAGCGCTATCTCGCGAGCCACTGTCGGTCCCCACCCGGACTCTGAAAACAGAGAGATAAGGGTATGTATTCCGATTAGAAGCACAAACTGGCCAAGCAGCTGTGTACCGGCCGCGCGCTTGATGACTGCCTGCAATGCAATCAGGGCGACAAGGTTGATGCCCTGGCCTCCAATAAGGAGTGCCGCACTTTTCACGTGAGCCTTGAGCTTGGCTCCAGCGTTCTCAGCTTGGGTTTCCACGAGCGGGGGGGTTATAATAAGCATGCTGAATCAGTTGGTCGGCAGAATAGTACGGCGTGGCGAAGCCGCTGGCCCTCTGCATCGGCATCCGCTGGCATGCCAGGGCGATTCGCGTCGTCCGGGCATACCAGGGGCAGACCAAGAGTCTCCGCCCGACGGATCAGATCCTCTGGCGAGATCAGCAACTTCGGTTCACGACTAACCACACGCAAGACCGGCCTGTTGCGCAGTCGGGTGACAGCGGAGAGTCGGTGATGACCGACAGAGAGAGAGCGGAGTATGCGCAATTTGGCACTGACCAACAATCGAGCCAAAGTTGGGAATGACAACACCTTCATCTTGGTCCACTCGGTGAAGCCACGAATCACGTCCTTTGCGCTAGGCCTATCGATCGAAACGTAGAGCAGGCCGCCAGGAGCAACGCTCTTGCTCACTTGCGCCAGAAGGGAAGGCGCACCCTCGCTGTCGGATAAACTATTGTCCAAGCAGACAACTAGATCGAATCTCTCGTTCTGGACATCTTGGGGGAAAGAAGTGAAGCGCACACCCGGAGCGCGATGGAGTTCAGCCCGCAGGATGCTTGCCTGATCGGAATCGTACCCTGTAATCTCAAGCCGCGCCTCCCCACGGAACTCCGCCGCCAGAGCCAGCGTAGATCCCTCCCCAGTTCCGCAGTTCCAGTCCAGAACATCGATGCGATCGCGGACGGCGAGCAGTTGACGGATAAGCGATGCAACGTCTCTTACACGCTGTGCTCGACGTCCGTCAAGCGACGAAACGATTGTGCTCATGTCGGGCAGCGAGGATTGGTAGACAGCGAGTGCTCGGCTCCGCTGCGCATCGGCTATGTTCGCCGTGAGTTCGGAGCGCGCGCGACGAGCCGAGTCCTGGATCCGCGTGAATCGGAAGCGCGTCGACGCCTCATCAAGAAATGCCGCGATGTTGTGAATGTTACGGCCGATGATCTTTGAGTGACCGATCGCTACCGCCACCGATCCGTCGGAGCCGCGGAGCAAGTCCCGAATTTCATCCGCCCTTAACAGATCGAGGCTCAGTTGCCGCCCATTAGCAGCAAAAATCGGCAACTCGATCAGCGTATCTTGTTGACCTAGAACTGCCGGGAGGTTAATGTCCTCTGGGCACGGATAGTACGGCCGGTGCTCCGTCCACAGGTGTCGGAAGTCGAATCCAACACCCCCTTCATAGCTCGGCAGGTAACCGCCTTTGCATGCACTACTGTCGGCCTCGTACCCTAGGTGTCGAAGAGCATTGAATATAGGTCGATGCGGTTGAACCTGAAGCTTCCCCGCACGGAATACCACAGGCGAGTAGGACGATTCTACCTTCGAGACGATACCGCGCAGGTAGTCAGTCGCCCACCCCAGAACCCGGTCGATTTCAGTGTGATTCAATTCGGCCAATGACCTAACGGTGCCCCAGCGAACCTGGTCCGTGTGTTTGTCGTAGCGTGCGCCGAAGGACGTCAGCCACCGCGGATGCAGATGCAACTGGACGTCGTGCCCCTGAGCGTAGGCTTTTCCGATCTGTTCGCGCACGGCTGCGATTTCATCATGACCGTACTCTTCCCAGAATGCGAGCTCAGCTACCTCTACGAATAACGTTACGGCGCATCCGTGCTGTTCAGCCACGTCGAAGAGCATCTTCGTCGGCTCGATCACCTCCCGACTGAAGCTCGGCTTGCGGTTTTGGCTGGACTCCGGCGGATATTCGAGGACCTCATAATCGAGGGTGATACAGAAGTCTGGTAGTGCCACCATCACGTTACACCACGGAACTGGCCACCCGCGAACGCGCCTCTGAGCGGACGGCATTCCACCACAGTACGAAGCTGTAGACAACCCAGAGCTGGAAAGCACAGTTTACCGTGGGAAGCTTGCCGCGGATCTTCGAGACCAGGCGGTCCAATGAGAAGAATTCTTCGTAGACCTGATGATCCTGGTCGAGCAAACGCTCGAGTTCTCGACCCAGCTGGCCCGGGAACCACTCCTGGATAGGCACCCCGAAGCCGGTTTTAGGACGGTAGGCAATTTGTCGGCTCACGTGCCTCGACAAAAGCCGTTTGAGCGGCTCCTTTGAGACTCCGTCGCGTAGCTTGAAGTTCAACGGTACTGCCAGGGCGAAGTCAATAAGATCTCGATCCAGAAACGGCACGCGGACCTCGACGCTGTTTGCCATCGCCATCTTGTCGACCCTCATAAGTAGCAGCTCAGGAAGTCGCAACTGCAGCTCGATGAATGTGAGTCGCTGGAGGAAGCTCGCCGTGGGCATGACTTCTTGAATCCGCGCATACAGTGGAGCCACTATTTCGAATGAGTCTAGCGTCGCGGTTTTGCGCCTGAACTCGGTTGAGAGGATCTCGCTCTTTTCTGACTCGTAGTACGCCACGGAAGAAGACAAGAAGAACTGTTGACCCAGGCTGAGCCGGCGGATGACATCTGCGATTTTGGCTGTGCGGTGCCCTGGCCAGTGTCGGAGAAGAAGATAGGTCAGTTCCTGCAGGAGCCGTGGAGCTCGACTCGCCGGTCGCCACAGACTTGCTTCCTGCTTCAGGAACCGACGGTAGTTGTCATAGCCGCAGAACAGTTCGTCCGCTCCTTCGCCCGCATGTAGCACCGTTGTTCCTGTCTCCCGGGCAAGACGGGTCACGAAGTATAGAGGCACACTCACTGGATCGGCGACGGGCTCATCTAGTTGGCTGGCCAGGTGCGGTGCCGCATCGAGGAGTTGAGCTTCGGTCAGCATGACCTCGTAGTGCTCGGTTCCCATCTCCTTTGCAGCGCGCCGTGCTTGTTGGTGCTCGCTCCGGTATAGCGTGGTTCCCTCCATTCCCACGCAGTAGGTCCGTACCTTTCTCGGGGAAGCATGCTTGCGAAAAAACAAGGTGTTGAGCGACGAGTCGACTCCCCCCGAGAAGAGCACGCCTACTGGGACGTCGCTCTGCAACCGCTTCCTGACGGAGGCGTCGAGCAGATGTTCCAGACGCTCGTCAAGTTCCTTTTCCGGGCAGGAGAGCTCGGTCGGGAACGGCTCCCAGTATTTGGCCGTTCTGTATTGGAGCCGGTCGTGCTCGCGACGCAATTCCAACATGCCGCCTGCTGGCAGCTTGCATACGTTCCGGACGAGAGTGGCGGGTGGAGGAACCACCAGAAATGTCAGGTAGTGATACAGCCCCTCAGGATCGAGTTCGGCGTTCACCTCGGGATCAGCTAGCAGAGCCTTGATTTCCGACGCAAACAGAAACCGCGAGCCGGTGAAAGTATAGTAAATCGGGTGGACGCCGGCTCGGTCTCGAGCGAGTAATAGCCGTCTGGAGCGTTGATCATAGATGGCGAAAGCAAAGTCGCCGTCGAGCAGTTGTATCATATCCGTTCCATACTGCTCGTACAGATAGAGCAGCACCTCCGTGTCGCACCGAGAACGGAAGCGATAACCTTTTTGCTCGAGTTGTTCGCGGAGGTCAGGGAAATTGTAGATCTCACCGTTGAATGTGACCACGACGGAGCCGTCGGCGTTCTTCATCGGCTGATGACCTGCCTCGGTCAAGTCTAGGATCGAAAGCCGACGATGGCCGAAGGCGACTCGCGCGTCATCCGAAACCCAAATCCCCTCGTCGTCCGGACCTCGGTGCCGCATCCGGCCAGTCATGCGGTTGACGATGTCGGTGTTTACCGGGCCTGCCGAGGAAGCATGCACGACGCCTACGATTCCGCACATGCCGCGACCTCCCCGTATGAGAACGATCGAAGTTTTCCCGTGGACGCGCTCTCACGGGCAGCGAGGGCCATCCAGGTGGCGACCAAGCCAGCTCGGGCATCAGCACCAGCCACAGCGTATTGTTTTCCACGAACCGCGGCGGCGAACTCCTCGAGCACCTCTCGCTGGCCTTTGCCTTTTAGCCGCCAGTTCGCCAAGCGGCCAGGGGCCCCAAAGCTGTGGAACTTCCGAAAGTCCGTCATCCTCGCCGAGCGCTGACCACCGAATACCTCGTAGGCTTCCTTTCCCATGCTCGGATGGCCTTGCGTGGTGTACAGAAGCTGTGCCACGGAACCTCCGGGATAATATACCTGGACGGCAGTGTTGGGGTTAGTGACCTCGATTGTTCCGGCCACGAACGACGACAGGGACTCGGGTTCCGCACCGATAAGCCAGTTCAAAAAGTCCAAGAAATGGACTGCCTCTCCGAGGAAACGCCCGCCTTCGCTGGGCGTACTGCTCCAGTCCCGCGGCAGTTTCCCTATGTTGACGCGGATACAGGCCATACGGGGTCCCGTTGGACCGATGACAGCGCGGAGGGCCTGGGCATATGGCGAGAAGCGCCGATTGAAACCGACCCGCACTACAAGCCCGCTTTCGCGAGCCAAGCGCTCTACCAGCGCCGCGTCCTCGATAGTAGTCGTCATAGGCTTCTCGACGAACACGTGCTTGCCGGCAGCGAGTGCATCCATGATGATCCGGGTGTGACTGCCGTGTCGGGTTGTGATCATGACCGCATCGAGGTCTCGCTCCGCGAGGAGGGCGTGGTAGTCGCTCGTGACAATAGCCGCTCCAACTGTCCGCGCTACTGCGCCGGCGGAGGCTCCGGACCGGCTTGCTACGGCCCGCAGTTGGAACTCGCCGCTCAATGCCTTTAAATGCGGAAGATGACCACCCTTGAAGTAGGCTCCCGTGCCGATTACGCCCAGTCGAATCCGCCGATCATTCACGATGTTTGAGGGGACTGATCTGCGTAACGTGCGCATCCGCTCGATCGACTGGGGCTTGGTGGCATCCGCCCCCTCGTAGGTGAGTAACACGCCAAAAGTGCTAGCGCCTCCATCCAACACCAACCGGTATGCTTCCGGCGCCCTCGCAACAGGGAAAGTCGCTGAGATCAGCGGGGCGAACTGGACCCGGCCAGTGGACAACAGGTGCAGGACGTACTCCAGGTTTCGTTTCTCGGTCCAGCGCACGAAACCGATAGGGTAATCGACGCCACCCTCCTCGTAGGACGAATCGTAGCGACCGGGACCGTACGAGCACGATAGCCGAAGTTCCAGTTCACCCCGGTACATCTGACTCCGCCGTACTCCCAGTCCAACGTCGCCGACGATCACGACGCGACCGCGCTGCCTGCACATGTCCATCGCCGCGTTGACGACGTGGCTTTCCGGGCTGTTCGCGCAAACGATCACTCCGTCAAGAGCCGCCGCAACTCGGGACGGACCATCACCATCGGAACTCGAGAGCCAAACGGAGACTCCCGGCACAGCCGAAGCGGCCTCGACGCGCTCCGGACAGATGTCGGTGCCGTGCGCCTCATATCCCATCGCCTCGAGCAGGCGCAGAGCGATCTGGCCGATCAGGCCCAGGCCGATAACCCCCACGCGCTCGCCCGGCGTGAGTTCAAGCCGTCGAATCCCCTGTAGGGCGATGCAGGCGAGCGCGCCGAAAGCCGCCTCAGGCGTGGGAACGCTGTCCGGAAGCCGCGCCATCAGGTTCCGGGGAACCACTGCGTACTCGGCGTGGCTCGCGTATCCCGTTCCCATGCAGGCGACCCGATCCCCTGGCCGAAGCCCATTACAGTCACCCGTAACCTCCAGCACCTCTCCGGCGCAGCTGTATCCCAGGGGCGTGTAGTCGGTAAGCTTGTTGCGCACGATCTGCAAAGCCTGAGTAACACCTGCACTCCGGACCAGAGTCGCGACATCATGGAGTCGGTCAGCGGACTTGGCGGCTTTCTCGTACAGGCCCAGCATGCCGGCGTGCCGCGTAATAGCTGCCCGCTCGGTTCCGCTGCTAATGAGGGAGCAGTGATTACGGATCAGCGCGGCGTCTTTCAGAGGAGCGGGGACCGGGACATCGAACACCTCGACTTGTCCTGAACCCTTCAGGAACAGTTGCTTCATTCACTCTCCAGTGACCCTGGTCCGAACTGGAAGTTGAGCGGTTTGCGACCGCCGCCGGCCTCGCACTGCCTGGGGTTTTCAAGCCAGCCGTTGTTGCGCAGAAAGTTGAACAGGCGGGCTTGACGGCGCTGTTCCGTGTACTGTCCCAGATTCAGAAGGGCGTAGTGGTTCGCGATCCACTTTACGCCGGAAGTGCGTTGTGCCGGAGAATAATCCTGGAACACCGGCCACGTTTGGCGGAGACGAATACCCTGGCGGCTGCTCTCTGAAATTGCCGTTTCGATGTCATCAACCTCAAGGACGAACGTCGTATACGATGGCTCAACGTGTTCCATTCGGATCGGAGTTTGAATGACGGATGCCAGCCGCAAAAAGAGATCC
>JBEKDV010000361.1:0-8356 GCA_050014175.1 Candidatus Solibacter sp. | reverse complement strand
GTCGTGGTCTTGACGTGTTCTCGAGCACAAATGGCCAGGCTGGCGGTGACGGCGTCTTCATCGCGCGGGCTCTCGGTGATGGCGACGAAATCGTAATCGCCCATCACGAAGTAAGTGGCCAGGGTCTTCCCGCCCATCAATTCCCAAGCCTTCATGGCCGATTCTATGCGTTTGGGAGCGCCCTTTACGTCTTTGACGCCCTGTTCGGTGAATTTCATCAGTGTGATATAGATTGGCACGAGGATCGTCCTCCTTTCTGTATGTGGATTGTCCTTGGCGGGCTTGATCCGACCTCCTATCTGGAAGCCCTTGCGATTGGCGGCGCCAAATGGGTTGGCCGCTCCGGATGGTTAGAAGTTGGATGTCCGGGCCCAGGGCCCGAGACACCCGGAACTTCCGCCGTCCTTCCTCGGATAGTGTACTCCCGGATGGCGCAGACGGAGCCGGATTTTCCGCAGTTTTCCGCAGTTTTCCGCATTCCTCCGCATTCTTCCGTCTGTCTTGCCCAAGCCTTACCGAACTGGTATAGTTGATGCCAAAGCGCAGTTTCGAGTCTGATTAGCGATTATTCGTGGTGTGCCGTTGCGGCGAGACTCGGCCACCCAGTCGCCCCAGCGGGCACCCCACGAGTTGGACAACCACGATCTCTAACGCCTGTTCAACGAGCAGGCCCCGGAGGCGTCATGGAAAGCTACAACAACAATCCAGTCCCCATGGATGGTGAAGCCATTCAATTTCACGAGAAACAGCTTAAAATCCCCGATCAGCCGGTAATTCCCTTCATTGAAGGGGATGGCACCGGACCCGACATCTGGCGGGCTGCCCGAACGGTATTTGACGCGGCGGTCCAACTAGCCTACGGCGGCCGCCGCCGTGTGGCCTGGTACGAAGTATTTGCCGGCGAGAAGGCGCACCGGCAGTTGAACGATTGGCTGCCCCAAGACACGGTGGACGCCATCCGGCGCTTCCATGTGGCGATCAAAGGGCCGCTGACCACTCCAGTGGGCGGTGGCATTCGAAGCCTGAACGTTGCCTTGCGGCAACTGCTCGATCTTTACGTGTGCCTCCGTCCCGTCCGTTATTTTGCGGGTGTTCCCTCGCCCATGAAGCGCCCGGAGGCCCTGGATGTGGTCATATTCCGGGAAAACACCGAGGATGTCTATGCCGGCATCGAGTGGCAGAAAGGGACGCCCGAGGCCGAAAAAGTCATCAACTTCCTGAACCTGGAAATGGGCAAGAAGATCCGCCTGGATTCAGGTCTCGGGATCAAGCCGGTCAGCGAGAGCGGTTCGAAGAGGCTGATCCGCCGCGCCATTCAATACGCTATTGAAAACCGCCGGCGCAGCGTGACGCTGGTCCACAAGGGAAACATCATGAAGTTCACCGAGGGCGCCTTCCGCGACTGGGGATACGAACTGGTCAAAGAGGAGTTCCCGGACGTCTGCGTGACGGAAGCGGAAGCCGGCGTCGAGGCGCCTCCAGGAAAGATCCTGGTCAAGGACCGCATCGCCGACTCCATGTTCCAGCAACTGCTGCTGCGGCCCGAGGAGTACGACGTGATCGCCACCCTTAACCTCAATGGCGACTACCTTTCCGATGCCTGCGCGGCACAGGTCGGCGGGCTGGGAATGGCCCCGAGCGCCAATATCGGCGACGCGCACGGCGTCTTCGAAGCAACCCACGGCACGGCCCCGAAATACGCCGGCCAGGATGTCGTCAATCCTTCCAGCGTGATCCTCTGCGGCTCGATGATGTTCCACTACATGGGCTGGAAGGAGGTCTCGCATCTCATCGAGTTGGGCATTACGGAGACCATACGGCAAAAGCAGGTCACCTATGATTTGCATCGGCAGATGGAAGGTGCAACCAAACTAAAAACCAGTGAATTTGCCGCTGCCATTGCCGGCAAAATGAAGGCGGCGGTGGTGACCGCCTGAGGAAGCCCCTATGAGGAAAAAAATCACAGTTGTGGGATCGGGAAATGTCGGCGCCAGTTGCGCGGTCCGACTGGCCAGCAGAGGGCTGGCCGATATTGTCGTAGTGGATGTCCTGGAAGGCATCCCGCAGGGCAAGGCTTTGGACATTCTCCAATCCGGCCCGGTCGAGGGAGTCGATCTGCAGATTGCGGGTGGAAACGACTATGAGGCTACCGCGAACTCCGACATCGTGGTACTCACCGCCGGCTTCCCCCGCAAACCGGGAATGAGCCGGGATGACCTTTTGTGGGCCAACTACGACATCGTCAAGGCCACGGTCGAGCAGGCGGTGAAGTATTCGCCGAACTGCATCCTGATTGTGGTCACCAACCCGCTCGACGCCATGTGCCATGTGGCGCATCGCGTCAGCGGCTTCCCCAAACAACGCGTCATAGGGATGGCGGGCATTCTGGACACCGCCCGCTTCCGGACCTTCGTGGCACAGGCGCTAAAGGTCTCCGCGTCGGACGTGGTGGCTTTTGTGCTGGGCGGCCACGGCGACACCATGGTACCCCTGGTGCGGTACAGTAGCGTGGCCGGCATTCCTCTGACGGATCTGGTGGACGCGGATGCGCTGCAGCAGATCGTGAAGCGCACCAGGGAAGGCGGCGCGGAGATTGTGAAATACCTGAAGAGCGGCAGCGCCTATTATGCGCCGTCGGCTGCGGTGGTCGAGATGGTGGAAGCCATACTCCTGGACCGTAAACGCGTTCTTCCCTGCTCCGCCTACCTGGAAGGCGAGTACGGTATCGATAAGTTGTTCGTGGGCGTGCCGGTAAAACTCGGCGCGGCGGGCATCGAGAGAATTTTCGAGGTCCGGCTGACCGAGGACGAACTCGCGGCACTTCACAAGAGCGCCGCCGCGGTGAGAGAACTCGTCGGCGTGATGGCGCCCAAACTGGGAGTCGAAACTGCCGGCGTAATCGCCTGAAACCACCGCCCGCGCAGCGGCTTCGTGGACGACTCCTCACCGGCGGAGTCCGGACCGGACGGGCGGCTACAACCCTGGCGCGATTCCGCGTGCCGTCACGGAGGCGGCACTATGGACGAAGCAACGCTCGAAGTCCCGGTCAGGATTCCCGAGGGCGCGCGGAATCCCGTAGAGCCTCTCCTGCGCATGGACCGCATGCCGCATATCTGGTGCGCTGGATGCGGCATCGGCACCACGGTGAATTGTTTCGTTCGCGCGCTGCTGAACTCGAAGGTGAATCTAAACAAGGTAGCGGTGGTTTCCGGCATCGGCTGCAGCGGCCGCGTGGCCGGGTATGTGCGCCTGGACTCCTTTCACACCACGCACGGCCGGGCCATCGCTTTCGCCACTGGTCTGAAGCTGGCAAATCCGGAGCTTCAAGTGGTGGTGTACTCCGGCGATGGCGACCTTTTCGCCATCGGCGGCAACCACTTCATCCACGCGGCGCGCCGCAACATCGATATCAAGGTCATCTGCGTGAACAACATGATCTACGCCATGACCGGCGGGCAGACGGCCCCGACCACGCCGTTGGAAGCAACCACTTCCACGGCGCCCTATGGCGCTTTCGAGCCGGTCTTAAACCTGGTGTCGCTGGCCGAAGCCGCGGGTGCAAGCTACGTGGCGCGATGGACCACTTATCACGTCACACAACTCAGCCGATCGATGGAAGAAGTGCTTAAAAAGAGGGGCTTCTGCTTCATCGAGGTACTTTCTCCCTGTCCCACGCTCTACCAGCGGCGGAACAAGATGGGCGAGGCCCTGGACACCATGAAATATTACAGGGAAGCCAGCAAGATTCGCCACGGCGCGCCCCCGGCCGAATGCGGCCTCTCCAAGACGGGCGGGATCGTGGTGGGCAAGTTCGTCGATCGCGAACGTCTGGATTACCTGGAACTGCTGCGAACCCAGACGATGCGTTGACCGTGAGACGGTAGAAAAACGCACCCTGGCGTCTGCGTGTGGCGAAAATCCACGACCGTTTGAAATCCGCAACGTCACATGCTTATTGTTTTCAGGAATCTACCTCGGCCACATATGGCCTCTCCGAGGCGCGCCGCACCCAGAAACTCGGCGGCGTGCTGCACGGTCCCGACTCATCACGGTGAAGGGGTACATCGGCGAGGTGTCCTGGTTCAAGCGCATTCTGATCGGCGGGCCGGACGCGGCACACCCCAAGATCAGCGCCGACGCGAGCGGAAACCTCACCATCGACGGGTCGTTGATCGTCGGTACGGTTCCAGCGGCGACGACCGCGGGCAGCGCGACAACAGCGGGCAGCGCCACGACCGCAGGCAGCGCGACCACCGCCACGACCGCGACCAATGCTGGCTACGCGACCAACGCTGGTTATGCGCCCAACTCCGGCGTCGCGGCGGTCTTCAACGGCACCATCCTCGTTACGCAGATCGGCACGGGTACGCTGCCTGTTGGCGTAATTTACGCGGGCACGATCAATTGCAGCCACTTGAACGCGGGCACGATCTATGCCGCGATCACGCTGATGGCACCGACCTTGAGCATCGACGGCGGCACGTTCACGATGCAGATCGACCAGTACAACGGCATCAAGGTCAACAACACTTACAACGGCGACTACACGCAAATCCAGACCGGGTAAACCCATGATTCTACGTGAGCGGTCCTCGGCCACTTTCATTTGTCGTGGTGAGCCGGAGGATCATCCTGAACTTTCTGGAGACTGGACTGACTGCTCCACCATCGACGGCCCAATGGAAAGAAAGCCACTTGCCGACCAGTGGAACCGGATCTGAAAACACTGCGGCGTCAGCGAGGATCTATCCCGGCTGCTGAGTGCGAAGGGCTGTTGGCGAGAGAAATCGGTAAACCCTCGGCGACTGCACGCGGTCGTAATCCGACTGTGCGCCTCCGGACCGAGGCATTGCTTTCGGATTGCCGACCAACCGAAAGTCCGTTAACCATATCCTCGTCGTAGTTTGGTTTACTCTGAGGTTGTGGGATCAATCACTGCCCGAATCTGCGAGACTCGGTTGGCCGGAAATCCGCCCCGCTCGGCATGTTGGCGGACGGTGTCTTCATCTGGGGCTATATAGATGCAGTAGATTCTGTCGTCTGTGACGTAGCTCTGGACCCATTGAATCCCTGGGCCCATCGCCTGCAAAACGCTACACGACTTCTGCGATATCCCCTGCAGTTGCTGAGGTGAAAGTTTACCGGCCTCCGGTATGTCCCTCTCGATTACAAACTTCGGCATCGTGCTGCCTCCCTGTGTGATTCCGAACGCTCAACGATTGTAGCGCACCTGACAAAGTGTACTTCAGAGCGTGGCGGTAGTGTATCGCGTCCGGAAGGCCGCGGTCCGTACACTCGGAAAGCAATGGTCACGAGTAGGCAAGCACGAATCTTCACGGTTCAGGCTGTGAAACTTAAAATAACCGGCCAAATCTGTTTGAACCAAGATTCTCAGCGTAAGCGCTCTAGAATCAAACAGTTTAGCCGGTTATTTTCGGGATATCGCCCGCGACCCGATGTCCGTTCCGAGCAACTGACACATCTCAGCGACGCGCGTGATACGGCAAAGTGGCGCGCGAGGCCGAAGCACGGCCCCTGGGTGTTTCCAAGCATCTTGGTCCCAAACACCGGCATGATCCCGGACTGGGCCCGCCACACAGCAGTCAGGATTTTGAGCCGAAAGCCGGATGCAGCACGGGGATATAATGACGTCTTTCCAGCCTGCGATCACGGGAGGACATCGGACTATGAAACGGAAGGCATTTGGAATCGCTGCCGCGTTAGCCGCCCTCGTATGGACCGGCACTGTGGCTTTCGCACAGCGCCAATCTGCTCCAGCGAATCCCGCAGATTGCCCTGCGGAAGGATTTCAAGGGGGCTTCACTCGCGGCTGTCCGCAAAGACAATTTGCGAATCCCGCCGACATCTCGGCCATGATGGCCGCCCTGCCGGACAAACCCTACGCCACGCCGCAGCGCCTGCGCCACGTGCTGGTCCTTGGCCGCGCTCTCGGTTGGGTGCACACGTCCATCCCGCTGGCAGCGAAGATGGTCGAATACCTCGGCGACAAGACCGGTGCCTGGATGACCACCATCACCTACGATGCGGCCGCCATCACCCCTGAGAATCTGAAGCAATATGACGCCATCTTCCTTTCCAGCACTACCGGCGAATTCCTGAACGACGCCAACGGCAAAGCCGCCACGGACCTTCGCCGCCAGGCGCTCCTGGACTTCGTCAAGGGCGGCAAAGGGCTGGCCGGCATCCACGCCGCCACCGACAGTTACCATGCCAACAACCCCGCACCCACCGGCACATGGCCCGAGTTCAACGAAATGATCGGCGGCTTCTTCAAATTCCATTGGACCTACCCGACCCTGATCCCTGTGAAGGTGGACGATCCCAACAGTCCCCTGACCGCCATGTTCCCGCCCCGCGGCTTCGAAGTCGTGGACGAGACCTACACCTTTGCGCAAGACTCGTTCAGCCGGAAGCGGGTGCACGTTCTCACCAGCATCAACTACGCCAAAATGAGCGCGGAAGACAAAGCTAAAGAGCCGGCGGCCACGAGGCGTACCGACGGCGACTATGCGTTGAGCTACATCCAGCGCGTGGGGAATGGTCGCGTCTTCTATGAATCCCATGGCCACGACGAGAAGGTTTATGCCTTGCGTCCCTTCGTCGCTCATATGCTGGCGGGAATCCAATACGCACTCGGCGACCTGAAAGCTGATGACAGCCCGAGTACAAAATAGAGGTGCCATGACACCGGACCGTGGTGTGAAACGCCCTTGCGTTCGCCAATCCTATCGGCTGGTGTGTCGCCGGTCGTGGTCGGTGCCACCTTCGGTCAGATCCTCGTCTCAACACCGGTGGCAATGGTGTTAATCAAAAGCACCGCTGCTCACTCGAGGCTCTAATTCTTGAGCAGTTCATCCAACTGGAACGCGTGGCGGATGGGGTGCATAACAGCATGTTCCAACATTGAATCGATACAGTAGCGCGTCTTCCAGCGCGAGGGGTACTCGGGAGTCTCCAATATGTCGTCGGACACTTCGATCAGCGGAGCCCGCCACCGCTCCAGGACGTGCTCCATGTAGTCTTCCGCATCGCCGACAATGGCAGCCTGGTCCGGGGCGTGATGGATTCCGGGGTCCGGTAACGCCAACACCTCGCACATCCAGATCATGTAGCCGCCGGCCGCGGACAGCACGTGCCGTCCTAATGCTTCGAGCGATGCATAGGCGGGGTCAGCCGTCGCTGGCAGGCTCACTGAGTTCGCCAAGGCCATCCTCCAAGCGTGGACGAATCTGCGAAGATGCTCCTCGTGCAAGAGCACCATTGCGCGAACAGCGCGAGAGCGGTATTGCAGATTGGATGACATGAGGAAAGGATAGCCAATTCACAGCGTTCTCGTCGCCGGAACGCGTCGCACACGGTTACATTCTGAGAATCTCCGCACTCACGCGCCAGACGCTGCCGGGTCCGCGGAGAAAGACAATCCACCTCCCGTGTAGTCGCCGACTCGCGGATCTGCCTGCGACCCCCGTGGCGCCAGGAAGGCTACCGATATTCGTAGATATCGCCCGCGAGATTGGCGATGCGAGCGCCCATCGCCCACTGTACGATAATCCACCTAACGGTCACTGGCCACATTCCTGGCACAACTGAGAGGCACTCCCGGTTCTTCCGTGCCCGGAGAATGCAGAGCCGGCCCCTTCCAGAGCCGCCGACGCCGCTTGGGATGGAAAGGATGAAAAGAAACGAGCTCCATCAGAGGCGAGTGGAGTATGCTGGCAGCAATACGTTGCGAAGTCAGTCCGTGAGGTGGCATCTCGGGTGGGCGAGGTTCGGGCTGCTGCTGGCAACTGGGTTTTTCGTCCCCGGAGCCCTGTTGGCGCAGTTGACCACCGGCGTCGTCGAGGGGACCCTGCGCGCCACGGATGGCCGTCCCCTAGCCGGTTCACCGATCCTCATTACCGGCGGGGCCGGTTTCCACACTGTGATTCACTCAAACTCGAAGGGCGAGTTTGCGATGACGCTGCCCTACGGACGATACCGGTTGTGCGGCGATATCCAGCACGGCACCGAGTGCTCCGGTGCCACTGTTTTCGTCGCTCCCCTGCAAACCGCGCGGTTGGATCTCGTTAGGAACGCATCGGGAGCTATCCAGCTTGTGCAACCGGCAGCGCTGCGTACGCCGGGTATTTGGGCGGATGCCACGAACGGGCGCCTGTATCCCGAGGCGTTCAGCTTGCCGGGGCTGCTGGTAATCCGGGAGCCGTCCAGTGTGACTGAGCCACTCGATTTCACTGGCCTCAGTGACAACCGGCTGGCGGTCGAGTCACAGCGGGGATTCTCCTGGACCGATGCGCAGTATAAGCTCCAGGGCATGGATGCGACCGACTCCTATCAG
>JBEKDV010000360.1:0-8358 GCA_050014175.1 Candidatus Solibacter sp. | reverse complement strand
CTTCCGGACCTTGAGCATCGTGATGATCCATCGTGGTCATCACGCGCCCGCTCGGTTCAGATCAGAATACCTGGGTCACTTTTGGAGAGTACGGGTGGGTCAGTTTTGGAGAGCGCCGAAGTTGTTGCCCCACCTGCCGCTCCTACGCACGCTGGGCAGATTAATTTCACGTCGTGAACCTTGCATCTCGGAACTTTCATCGTAGACACTACACTATCCCAAGCAGCTTGGGAATACAAGGCGGGCCTCTGGCTGTTGTTCTGTCCATTACGCGGTCCGTCCTTCCATGCTTGCTTCGATGTAGCTCACGAGGTCCTGCGCCCGATAGCGTACAAGACGCCCAATCTTGGCGAAAGGCGGACCCGTCCTAAACAGCCGACATCGCCGGAGAAATGCCACGGAGCACTTCAGTAGCGAGGCGGCCTCTTTCTCATCTAGTAGACTGCTCTGCATCAGGCCGCCTCCGTTTCGATTTCGGCCGCTGCCTTACCCGACTTGCGCCCGCCCCCACGCCTGCTGTTCTCGTCCGGCTTGCCGGGTTCATTCTTGGTGGAACCGGCATCAGACTTCTTTACAACGTCCTCCAACTTTTCAGACCAGAGTGCGCGAAAGCCCGGGTGGATGATCTCGGTCTCATCCTCGCTCAGCGCGAATGCTCGCATCACGGGTGCAGACTCTGTGGCGAACTGATCCGCGTTGCAGGCGCGGGCCAACTTGCGAAGTCGCTGGGGGTCGTTTGGCAGCGTTCCGCCGCGTTTCCAGCACTGCGCGAGAAGGCAGATATACCAACCCACTTGGTAGTCTTCCATGCAGCTTACGTTTTCGTCCGAAAGCCAGTCATTCACGTTGAACGGGAACCACCAGAGTGGACTTCTAGGGCTCGCTGCGTAGTTCGCCTTGTTCTTTCCTGGTTTGTACTTCGCCACGCTCTGCGTGATGCGCTTGACCTCTTCCGGGTCCAAGGGCGGATCACACCGGCAGGCGTTCATTTGCCGGAGTATGGGCTCGATATCCTCGGCACTGTGCCCGAGGCCGCGAAGATAGCATCCGGCCTTGAATAGCGTGTGGTTCCTGAGACCTTCAGGAATTGCATCATCCACCGGCACTGATGGCCCACGGCTGGCGATGGAACCCCCGGCCACGGCTTCGGTCAGCCAGGACGGGGCTGCCGCAACGGAACGCTCTGCGTCTTTCCACGCGTACCTATGACCACTTGCGTGTGTTGACGGCGGCGCGACCACGTAGCCGCCATCTCCGCGAACATCAATGCCCTTGCCCAGCTTGCCAGCGCTGGTGGGAACCTTCCGGTCACTCTGCCGGAAGTAAAGGTGAGATCCCCTGCCGGTAATCGCCGTCAGCGTTCCAGCCTGCCAGTCGTGCTCCCGTTTCCATTTCTCAAGCGTGCTGAGCCCGGTCGGGCCATCAACGTCAATGACGAAGACACCCGAACCTAGTCCGGTGGCGACCCCGATATTGGCATCAGGCCAGGCAGCCCACCATTGCCGGATCAAACTCTCCTCTGTGGTCGCAGCCTTCGGCCAGTCCTTGATTCGCGGATGCTTGCCCTTTTTGGAGCAATCACCCTTCCCACAGGAGCACTTGCCATCCGCTGCCCCGTGAAGTGGATGTATTCTCCACCCCTGCTTCGCGTACGTCAGCGCGTGCGCTAGCAACACATTGTCGTTATCAATCATTACCTTTTGTTCACCTTTCCTTCTCCTACTGTCTTTAACTGGTAGTACTCTTTCTCTTGTTCTTACTCTTAATCTGTATATGCCTGCATCTGATCAGCGGATGATAAGCATGTGCTGACCAGCAGCCGTTATCCCAAACGGGTGTTTTGTCTGCGGGGTCCATAATTCCAGTATGCTAGACTGGAGTGACACGAACCATACACGAACAATGTCACTCACACTTTCAGCACTTCTGGGCATGGAACCACCCAAAAAGCAGATCGTGGAACCAATATCGGTGCCCCTTTCCGTGCGGTTCACGCCAGAGACGTGCGACTGGGGCCTGAAGGCTGGACGGTTCGTTCACGTGCGCGGCTCCGACGAAGGACCCATCCGAGTCGAGTTGGGAGATCTCGATGCGTGGCGAGTTCGAGGTGACTTCCTTCAGGCACGATCACCAGACACAATGCTCACCTTCCTCCAGACCACCGGCGTGTTCAGTCGGACAACGGAGTCAGGTTACTGGACATTCGACGATCTCATGGGATTTCAGATCGTCATAAGGCGACTCATGGACAAGAAGCCGCTGAAGTGGCGCATCGACATGTTTGAAGACCAGAAACTACTTAGGGCTTGTGTTGCTCACAAGCACTTTCAGGTGGAGTTCTCGTGGCCGAGACCAGTAAAGACTACCGTGGCACGCCTGCAAAACCCTGAGTCTCACTGTGCTGCTCTGATCGCAAGAACAACCCTAAGCGCTCTACTAGCCACCGTTCACGTCGATCACTTGCGACAAGCCGATTTCTGGTTTTGCGAACGCAAGGTCTGCGGAAAACAATTTGAGTTGACCGGTCACCGGAAGAAGTATTGCAGCGATCCGTGCGCGCACGCGGAAGCGGTGAAGGCGTACCGGCTTCGAAAGAAACAGAAAAAGTGACGATGCGGCCTTCACCGTCCAGGCAACGTTGGGGCAAGGTCCGTTGCTCCTGCCCGGAAGCCCTCAAAACCCCTTCTCGGACCACATCTGTTCTGATGCCGGTCCGAGTTCGGCACGCTGGCGGCGGGTACAGGACCCCGGACTACGACACGCAGAGGATGGAGACGCTAGCAGATGCTTGTAAGACAAACAAATTAAGCACCCTGGCAGGCGGCACGATCCTGTAGCGTAGTGTCTAAACCGCAATCGGCGCGTAATAGCGCCGGTTTCAACGCCCTGGCGACGCCGGAACGACGCTCACAACGGACGTATACGTCTTTGGTCCGGGGAACATGTGGTGCTGGCGTGAGGGAAGACTGTGGGCGTAGACTCAACTCTTGTGGACCTGGAAAGGATCCGACAGCCAATGCCCATCAACGATCTCTGTGTTCACTGTCTCAGACGGCTTGAAGCACGGACCGCTGACCACGTATTCCCGCGTTCATGGTACCCGGACGACACACCAGGGACCGTTCAGCGACCCACCGCGCCGTGTTGCGGTGAGTGCAATAACCGACTGAGCAGGGTCGAACAGGAACTCCTCATCCGACTGGGAATATGCATGGACCCCGCCGCAGCGGCGGCGTCTGGGATTGCCGCCAAGGCCCTCCGCTCACTGGGGGTAGGCACCGGTGAAATACCGGAAGAAGAACGGAGACATCGAGAAGGGGTTGAAAGCGAAGATCATCGCGGAGATGCTGAGTTGGGATCAGGTAAAAGGATGGCCGGGCATGTTGCCGGGATTCGGACCTCATCGCGGCTTCGCTCCAGAGGCCCAAGCTGCAATCCGTGTGCCCCACGCTTTACTCGTAACATTGGCGGAGAAGATCGCGCGAGGCCTTGAGTACCAACTGGCAGGCCGATACGTGGAAGCCCCCTACAAGATCAGCACGTTCTTCATCACGCCCGACGGAGTCGAAACAATGAGAGATACTGTGTTCGCTGATGTCCCGCACGAATATCTCGGTCCGGGCTTTCGCGTCCTCCGCCGCGCCGCAGTGGATGACCCCAAGATCGTGTTGTATGAAATGCTGATCTGGGGGACGCTCACCATTCACGTCGTGATCGACCTAGAGGAGGCGGTACCGCCCATCAAGGAGACGGCATTACGGGCGTAGATTAATCAATGAGCTGCCCGGCAAGCGTGCTGCCGGTGGAGCTACTGAAGCACGGTCTGGGCAACGTTGGGACGTAGGGGACGACGCGCCGGTTGCGGCGCAATACTACAAGCGGTTTCAGAGCGCTACGACGCCACCAAGTGCCCGCCAACCTTCAACGCGCCGCAGAGTGTGCGCAACGCCCCAACCAGCCTCTTAGACGCTAAGAGTATGTACGCGCTATGGCCCGGCAAGCTCGAAATGATAAGGCTCCTGGAATGATAGAGTTCAGCAGGTAGTCCAGTTTGTACATTGTTGCCACGAAAGTGGCTTTTGGAGCGTTCGAGAGTCTAGGGCGACCTACCTATGGGTGAATGGCTTGGAATCGTATGCGGGCTTCCCTGCGTCAAGGCCGTGGGGTTCTGCCGTCAGCCTGGAACCGCCGAAGATGGCAACGTCTCCCTCGTTAGCGACGGGGCCAGGCTGAGCGCGCCAACGTGGGGGGACGGTCTTGGGGCGACGTTGTGATGAGCACCACGGCGCGCCGAGTGTGCGCGGCCCCAGCGAAGCCGGAACGACGCTCCAACGATGCCTTAGCAAGTACGGCCACTAGCCCGCGCAGACTGTGCGATGCAAGAACGGTGCCTTAGTGCCTACAGGCAGACTCGCCAACTCTGCGAAACGAACTGTAATCAGGCCCTAGGAGCGATTAGTAGCTGGGAGGCGTGAACGCCCTGCGCTTGGGTAGCGGGGCGCTTAGCCAAGGCGAAGGACATTGGGGTAAGCGAGGGCGACGGCGTATTTGTTTTGGGCTTCCCATTGCAACTTGTCGGAGGTGAACGTAATTTCGTGATCGCACGGATTGGCGATACGCTAGAGGGCTTCAGCAAGACCTTCCTTGTTGATACGTTCATCTTCCCCGGCAACAGCGGCGGTCCCGTCATTCTTAGGCCAGAAGCGCTTGCAGTGACGGACACCAAACACCAAGGCAATGCTCTGCTCATCGGTGTCGTTAGCTCATTCCAGACCTATCAAGAAGTTGCCGTGAGGCAACAGACGAGTAGACCACGCATCATTTTTGAAGAGAATGCTGGCTTGGCGAATGTTGTTCCGGTGGATCAAATCAACGTCGCCATCGCAGAGGCCGTCAAAGCTAAAAAGACGAAGTAGCGCCTCCACCAGAATGCCCCGCCATGCCGCACAGGAACCTCACAGCACCCTTCGGTTGCGCCCGGTAGCATGACGGCGCATCCCCGGCGACAGCAATGCAGACAGTGCCCCTACTCGCCTTGTCCACTCTGCCGGATCTGCCCCGCCGCCGCTCGAATTGCCGCCACGTATTCGTCCGTCGCCGTCAGCCGATCACGGCACGCCGAACAGGATCGCTCAGAATCGTTCGCCAATTACTACCACACACCGAAGACTGTGGCGCTCGTTTGGCGCTCTATAGTCCTAGTATCACCATTCATCGACAGGAACTAGAATATGCCTATGACCATGTTCCTCGAAGCCTTCGCTGGCAGTTTGCTTGCGATGATCGTCGTCGGAGTTTTTCTGAAGTCAGAACTCCGGTTGTGCCTAACCGAAATGGCCCTGTCGATGAAGTCTGACATCCAGTCTTACGTGAACGAACAAAGCAAAACCCTCGCCACGAAAGACGACATTCGCGCCCTCGTCGTGGAAGGGGCTGCACACCTGAACGCAAACCTCGTCGCTACAATATCGGATCGACGTTCGACATGGGCGGCAAAGAAGGAAATATACGAAAGAGCAATGCAGTACGTTGCTGCGGCCAGGAGCAAAGTGCAGTGCTTGATGATCGCTGTAGTCTTCAAGAACCTTGATGTCGATGCTCAAGTTCGAGAAGTGATGACACAGTTCGCAAAGTACAACGGTGCCAGGTCGGAGATCATGAACGTGCTTCCGCTCTATGCGCCCGACGCTGTAGTACAGGCGTACTTCGACGTGATGAACGCAGAGGAAGAGGCTGTCTCTGTGATTATCAGTGGTGGCGACACCGACCAGCACATTGAAACAAGTCAGGCTCATCTCCGGGCGTCTGACAAGTTCGTCAGAGCGGCGAGAGCGGACTTGGCGGGGAGCGCTGTCGTCCAAGGTGAACCGTGCCCATCGTAGCCGTGGCTAGGGTTCAGATTCCGTTGGCTCTTTTGTGTGGGACCAACCGTCTACTGAGCAGGAACTACCGCCACTGTCTGTGCGGGAACCTTCGCCGTCTTCTTCGCCGCCGCTTTCTTGGCGACTACCTTCTTCACGGCAGCTTTCTTCGGAGCGGCCTTCCTTGCGGCGGTTGGTCTTGATTTGGCAGCTTCCGCCTTCTTCGCCGCCCAACGTTTCTTGAGTGCCGCCACGATTGCAGCCTTGCCAGCTTTGCTCAGCTTTCGCTTTGGTTTTGACGGTTTCGTTGTGGCTGGCGCTGGCGACTCAGATTCTCCCCGGATCTTTGCCCTTCGAAGCTGTTGAGCCTCCTTCATTCGCCTTCGAGCGGCTGCGGAGAATTTCTTTCGCTTACGTGTAGGAGCTTCCGGCGTAGCGGCGTTCTGCGTGGAGCCACCGGGCAGGAGCGCACGAAGTTCCGCAATTTGAGCGTCGATCTTGGTCTTCTGCGACTCGAATCCTGTTATGGCAGCAATGATGATTTCGTTCGTGAGCTTGGGTGTGGGCATGTCAGCCTTTCGCTTCATCCACGGTAACGCATTCCATGTGTGTGGAGTGGCCGTTGCCGTGGGTGGCGGCGTCTGGTGGTCCAGGAGGTTGCACGGTGCTACGATTCCAACGGAGACAGGCAATGACGTTGTATTCGTACATTGTCACGCACGATACCGGGTTTGCGCCGAACCCGTTCTTTGGTTACTGTACACTGGCGTGCTGCAAGCCAGGAATCAGAAAACATGCGAAAAAGGGCGACTGGATCGTTGGCCTCACGCCTTTGGCAAAGGGAGTGGGTAACAAGATCGTCTATTTCATGGAGGTAGACGAAAGCCTTTCCTTCGATGATTACTGGCGTGATCCACGATTCAAACAGAAGAGGCCCAAGCTGGATGCTGGCAGCGCCCGGAGGAGCGGGGACAACATCTATAAGCCGCTTCCCAATGGCGACCACTACCAATTGCCGTCTGCACATTCAAAACCCAAGTTCAGCGACGGGCAGAACGCCGAAACAAAATGCCGTGATGTATGCCGGGGTGAACGAGTTCTCATATCCAGGAATTTCGTGTACTACGGCTCCAAGGCAAAGGAACTGCCACGAGAACTCGCACGGCTCAAAGTGGGGCGAAGCTATCGTTGCCACTTTCTGCTGGAAGTGCAGGAAGCATTTCGGAAGTTTGTCAGCAGACAGCGAAACTTCGGGATGATCTCACGGCCTCACGATTGGCGCAGCGATGACGGATCGTGGAAAGGTTCAGACTGCGGCAAGTCATGAAACTCATTCTCAGCCGCAAAGGATTCGATTCGTCCGCTGGCGGCAAGCCAAGCCCAATCTTCCCGGACGGCTCGATGATTTCGCTTCCGATCCCGGACAAAGCATCGCCAATCGCCTACCAGGACATCGCCGGGAACCAACATGCGTCCGTGGGAGAACTGGTGCAGGATTTGGGGAGAATCCCGTCCACTCACCGTGCACATCTGGACCCCGATCTTTCAGCCACCAGCATTCCGAGAGCGGACGGCTGGAGACCGTTGTTCGGGCAAGAGGGTGCTGCCGAGAGCCACCTTGAAAACCAGGGCGTCGGCCCCGGAGATATTTTTCTATTCTTCGGATTGTTCCGTGAGGTTGAGAAGTCCGTTGATGGTTGGCGCTACGTTCGTGGCTCCCGCTCCGTGCATGTAATCTTTGGCTGGCTCCAGGTAGCCGAACGGGTCGCCATCTCGAACTGGCCCACCGATGCGCCTTGGGCGCTCTACCATCCTCACTTCCGGCGAGAACCACACCCAAAGAACGTCGTCTACGTTGGTGCGGGACGCCTTACGTTGCCCGGTTTGGAATCTTCGGCGATTCCCGGTGCTGGACTGTTCGCCGCTTTCACCCCGAAATTGCAGCTAACAGAACCGCCGTGCCGTCGCCCAGGCCTGTGGCTGCTGCCCGACTGGTTCCATCCTGACGGGCGTGCTTCCACTCTCACGTATCATGGCGGTCTCGCTCGGTGGCAGAAATCCAAGGGTGGCGTGATGCTGGATTCTGCTTATCGGGGCCAGGAGTTCGTCCTCGATTGTGACGATTATCCATAGGCTATTGATTGGCTGCGAGAACTTCTGGTGTTGACGGCCACCTGACGCCGGGCTACGCACAATGTTCGTGCCACCGACGCAGATGGCGTAGGTGCCTATCGGACAAGAGATCCCGTGATAGAATCGAGCCGAAATGAAAACGTCCCGGCTACTGCAAACCTCCGTCTTCATCCTCCTCGTGATCGTCGCCGTCGTTCCCGCCGCACTTGCTCAAGCTGGAAAAACACCGCCAGCAAAGAGAACCGTTCAATCTGACGACAGCAGTGCACGACCGCCCGTCACCAAGAACGATCTCGTCATCGTCAAGCGTGCAGACCAGATCCTCGATTCGGAAACCAAGTGGAATCGTGCAGACACCAGGGTG
>JBEKDV010000359.1:0-8369 GCA_050014175.1 Candidatus Solibacter sp. | reverse complement strand
CGGCAAAACTGTTCGATGGGCATGCCGGCCATGTTCGTCATGGACCAGGCGGCAAATTCACTGTCCCCATGTTCACCTAGGATGTAAGCATGGATATTATGCACATCCACTCCGCAGTGCTGGCTCAATAGATGACGGAAGCGTGCGCTATCCAGCACGGTGCCGGACCCGATGATGCGTCCGCGTGGCCAGCCGGACCGTTTGTGGGCGACATACGTCAGGATGTCCACCGGATTGCTCACAATCAAAACGACGGCCGGTGACTTCTGGAGTACGATTTCATCAATGATATCGTGGATGATTTTGACGTTTCGTTGCAGCAGATCGAGCCGGGACTCGTCCGGCCGCTGTTTCGCCCCGGCCGTAATCACAATCATGCGCGCATCGGCATAATCCGCCGCCTGGGCTTCACGGATCTGGGCGGAGGGGAAGAAGGCCTGGCCATGAGCCAGATCGAGGACCTGTCCCATGGCCAGTTCATGATTGGCATCGCGCAAGGTGATCTCATCGGCCAAACCACTCTGGGCCAGCGCGTAGGCAAAAGTGGAACCCACCGCGCCGGCGCCAACAATCACAACCTTTCTTGGTCTCCAAAGGTCATCATTCATTTATGTTCCTCAGTTGTGGCGCAGGCTTTCTTTGGTAATCGAAACATCAGGTGTTTACCTGGACTTCAAACTGCCGTCTTCCATCTGGAAAATGCGGGCGACGAGGGTCGGGTTGATAGACTTAGTTGCATGTATCCGCCTTTCTTTCAGCATCCTCTCAGCGGTATCAACACTCGGTCCACCCAGTCTCCGCGTGGCGCACCATCGGAAAGGAGGCCGCTCAGCGATATAACGCACCAGGACTCTCCTGGACGGAATTCAAGACTGCCGAATACCGCCCCAACGTACCGGATGTGAACAGCGTGTCGCAGGCCGACTGAATGAGATCGGGCCGAGAGATGGCAGAGATCAGACGGTCCGGTGGTCTGCTTTGCACGGCCTCGCCCATATTGAGAAGGGACAGCGGCACCGCGTAACCTGGAACCGTTGGTCGAATCTCCTCAAACACCGCCTCGGGAGACCGTATGTTGAGGTTCAGCCCCATCTGCTTCTGGATGAGCCCAAAGATTTCGAGATCGGATTTCGTCCCCGCCGTTTGCAGTGCCCGTGTGACGCGTTGCACTTCGCCGCAGACAGTGGTGACCGTGCCAGTTTTTTCGTAAGCGGAGGCGGCGGGCAAGATGACATTCGCCGCCTTCGCGGTCTCAGTCAGGAATAGATCCTGCACTACGATGAAGGTGTTTTTTGCGGCCAGCCGCCGGCGGCTCAGCGGATTCGCGCCAACGACCCACAGCACATCCAGGTCCTCGGCATCGAGCACCTCGGGGAGCGATAGACCTGGTTCTAATCCGGCTTCCGAAAGCGGGTGATAACCCGGCAGCAGATCCGGTAAGAGCCCCATATCCGCGGCACCGCGGGAATTCGCATAATCGAGCAGGCAGACATACTTCACCGGAATCTCAAGCGAATCTCCCAGATCGACCAGCTCTTTGATGGCTGTCCCTTTAAGTGCATCGCCGAACAGGATCATCAACTCCGGTTCCGTTTGCAGTTGATCGCGAAGCGCGGCAACCCCTCCTAGCTCCTCCCCTGGACGAATGCGGATGCTTCGTGTCGCATAGTGGTCCTCGCGGACCGGACCGGGCGTGACCACGTAGATGTGGCACTGATGGTGACGCCAGTTGGCTCGGATCTGGAAGGAGAGGAACGAGTGCTGTTGAGCAAGATCGTTCGCAACCACCAGGATCGCTCTGCCGGTATACAGATCGGCAGTGGTTGCGAGCGCGTCAACTCGGCCGTGGAGAGCGGTAAGCAGGGCCACCACGTTACCTGTTCGATGGTGATCGATATTGTTTGTTCGCAGGCCCTGGCGTGCGAGTTTCTGGAGCGCGAAGTCCTCCTCGTTGGTGGTGTGGTTGGAGCCGATCACACCGAATTTCCCGTCCCGCGACAGTACCGTCTGGAATTCTTCAACCACCATGCTGATGGCTTTGGACCACGAGACGGGTTCGAACCGATCACCAACGCGTATGAGTGGGGACTGCAGTCGTTCGGGGTGATGATTGAAGTCGCAAGCGTACCGCCCTTTGATGCACAAGAACTCCCCGTTAATGCCGGAGTGGTCGCGGTTGTTGCCGCGCATGATCCTGCCGTTTCGCACCGCGAGGGTTGTCTTACAGCCGTCCGCGCAATGGGTGCAGATCGTTCCCACATGGTTCATCTCCCACGGACGTGTTCTGTAGCGGTACATGCCGCTCGTCAAAGCACCAACCGGGCAGATATCGATGCACATTCCGCATTCGTCGCACTCCAGGTGGTCGTCGGTATTGGGAATGATCTTGGTGGGGCATGCTCTATCGGCCACACCGAGCGCTCGCACGCCCATGCCTTCGTCGCAGATTCGCACGCAGCGAAAACACAAAATGCATCGTGGCCGGTCATAGTAGACCACGGGCGACCACTGGAGCTCGTCGAAGTGCTGCTTAAACTCGTCGAACCGCCCCTCGCCGGCCCCGTAGGTAAGAGTGGCATCCTGGAGCTCACACTCACCGCCTTTGTCGCAGACGGGACAATCCATCGGATGGTTGGTCAAGACGAACTCCAACATCGCCTTCCGGGCCTGCGCGACTTGCGGGGTATCGGTTCGGATCACCATGCCCTCGGCAACCGGGAGCGTGCAAGCCGTCATGAGTTTGGGGAACTTCTCGACCTCGACGAGGCACATGCGACAGGCGCCCTGGAGCGACAGTCCTTCGTAATAGCAGAATGACGGTATCTCGACGCCGGCTCTCTTGGCCGCTTCAATGACCAGCATGCCGGCGGGCGCTTCCACCGTCCTCCCGTCGAGCGTAAGCTTCACGAGACTCATGCACAGACCTCGCTCACCGGACCGGATGCTCCGCCAGACTCGTCGGCGCCAGCTTGAAGGAGCCTTTCATCCCGCCTTAAGGGACGAATCGATTCCGGATACCTTCCGTTCGAGTTCCGCTGCCACCTTATCGAATCCCTCGTGCACATCGAGCCCAATTTCGCGCTCGACCGTCTCAAACTTGCCCATCAGCTCTTGTTGGTCTTCCGGAGTGAGAACCTTGCCGGCCAGCGGGAATAGCAGGTAATCCTCTTTCCAAATGTGACTAGGATAGAAGGCCACCAGCGCGCGCAGGCTTTTGACGAGGTCCTCTCGCGCGGGAGGTTCTCCCGCGGCGTAACCGCGGATGGCATCGGCCAACTCTCCCACCATCACCCGTCCTTTTTGATGCTCCATGGTCAGCCCACCTATTGGACAGCCGTGCGACGGCGCTCCACGGCGTATCAGGGCCGGGAACAGGAAAGTCTCTTCCTTACCATGGTGGCAGCGATCGGCAAACGTGCGCAGGAACGCCACGATACCCTCCGGGAGCGAGACGTCCACCGGTTCTCCACGCTCAAGTTGCTCTGCCAGGACCGACATGCCGGCCACCATCTTCTGGATAACTCGATGTTCCGCCTCCAGCATTTCAACCGGCGTTGCCCCGCTCATTTGATTTCTCTCACGATCGTGAGCAGAAGCTCACTGTCCTCCAGTGCTTGGATGTTATGCGGGATGGCTTTATCCAACGCGATCACAGTGCCGGCGGCGAGTGTTCGGGGCTCGCCCGCCACGCCGAACTCGACGGCGCCGGAGAGCACTTGCAGCGTGATCGGACCGTCGACTTCGTGTCCGCATAGGGTGGCGCCCTTCTTGATGGCCGTCAAGACGATGCTCAGATTGGAAGTCTTCACGACCGTGACCGAATTGCGTGTGCCGGAAATCCACTCCGGCTCTTGTTTTAACAGGTTAATTTCTTCGGCGATCGCGAACGTGATCGCCGGTCCAGAGAGGACACGATCCTCTCGTGCCGCCGTTCGAATTGCATCAGCCATGGTTCGTTCCTTTTCTAGCGCTCAGGATGCTTGCCAGCACTCTCGGAGTACTCGTCGCCGCTCCCTTGAACGGATTCGTGAATCCCCTCGACGTAATGCACGAATTCGACGTACGCCTTCACGTACTCCCGCCCTGCCTTTACGTCTTCCCCGTTGAACTTCTTTGCGGCGGTGACCTTCTGAAATCGCTCGCGGATGCCGTTGGCGGATTCGCTTGTGATCAACTTCACCAGCGGCTCGACAGCCCCGGTTTCGATAGCCTTATCCGCGGCGGGGATGGCCGGTCCCAAGTCGCGCCCGGCCGGTTTCAGCCCCGTGTACGGGGCGCCTTCCCCAGCGCGGTGGATACGAACCAGCGTTTCGAAGAAATACAGATCGGCGAGTTCTCTGGCTTCCGCATTCAGCTTGCGCACGGCCATGGTCTTGGCGAACACCTTTCTGATTTCCGCTTCATCGTTGGCCTGTACCCAGATGAGGACGAGGTTCGCGTCGCCCTTGGCAAGCGCCCGTTGAGCTGCCTTAACGACTGGTCCGTCCATCCCGTCGCAGTGGCCGAGAACCTCGGCGGGCATCATTAGGAGAACGAACCCGATCGCAAAAATAGAGAGCGACCTGGCAAAACGATCTCTCGTCATGAGATTCCTCCTTTCTGTGGCGAGGCGAACGACGGCGCAACGCCCGGCGGGCATTGTACGCGTGACACATCGTCCGCTAACAAGCTTACCGCCCCGCGATGCAGTTTCGTGTGACTTCCGTCACAGACGCGACCTGCGACCTTGCGGGACAATGTGAATGACAGTTCACAGGATCGAACGATGGGCACGGAAAAACTTGATACCGAAGTCCGACAGGAACAACTGGCCCAGGCCGCGTTAAGCCTGATCACCACCCAGGGTCTGAAGGGTCTCAGCGTGGCGCGGGTCGCCCGGAGAGTTGGGCTGGTCCCTTCCGCGGTCTATCGCCACTTCGAAAGCAAAGACGAACTCCTGGATGCGGTACTCGAATTGATCCGCGAGCGCCTCAATGCCAACGTGGTGCAGGCCTCCCAAGACGGAACGGACGCACTCCAGATTCTGCGACGGCTGGTGATGGCCCATGTGCGGCTAATCCGGGAAAACGAAGGGATTTTGAGCGTTGTTTTCTCGGACGAGGTCCACAACGGGCGCCCCGAACGAAAAGCCCGGGTCCACTCGATCATCCAAGGGTACTTAAGAAAGGTGGCGCAAATTGTTTCTCGCGGGCAGCAACAGGGCCACATCCGTCCCGACGCAGACCCTGGAACGGTGTCAGTGATGTTCCTGGGGCTGATTCAGCCGGCAGCGCTCTTGTGGCACCTGAGTGATGGCGGGTTCGATGTAACGCGGCACGTCGAGAGAGCCTGGGACCTGCTGAGCAAGAGCCTCAGGGCATCGTGAATTTTTTTGGCTATGAAGTGAATGTGTGTTCACTTAGGAGGTGAAGGCATGAGAAGCAAGCAAAAGGTGCTGATCCTGCTCGCGGTACTGGCGGTGGCTGCGGGGGTCAGCTACAGGTTCATCCGGAGCAAGCACCAGAGCGATCCGACGGCGATACGCGTTTCCGGAAACATCGAGGTCACCGACGTCGAGGTGAGCTTCAAGATCCCCGGTCGGCTGGAGGAGCGCGCTGTCTCCGAAGGCGAGACTGTTACGGCTGGTCAACTGGTGGCGAGGCTCGACCGCAGCGAACTCATGGAAGAGGTCGCGGTGCGCCGCGCCGAAGTCGACACCGCCCAAGCCGCGTTGGCCGAGCTGGTGGCGGGCTCCCGTCCGGAAGAAATCCGCGAGGCGGAAGCTGTCGTTCACAAGACCCAGGCCTGGCTCGATGAACTGCTGGCCGGATCCAGGCCGCAAGACATCGCGGCGCATAAGGCGACGGTTGAGCGGGCGAAAACAGAAGTGGACCGGCTGGAGGCGGAGTACACGCGGCAGAAGACCCTCTACAAGAATGATGTCATCTCAGCCCGCGAGTACGAGACCACCCAGGCTGCGCTCGAGGCCGCAAAGGCTCGATTCCGTGAGGACCAAGAGCGATCAAAGCTTGTGATCGAGGGACCTAGAAAGGAACAGGTCGAGCAGGCGCGCGCCGGCTTGAAACAGACCACGGAACGCTTGGCGCTGGTCACCAAAGGCCCCCGCCACGAGACGATCGACCAGGCACGCGCACGCCTGGAACAAGCCCGACAGGCGCTTGCGGTGGCTGAAACGCGCCTCAGCTACGCCACCGTTATGGCGCCCATCGGCGGCGTGGTCCTCTCGGAGAATCTTGAGGCCGGAATGTACGCGGCCCCCGGAACACCGGTCGTCACGGTGGGCGACCTCGTTAACTTGTGGTTGCGGGCCTACATCAGTGAGACCGACCTCGGCCGTGTCAAGGTTGGCCAGCGGGTGCGGGTGACAACCGACACCTATCCCGGCAAGCGTTACGACGGACGGGTCTCCTTTATCGCTTCCCAGGCGGAGTTCACCCCGAAGAATGTTCAGACGGAGAAAGAGAGGGTGAAGCTGGTTTACCGTATCAAGATCGACATCCAGAACCCCAACATGGAACTAAAGCCCGGCATGCCCGCCGATGCCGTGATACTGACGGGGCCGGACACGAACACGCAATCGCAGACACTTGACGGGCAGGGAACGAGCACACCGTCGCGGAACCCCAACATGGCGCGGGTTCCCAAGGTGCCCAAGAAGTCGATGACGTTGGTTGCCAGAGAGGTCAGCGATGCACGCAATTGAGGCCGTGGCCCTGACAAAATCCTTCGACAATCTGACGGCGGTTGACCGACTGAACCTGACCGTGGAGGAGGGGGAGATCTTCGGTCTCGTGGGGCCGGACGGCGCCGGGAAGACCACCACTATGCGGCTGCTCACCTCCATCATGGAACCCACATCCGGCGAAGCCTGGGTCGCCGGCCACAACGTGTTGCGGGAGGCGGAGGCGGTCAAGGAAGAGATCGGCTACATGAGCCAGCGGTTTGGTCTCTACCCGGACCTGACAGTGATGGAGAACCTTGAGTTCTACGCCGACATCTACGGCGTGCCGAAGAAAGGCCGGGAGCAAAAGATCGAGCGCTTGCTGTCGTTCAGCAACATGACGCCGTTCAAGAAGCGTCACGCTGGCAGGCTGTCCGGGGGCATGAAACAGAAACTCGGTCTGGCCTGCGCGCTGGTCCACACGCCCAAGGTGCTATTCCTGGACGAGCCGACCAACGGGGTAGACCCCGTCTCGCGCCGCGACTTCTGGCGAATCCTGTACCAACTGCTTCGCGAGAACGTGACCATCTTCGTTTCGACTGCGTATCTAGACGAGGCTGAACGTTGCGGTCGGGTCGGACTCATGCACCGGGGAAAACTCCTGGCCGTAGGGACCCCCGGCGAAGTCAAGAAGCTGATGCAGGGAACCATTCTGGAAATCCGCTCCTCGGAGCCGCGCAGAGCCACCGCGATCCTACGGGAACAATTCACCACCGCCACAGCAAGCCTGTTCGGTGACCGCATTCACCTGCTGGCGCAGCATCCGGATCAAGCTGCGGCAGAGGCGGAACGAGTGCTCGTCGGCGCGGGCCTTTCCGTCAGTGGCGTCCGCACGATCGAGCCGGCGCTCGAAGACGTCTTCATATCGGTCTTAGCCGCCGAGAGGAAGAACTGAAACCATGAACGCGAGCAGCAACGAAAACGCCGTCGTCGTAAAGAATCTGGAGAAGCGCTTCGGCAGCTTCATCGCCGTAAACCGCGTCAGCTTCGAAGTGCAGAAGGGCGAGATCTTCGGCTTCCTCGGTCCGAATGGCGCGGGCAAGTCAACTACCATCCGCATGCTATGTGGGATTCTGTCTCCCACCGGGGGCACCGGAACTGTGGCGGGGTTCGATGTGCGGACCGAGCCGGAAAAGATCAAGGCCAACATCGGCTACATGAGCCAAAAGTTCTCTCTCTACGAGGACCTCACCGTGGAGGAGAACATCGATTTCTACAGCGGCATCTATCGTATCCCACCAGAGAAGAAGAAGGAGCGCAAAGAGTGGGTAATCGAGATGGCTGGTCTTCAGGATCGCCGCCATTCCCGCACAGGCATTCTCTCCGGTGGCTGGAAGCAACGCCTCGCATTTGGATGCGCCATTTTGCACGAGCCGCCCATCATCTTTCTTGACGAGCCGACCGCGGGAGTGGATCCGGTCAGCCGGCGCCAATTCTGGAACCTGATTTACGAACTCTCCGGCAAGGGGGTCACCACTTTCGTGACTACCCACTACATGGATGAGGCCGAGTACTGCAACCGCATCGGCTTGATCTATCGCGGGGAGCTGATCGCCATCGGAAGCCCGGACACGCTCAAGACCGAGTTCATGCAGGAGGAAGTACTGGAGGTTCTTTGCGAGCGGCCCCAGGATGCCATGGGCGAGAT
>JBEKDV010000358.1:0-8380 GCA_050014175.1 Candidatus Solibacter sp. | reverse complement strand
TTCCCGAAGTTCTGGAGCCCAGACCCGGGACGAGTTTCAATGCCAGCCAGTAAAGCTCTTCTTCCCGGCTGAGTACAGGAGATGGCATGACGCGGGGCTTGTCGTCCATGACGATACCAGCCGGCGGCGGGGATACGCAAGTGGGTTCGTCGGCGGATGGTGCAAGTGGCTGTGTTTGGTTGGTGTTGGGAGGAAGAATGGGTTCGTTTGGTAATTTTTGGTTTGGGGAGGGAACGGGTGGCGCGGGTTGGAGGGGCGAGAATGGCATGCCGGCTTCATTGTAGAACGGGGAAAAGGGGTGGTCGGATGGAGGGCGTTTGTTTTCAACGAAAAATGGGGGAATGTTGGTGTGACTGGGGTTGGCGGAGGGACGCCTGCCAAACGTGTCACTTGCGGTGCAGGGTGAAGGTCACGGGATTGAGATCCGCCGCCGTGGCGGGCTGGAAGGCGACCTCGTCCTTTTCCTGAAGCTGGTTGCCGTTCTGATCGAAGACGTTGGCGATGGTGCTGGCGATTTTCATGCCAACGGCGGTCTTCACGGGAATGGCGATCTGGTAGGTCCGCCCGCCGCTGTCGCCGGAGACATAGCGGGCGTGCCGGTACAGACCATCGGGACCTTTGAGGATGAGTTGCAGTTCCGGTTCCAGCGGCGCCGGCCCCTTCGCCGCGGGCTGAGGAAGCACGTGGTCCGGGTCCGCAACCTGAACTTTCAGCAGCGCGCCCTTCGGCGCGGTGAACACAATTCCGGCGACCTGTTGTCCGGCGGCCAGGGTGATGGGCGTTTGTCCCGACGGCCAGACGCAGGTGTCCACGTAGGGCGAGCTGGCCGGCGCCGTCTCGGAGGCCGCCACCTGCGCGCAGAGGACGTAGCTGCCAGCGGGCAGGCGGGAGAAGGTGAACGTCCCATTGGCGCCGGTAAGGGTGCGCCATGGCGGCGCGGGGTACCCGCGTGCGGCTGCGAAGGAAAGGGTCACGGTGGCGCGCAGGGTGCGGCCCTCCTCGGAGAGCACGCGGCCGGAGACGGAGGCGGTGGGGGCGGTTTGGGCCATCGCCACCTGTGCACAAACGAACAGCGCTCCTACTACACAGTGTTCAATCCGAACGAACGAGGTCATTTTTCTGCCAGTCCTCTCTTGAGGTTAGCGAACCGCCGTCCACCAACCGATTTGTCGACGCCTATCGGCAGCTTATGCAAGGGGCAAGCTGGGATTCCGGGAAATATTTCCGCAGGAGCTTGCCTGCTCGCTGTCTTATTACAGGATCGAAGTTGCATGACAGAATCTCCAGTTCGTGTTGCTCCCACTCCTTAGGTTGGCCGGACTTGAGCCGCGCCTTCAAGAGCTCTTCAGACGACTCAACGAGGTTGCTCTTCTTGTGCGCCGCCTGATCTTGGTCACCCCGGGTGCCATCAGTTCCGGGATAGATGAACCCTGGGGGGCAATCCGAAAAATGGCACTGGTCGTAGCCAGCCAGGAGGCGGCAGATCTCCGTCCGGACGGCGGGCGATGCGACCTTACGGAGTTCTCCCATCACTTGTCTGGACCACTGCTCGCCGGCGATTTTGCACGAAAGGTCAAACAGGCCATTGAATCGCCGCACGAACTGCTCCTCAGTCTCGGCGGCGGCGGTGGGATTGAGAACGTATCGGGATAGTGTCCGGCGCAACGTCTCGGAATCACTGTTCGGTGGCGCCTCGAAGTGCTGGTATAGCTCAAGAAAAGTCCCGCTAACATCTGTTACAGGTCGTAGCCATGTGTCTTCGGTGCGCAAGAACCAGAGCTGTTCCGCGGAACGAATCGTCCAGTCGGGCTTAATCCCAAAGCCGCACGTCGGGAACATGGAGAACCATAGGAGCTTCCTGTTGCCGAGGCCTGCTTCACTCTTAATCAGGACAGCAGCGTGAAACTGCGCTTCGCAGGGAAAGACGGGCCCGGAGGTGCTTCCCCGTGTCACCAACTGTGGCACTCCCACTCGATGCGGACTACCAACGGTTCCGACCGCCACGATTGTGGCGAGCGACCAAGCGGTGGCCAACTCCGAACCGGAGGGAACCAACTGCACGCGCGGTACTGGAGGGCCAGTTTGGCAGGCAACCGAGATCCACAAGAGCACCAACACTGCCACAGATGCCGGTGGATGTGTCAATCCTCGCATTGGGCCTACTTGCATCCGCCAGGCGCCGCGATCCCATTAACCAGGACGGTGCTCGCCGAATAATAGTTTGAAAGAATCAGCCAGTCAGCCACGTAGAAATGAACCACGAGGGGCTGCGGCGTAAAGTTCCCCGTCGCATAGAACACCTGATTGGCGGTCCCCGGGGGATTAGGGCCGAGGACAAAACCTCCGACCGAGAGGTTATCAGTGAACCTGCCTTGGCTGTCAATGGTCGCGGGGTTGGCCTGGGTGGACCAGTTGGGTCCCGGAGTTGAGGTTTCAACTGTGCCTCCAGTTGAGACCACAATCTCGGTGACGGACAACGGCCCCCAGGCGGACTGCCATGGCGTCCCATTCTGGTCCAGTACCTGATAAGTAATCGAGCGATAGGCGGCAACAGTTGGCAATGTCGCCTCTCCGATTGTGCAACTGTCTTTGTCGACCGTGAGCTTGGTCGGGTAGTGATATTGTGAAGGAACTGGCGCTGCAGCCGCATTTGCGGCGTTCGCGATGAGGCTGAACGCCTGAATTCGCAGATAGCTGTCCCAGGTATTCGTAAACGGAGGCCGTGGCGCGTTAGGGACGGACAAGAGGTCATTGGGTAGGGGGAGGGCTGGGAGAGGCGGCAAGCCGCTGGTCCCCGATGGCGGCGCTGGCGCCGCGGTCACCTGGAGGAACGCAGGGCCGGCGACGCAGGCCTCCGAATTCATGTCGTCCGAGGGATCCCAGTATCCACCACACAGGCTGACGTAGACGCCGTAGGTGCCTGCGGAAGCCGATGCATCCGCGTAGAACGTCACCGAGAGGGTGTCGCCGCTATAGTCAGTGATGTCCGCCTCGACGGGGCCGTCGACAATCACCTCCGGATCCCCACACTGTCCCGAGGGATCGCAGAAGCCGAGGTCCACTCCCAATACGGTAAGCGTCGCCGGCGTGGGAGGCGCACCCGCCTGAATGCTCGGCAGGGAACTGCCCACCGCCCCGACAACGTCCGCGAGGGCCGCGTGGAACGGGGCCGCGCCTCCGTTCAGGCTCAAGACCCGCGTGCCGTGGACCGCGCCCGCGCCGGCCGTGATCCCGATCGTGACCGTGCCCGGGGAGGACGACACCACCCGGCACGTGACGTTCGGGTCCGCTGGCACGGGGGCGCAGGTCGCGTTGCTGGGCACATTGCCGGCCGTCACGCTGTGCACGGTCTGCACCTCCTGTCCCGTATTATGGACGATCGCGCTGCCCGTCGCCGAGGTCACCTGGAAGGTGGTCACCAGGGTGGAAAGCCAGAAGTCGGCAATGTGCGTGCTCCCCAGCGTGCCCATGACCTGCAAGGGCCAGGTGCCGGGCGGGGTGATGGGGGAAGCGGAGAAGGTCAGGGAAGCGGTCACGCTCCCCGAACCGTTCAGACAGACCGCCGATGGCAGGAAATAGGTCACGCCCGCCGGCAGGCTGCCTGGGCCCAAGCTCAGGCTCACACACCCCCCGGTCAGGCCGTTCGTCGGGCTCACGGTCACCGTGTAACTGACACCGGTCTGCGGCGACAGCACGGCCGGGTACGGGCCGCTCACCCCGATGTTGAAGTCTCCAGTGGGGGCGGCGGAGATGTTGGCGTAAGATGTGCTGTGGAAGATGCCGATCGCCGGCGTGCTGGCGACCATGAAGTTCATATATGCCGATTGCGAGCAGTTGTTGTTTCGAACGGTGATGGTGGTTTGCGAGTTCG
The DNA here is from genome assembly GCA_050014175.1 of Candidatus Solibacter sp. Classification (GTDB taxonomy): domain Bacteria; phylum Acidobacteriota; class Terriglobia; order Bryobacterales; family Bryobacteraceae; genus Solibacter. Next base: position 4,509 of record JBEKDV010000358.1, on the reverse strand, counting down.
CCGCGATCGAAGTTGGCGGGGTCCCCATAAACACAAAGCAACCGCCGGATCCGCCGATGATGGTCACGGGGATATTGCCGGTAAATCCATTCAGCCCGGTGGTGGATAAGGTCAGATTCAACGAGGCCCCCGTCCCCAAATTGACGAAGGACTCGCTCGTCCCGAGAGTCAGGGTAAAATCCTGCCCCTGGCTGACCACCAGCGATCCCAGATCCACCCGTGAGGTTGTGAGGTTTTCGAAGCTGGTTCCCCAGGCGTACACCTCGTGCGTTCCCACAAAGGTCGGCGGAGTGGTGCGGCCGTCCGGGCTGGGGTAGGCCTGCTCCGGAAAGGTAATCGCCAGGGAGAGCACCAACGCCTTGGGGTTGGAGGCGGGCGGCGAGAGGCTCGAGCTCGCAAGATTGATGGAGCAGTTGCCAGCCGATAGCGTGGTGTTTTGGAGCAGAGTGCCGTTGACTTGCCCGCCTCCGTTGGCGCCATACAAGATCACGTGGCCGGTATAGTCCCATGTCAGGTAGCAGTTATCGATCATGACCTGTCCGGAGGCGATATCGGACGGACCATTGTCGCTGGTATAGGTCACGGTAAGAGTGGTGGGCACTCCCGCGACGATGCTGGCGGATGTGGCAAAAGCCAGCGGGTTGGAGTACCGGAGCAGGGCATCGACCGTTGTGGGGTCGCTGGCGGCAGCGCTCGCCGACCCGCCGCCGGACACGGTGGCCTGGTTGGTTACTGGTGAAGGGGCATTGGAGGCCACGTTCACGGTTAGGGTGATCGCCGGATAGGATGAGCCGGCGCTGAGCGCGTCGCCGCGGGTGCAGGTCGTCCCGGCGGTGGGGCAGGTCCAGCCTGTGCCACTCATGGACACCGGCAGCAATCCGGTGGGAATGAATTCGGTCAACATCACGGTCCCGCTGGTGGGGCCGGCCCCCGGCGCGTTGCCGACGGTGAGGGAATACGTCGCCCCCGCTTGCCCCTGCGTGAAATCGCCGCTATGCGTCGAGGTGATGGTCAGGATGGCAGGCAGCGCCTGGAAATAGGCGGTGACGGTGACTGGGGCGTTCATGGTGAGGTTTTGGGGCGTGGTGGCACCGCCCGGGGGAGCGCTGAATCCGGTGAATTAATAGCCCGGGTTGGTGGTGGCGCCGACAGAGACCACCGTGCCGGGAGTGTACCAGCCGCTCGGCGGGGCGATGGTTCCTCCAGCGGCAGGGCTGGCGGTCGTGGTCAGGTAGTATTGCGTGGTGAAATTGGCGGTGAAGGTCGCGGACGAGAACGGGACCGTGATGGTGTGGGAAGCGCCCAGACCGTCGGACCAGTTGGCGAACACGTATTGCGTGCCGGCGCCGCCGGATTGCGGCGACAAGAGGCCGAGCGTGTGGTTCGATCCTGCTACCCATTGGAATGTCTGCGGAGATGAGTATGGCACGCTATCGACAAGGAACGAGAGGCCTGATGGGTTTGTCGTGACAGTAATCAACTCCGTCGGTATCGGCGCCGTCCACGTTCCCATCTGCTGCCAGGTCGTGTTCAACCCCTGGTTGTCGTAACCGATCAGGTAGTTGTTCTTGGTCCCCGCAAAGGACGTTTGAAATGTCACGGACACGGTCAACGCGAGTTGGGTGCCGGAGCCGCTGAAGGACGACCCGCTGCCATAGATACTACACTGCGAGTTGCTTGCTGTAACGGAACTCCCCGGCACAAAGCCGCCCAGCCAGTTAGCGCCCGAGTCGTCGGCCAGATACAGCAGATTGGATGCCCGGTTGTAGCGGATGTAGCATGCATTCACGCCGGAAACCGAAGTGTTGAAGACAGCGAACACGTCCGACAGGTTAGTGTATCCCGACGGGCTGGAGACGGTCCAGGTGAACTGCTGGCTGAGGCCGCTACCGCTCGAAGGGGAAACAGACACATCGGCCGGCGCGGTTTCTACCCAGGCGTGAAACGTGGTCGGCACCGTTGCGCCGATGGCGCTGGCGTGAAAGTTCGGAAGAAGTTGGATGCAGTTGCCCGCCACAAACGTGGCGGTCGCGCCGCCGTTGAGGACGACGTTGGCGGCCGACAGGGCGTTGTTATCCACCTGGCTGTGGTCGCCCGAGGTGTATGTGCCGTCGGGCACCTGGGTGGGATTCGAGCACTGCGCCGCCAGGGCGGCCGCCAGAACGTTGCAGGCGCAGAACCAGAGCGCCGACCGGACCAGAATCTTCGTCGCCCCGCGCGATTTTGATGCCGCTCTCATCTCTCGCACCCTTACCTGGCTGCCGTTGGCGCCGCGTTCGCGCCCTTCTCCAGCCGCGCGAGGCGGTCACGGAGTTCCTGATTCTCCTTTTGCGCCTGAATCATGTGCAGGGTAAGCTCCTCGACTTTCGCCAGGAGCTTCGCCTCCATCTCGCCCACGCCCATGCCCTTCTGTTTCACCTCGGCTTCCGAGGGGATGCCGGGCAGGTGGTGATTGGCTTGGATGTAGGCGGCGACTTCGCTGAGGGGTTGGAGGCGGTAGCCGGGTTGAAACACATAATCCGCTCCCGTGGACGTCACGAGCACTTCTTCGGCGCCGATGGTGCCGGCGACGTGCAGCAGGTGCTGCGGGTTTGTCGTCCCGATGCCGACGTTGCCGTTGGTATCGATGACAAGCCTGTCCCCACCTGAGGGGCTGTTGTCGCGGATCTTGAAGTAGCCCACGGCAGGATGGCCAGAAAAGATCGCCCATTGCCGCCCCGAGGCTTGAGTGTCGCTGATGAGGTAACCCGGAATATTGCCGCTTACGTTGACAAGCCTGTTTGCGACATCAAGTGGGTAGTTTGGGCTCGTCGTTCCGATCCCGACATTGCCGCCGCTTGTAACGGAGATGGCGTTATTGTTCGGGTAGCTGGGCCACGCCGATTGGCCCCACGCGGGACGCGGCGCGGACGTCATCCAGACCACGGCCAAGCCGACGATCAACGCTCCGGCATGACCCGCGAGCCATGAGCGTGCACCAACGACTACGGAATGTGCTCGTTTCATACTGTCTTTCCTCTCTCGACTTCGCTGCGATCTTCCCTGCACCTGCAAAAGACACGCCCCGGCGTACAGCCGATGGTTCTTCGCGCCAAGTTATCTGAGCCGGTGGGCCGCATGATTTCGCCTCAGGGCAACAGGCCCAGCACGGTAAACGCGAAGCTCTTCGGGTTGGGATCGCCGGTCGCGTGCTGGAATACCTGCTGGCTGGCATTGCCCGAGAGCACCACGCCGGTGGCATCGCCCAGTTTCAGATCGTGGCTTGCGATGTAGAAGTTGAGCGCGGTGTCGAGGGGCACTGCAAGGTGATAGCTGTAACTGTTGACCGCGCTCGGAAGGCTTGCGGCGGCGGTCGTGCTGCCCGAGGCATGGGCCGGGTAGTACAACCCTCTTGGTCCCCAAACGCCGAGAGTCAGGTCCGGGCGGCGACCATCCCTGGTCGTTTGGCTCAGGGTCTTTTGCGGATCTTGCACCTGGATATTCAAAACGGACGCCGCCGTGAGTTTCAGCGAGATGCCTGTGACGTTCTGTCCCGAAACCAGGGTGACGCTCGTTGGGTTACCGCTCCATTGGCACGGGTCGAGGTACTGATCGCCCGCTGCCTGCACTCAGAGCGAATAATTACCCGCCGTGAGTCCCGGAATCCGGAACGCGCCGTCGCCGCCCGATTTTGTGTTCCCGGTGGACGGCGGAGCCCCGGCACGGCTGGCGATCACCAGTGCGGCGGGAACGGGTCCCTGCGTTTTGGCATCCAGAACCGTGCCGGCAATACTGGCTGTTCCCGTTTGGCCAATAGCAGCCGAAACCGCGATCCATAAGATTACGACGCACTTCATCGGCTTGTCCTCCCCACCTCCACGGCGAATGCCGCCTTACGTTACGGAGCACCTGTCTCGCTTGCCGGAAATCTGTTGTCGATAGCGGTCGGACCGATCGAGAGGATCGGCCCAGCTTGGGCGTGAATCGCGGCGCCGAGAGGCAACGGCAGCGCGGCGGCACGAAAGATCCTGAGCATGTGCAACTCCGAACCTCTGCGAACGGGAACGGTGGCAACGCGACTGAATCGTACTAAAAGAGTCTAATCTCTGTTTTAAGCCGACGCAAGATCAGATTCGATACAATTCGATGTTTTTTGTGTGACTCGGGCTAGCGGCCGACCGGGCTGGTTGTCGGGCTCATGCCGGGGGCCCGGTTGACCAGGTTGGCCCATCTGGCTTGCCGGGGTTCCGCCGAGGCCCGCGGCGTTGGGATTGGGGATCTGCTTCTGCTTGGACGGGTCGTAAATGAACTCCCACTCCTGATATAGGGAAAACCGGGGACAGGATAAACGACGTCCACGCCGCATCCCAGCACGGCCACGGTATTCCCGCCGTGCGCCAGCGCGCCCTTGTGGGCGGCGGTATCGATGCCGCGCGCCATGCCGCTCGAGATGGTCAGGCCGGCGTGCGCCAGGTCGCCCGAGAGGCGCTCGGCGACGGCCAAGCCGTAGGGCGTGGGACGGCGCGTCCC
>JBEKDV010000357.1:0-8387 GCA_050014175.1 Candidatus Solibacter sp. | reverse complement strand
GGGCTTCTTGGCGGCGGTTTTTTTCGGGGGGGCGGCGGGTGGGGTGAGCATCTCTTCGACTTTGGCGCGGATACTTTTCTCCACGCCGGTCTCTTCCAGAAACGCGTCGCGGCCTTCGTATTGCGCTTGAATGAGGCCGTCCTTATCGATGAAAACCAGTCCCGGCATGTACAACTGGAGCATGGTGGGATGCTGCATGTAGGCGACGAATTCGTTGGTGGTATTGACTCCCACGGGAAACGGCGGATCGAACTGGCGGAGGAAGCCGGGGAGGGCGGCGGCGGCCATGTCCTCGGTCGCCGAGGCCAGCACCTGGAGGCCGCGCGAACCGTATTCTTTCTGCACCTTGGAGAGAACGCCGATCACTTTCTGACAATGGGAGCAATAGGTCAGAATGAACGCGACGACCACGGTCTTGCCCTTGTACTGGCCGATGCGGACTTGTTTGCCCGGTCCCAGATTGATGGCGAAATCCGGCGAAGGGCGCGGCAGCACGGCGGCGCGCGCGGGCGGCATCGACAGGGCCAGCAGGGTAAGAGCCGCGATCACGCGAAAGGAGGGCATAGACTCAGTTTATCGCAGGGGGCAAACCTTCCATGCTGGTGACGATGGTGCCCTGGCGGCGCAACTCAAAGCGGCCGTCGTCGCCCGTGCCGGTGACGGCTTCGGCGCTTTCGGTAGCGACGGTCATCTGTTTCCATTTTTTGGAGAGCTGGGTGCGATAGGCGGCGAAGTACTGGCGGGCGGCGTCTTCGCTATCCCACTCCACGGCGTAGAGCAGCACGATACGGCCGGCCTCTTTGTTCTCCAGCAGGTCGAAGGCGCAGCCGCGCCAGTGGGGGGCGAGTTCGGCGGCGCGCTCTTTGCCGGAGTACTGTTCCAGCATGACGGCATGCTCCAGTTCGCCGAGCGATCCGCCCACCAGCTCCTTGTAGCCTTTGGGAAGGTGGGGCCGCGGAAGATCGGGCTGGGTGGGCTTGACGCCGGCGAAGTATTTCTCGGGGTGGAGAATCTGTTGGGTGGAGACGGGAGGCTTGAGGAACACCTCGCCGAATCCCTTCTGGCCATCGCGGTCGAAGAGGGCATTCTGGAAGAGCATGCCCTTGGTATAGGGGAAGATGAGGGTGAGGCGCAGGTAGAGGGGCGAGTTGTCGAAGACGGGGTACTGGCCGGCCCCGCCATCGGTGGCGCCGCTCATCATGGCCAATAGCGAGGGAGAATCCTTGAGCGATTGGCCCATTTTGCGCGCCAGCAGTTCGCTCATCAGCCAGGTGGCCTGGCCTTCCATGACGGCGAGGCGGGCGGTGGCACCGTCATCGTTCTGGCGGCCGGCCTTGATGAATTTGGAGAGGTTGTAGTTCTGGTCGGCGATGGCGTGGGCGACCTCGTGGGAGAGCACCGGCTCCTGCGTTTCCGAGGCGGTGGTGTCGGTGACGAAGAGCTTCTTCCGGTCGTAGTCGTAGAAGGCGGCGGCCTGTTCGGTGAGCAGCTCGATGGTGTTTTTGGCGAGGTCGAAATCCTGGGGGACGAGGCCGAATTTCTTGAGGGTGAGCTCTTCGGCGCGCAGATCTTCGGGTTTGGCGACTTCCTTGACGCGCTTGTTGAGGAACTCCTTGATCTTGTCCTTGGTGATGAAGTCGCAGGGCACGGGATGGCGCAAGGGCATGCCCGAGACTTTGGTGATTTCTTGGGCGAGCGGGGGAATCCGGGCGCAGAGTTTGGCGGCATCGCCGGGCTGGGCGGGCGCGGTGGTTGCGCCAAGGTTGGCAGGCGGAAGCGCCTGCCCCACGACTGCGCCGGGCGCGGTGGCCAGCAGGATCAGGAATAAAGCTGTTTTAAGCCGCAATCGGATCTCTCCTCAAATACCAGGCGAAGACGAGCGCCGCGGCGAGCGCGAGCGCGCCGCCGGCGGCCAGGGTGGCGCGGGCGCCGAAGCGTCCCGCCAGAGCGCCGGCCGCCAGGCTGCCGAACGGTCCCAGGCCCACCACGGTCATGGAATACAGCGCCATGATGCGCCCGCGGTACTCATCGGGGATCAGGGTCTGTATGGTGGTGTTCGCCGAGGCCATCTGCCGCATCACACTGTATCCGATGACGGGCATGATGGCCAGCGACAAATAAAACGAAGGGGAATAGGCAAAGGTAAGGTAGCAGGCGCCGGTGGTGAGGCCGCTGATGACCATCACGCGGCCCAATCCGGAAAGGCGCGTGCGGCGCGCCAGGGTGAGCGTGCCGAAGACGGCGCCGATGCCCATGGCGCCCATGAGAATGCCGAGGCCGCGCGAGCCGCGGTGAAAAATGTCGTCGGCGAAAAAGGGCATGAGGACCAGGCCCGGCATGCCGGCGAGGGTCGCACAGCCCATGAGGGCGAGCACGCGCCGCACGGCGGAATGATGGCCGGCGTAGCGGAAGCCATCCACCAGGTGCTGCCAGACGGGCGCGTGGGCCTGGGGAGTGGCGGGCGGGATGCGCATGGCGGTCAGACAGGCGATGACGGCGAGGAAGCTGATGCCGTTGATGAGGAAGCAGGTGCCTTCGCCGACCACGGCGAGCAGCAGTCCGGCGACGGCCGGTCCCACCACGCGCGCCGAGTTGAACACGGCCGAATTGAGCGAGATGGCGTTGATGAGATCTTCCTTGCTGGTCATCTGGATGACCAGCGCCTGGCGGCCGGGCATGTCGAAGGCGTTGATCATGCCCAGCAGGCCGGCCAGCACGAGCACGTGCCAGACCTGGACGCGTCCGCTGAGGGTGAGCGCCGCCAGTACGAAGGCCTGCAACATGGACAGGGTTTGGGTGACGATGACCACCTTTTGACGCGGGAAGCGGTCGGCCGCGATGCCTCCCAGCGGACCCAGCGCGAAGACGGCGATCTGCGAGCAGAACCAGGCGGTGCCCAGGAGAAGTTCCGAGTGGGTGAGGCGGTACACCAGCCAGCTTTGCGCCACGTTCTGCATCCAGGTGCCGACCAGGGAGACGATCTGGCCGCCGATAAAGAGGCGGAAGTTGCGGTGGCGGAGGGCGCGAAAGGTATGCGGGATGCGGCTGGGCGCGAGCTCCGGCATCAGCGGCAGAGCCGGACCCTCCCCGAATTGTGGTTGCGTGTCCCCCATCCTCATCTTCCAGAATAATGCGCGGTACAATGGGGGATCAATTATTCGTGCATTTCAGGAGAAAATCTTTTGGCGGACGATAAAGTGTATTCAGCGGAGTACGTAGGCAGCGGCACCTTCAAGATCAGCAAGCCCAAGCGCAAGAAGAGCAAGGTCCGTCAATCGGAGCTGCGCAACCCGCGCCGCGGCTCGCGCAAGTAGGCCGCGAATCCAGCGGCGCGTTCGAGAGCGGTCCTTTCCCCTTCCAAATCACGTGCCATGAAAATCACGGAACTGGTATTGCATCCGATCGCGATTGCCGATCCCCCTTTGCGTAGTTCGTACGGCCTGCACGCGCCATTCGCGCTGCGCACCATCGTGGAATTGAAGACCGACAGCGGCCTGACCGGGTTCAGCGAGACCTACGGCGGCGATGGGCCGCTGGCGGGCCTCGAAGCGGTGCGTTCCCGCGTCACCGGGATGGATCCGTTCCAACTGGCCGGGTTATGGCGGGATTTGAGCCGGGAAGCCGAGCACGCCATGACCCGTGCGCCGGGGGGCCGCTCGCAGACCTACCTGGTGCCGGGCGAGAATCCGCTGGACCGGCACGCGCGCACGTTCGCGGCCATCGAGATCGCGTGCCTGGACCTGATCGGCAAGGCGACGGGGCAGCCGGTGTGCGACGTGATCGGCGGGCGCGTGCGCGATGAAGTCAGCTTCTCGGCGTACCTCTTCTATAAGCACGGGGGCGGCGGCGGGGTGGGCGACGACGCGCGCGAGGACGAGTACGGCGAGGTGTTGTCGCCAGAGGCATGCGTGCGCGAGTGCAGGCAGATGACGGCGCAGTATGGGTTCCGCGAGATCAAGCTGAAGGGCGGCGTGCTGGATCCCGAGATCGAGATGGAAAGCATGCGCGCGCTGCGGCGTGAATTCGGGCCCGGGTACCCGCTGCGCATCGACCCCAATTGCGCGTGGAGCGTGGATACCACGGTGGCAGTGGGGCGCGCGCTGAAGGACGAACTGGCCGGCGGCGGCTACCTGGAAGACGGCTGCGCTCGGCTAGAGGGCATGGGCGAGGTGCGGCGGCGCCTGCTGGCCGAGGGCAACCACACGCCGCAGGCGAGCAACGTGGCGGTAACCTGTTTCGCCGACGTGCCTGTGGCGAAGCAACTGGACGCGGTGCAGATTGTGCTCTGCGACCCGCACTATTGGGGCGGGATGCGCAATGTGCAGCAGTTGTCGCATCTGACGAGTGTGCTGGGGATGGGGCTTTCCATGCACTCCAACAGTCATCTGGGAGTCAGCATGATGGCCATGACGCACGTGGCGGCGGCGTGTCCGAATCTGACCTACGCTTGCGATACGCATTATCCCTGGCAGACGGAGAAGGACGAGGTGATCGTAGGCGGGCGGGTGAAGTTCGTCGACGGATGCGTGCAGATTCCGGATCGGCCGGGGTTGGGCGTGGAGCTGGATTACGATCAACTGGCGCGCGGACGGGAGCGCTACGCGAAGATTCCTTTCCGCAAGCGCGACGACACGGCGGAGATGCGCAAGCACGTGGACCCGAACTGGGAACGTGTGCTGCCGCGGTGGTAAGCGGAACGATCTCCAGAGAGGCCGGCGCCCAGATTGGAAACAGGAGGTAGGCGAGGCTGGCCGCCGCCGAGAGGCCGAGGGCGGCGGCGCGCCAGGTGAGGCGCATCTACCAGCCCGGCGTCCACAGCCATCCACCGTCATTGGCCGCAACACGGCCGACAGAAGGGAACGGGAAGTGAAACGCCATGAGGTGCATGTCATGGGCAACGGCGCGTTCCATGAGTTGGCGGCGGGTGGCGAGGGCGCGGTCGGGGTCCAGGTCGAAACCGTTCTCCCAGGACGGATGCTCCAGGTGGAGCGGGTGGACGGCGGCATCGCCCAGGTTGAGCAACTGGTGGCCATCGGAGGCAATCAGGACGGCGAGATGGCCGGGAGTGTGGCCGGGGGCGGGGATGGCGGCGACGCCGGGCACGATTTCGGTTTCGTGGTCGATGGGCTCGATCTGGTGGCGCAGCACGCCGAGCGAGCGGCGCGCCATGGATTGCAGGGACTCCTTGGCCGTGTCGGGCACGCGCAGATGGCTGAGGTCGGTGCGGGCGCCGGTCCAGAATTCCCATTCCAATTCGGAGAGGACATATCGGGCGTTGGGGAAAGCGGGGCGCCCGCAGAGGTCGATGGCGCCGCCGATGTGGTCGGGGTGCGCGTGGGTGAGGATCACGGTATCGACATCCTTGGGGCGGATGCCGGCCATTTCCAGGCGCGCCTGGATGGCGCCGGAAGTGGAGGAGTATTCGCCGGCCCCGGTATCGACCAGCACGATATGGCGTCCGGTTTCGATGAGCAGGCAGGTGTAGGGGCTGAGCACGTCGTCGGGAGGGAGATGATGGCTGACGAGGGCGCCGCTCAGATCGGCGGGGTCGGCGTTAGGGAACAACCAGGACGATGGGTAGGAGTAATAGCCGTCGCTGAGCACGGTGCAGTTGATGGATCCGACCTGGAAGCGATGAGAGCCCTCTGGCATATGTGAGAGTTAGCGCGAATCGGATTAAAAGTCAAAATATTCTTTTGGCGGATTTGGTTGGAAAGAGAGAGCCGTCGAAAGGAAGGAACGCTCATCAAGGAGCGGTGGGGATTCCGGGGGAGGATGTAGGAACAGCAAGGAGGAAGTTTGGCGATCGGCTCTCTCTTGCAACTACACGTTAGCCCGCGAGCGGTGGCGACACCGGGGGGCGCGAGGCGTAAGTGATTGAAAAGACTACCCAAAATATTTTAAATGTTTGCGAACTGGAAAAGCCGAGGGAGGCACTTTATGGCGAAAACGCCGCTTCCGACCCTGAATCTGCCCCGGCGCTAATCGAACTTGGGGCCGATGCCAAGCTTTCTTCCCAGCCGGACCCAGCGCGAGCCGGAGGCCAGCCGGATGCGTTCGGCCAGCACGTCCGCGCGCTCTTTTTCCCGGCGCGCCTGGGCTTCCGCCGCCTGCCAGGCATCCACCATCTGATGGCCCGCGCAATGGTCGAACGTGAAGTCGTAATTCCTGGCGATGAGGGGCTGGGAGGTATCGTGATCGAAGAGTACGCCGACCTGGGGCACGTTCTCCGTCAGAAAGTCCACGGCGCGGAATCCGGCGGCGAGCAATTGGGCGCGCAGGGCGCCGGCGCCGTATTCGCGCATTTCGAGGGTGGCCCCGCTGCCGCCGTGAAAGGTGAGATCGTCGCGGATCTCCAGAGCGCCATCGCGGCGGCGATTGATGAGCACGCTGGCTTCTCCCAGCGGCACGATGCGGAATTCGTGAAGTTCCGGGAAATGTTCGCGCAACCGGTCGGCGGGGTGGCAGTACACGGTGATGCCCAGGAAGCCGTGGGGCTTGAGCATGCGCCGGGTTTCTTCGAGCGCGCGCTCCACGGGAGGCGCGATGTGCTCCAGCACGTCGGCGGAGAGAATGAAGTCGTACTGCCCGGCAAGCTCGGGGTGAGATTCGGTGAAATCCAGGCGGGGTTCGCGATCGTAGAAGGTGTTGGTGTAGTCGAACTTCTCGGCCAGGAGGCCGATGTAGCAATCCTTGTCGCTCATGCCGAGGCCGCGGATGGCCTTCATTTTAGGGAACCCGGGCAGCGGCAAGCTGCGTCCGAACAGCTCCATGGAGAGCAGATGGATCAAGGCGCGGAGGCGCACGTTGCTCCCGCAGGCGCATGTGGCAGGCTCGCTGGCGAAGTGTTCGACCTCGTTATCGGCGCCGCAGATGTTGCAAGTGAAGCGGACCATCGGGACTTTCAGGGTAGCAGGGCGCGCGTCTTCCAGGTCATGCGGAAGCCGGGCGGGATGTCGAGGCGCGGGGCTTGCACGAAGAAGCTGCCGACGCCCGGCAGGTCGGGCAGGGAGAGGATCTCGGTGGTATCGAGGACCATTTTTTCGCCGCGATGGGTGGTTGTTTCCTGCTTGAGCGAACGGATGACCTGGCGGAGGCCGGGGAGGCGATCGGTGTCCTCGAGGTCGGCGAAGAAACGATAGCGGGTGCCGGCGGCTTCGATATCGGTGAATTCCAGGCCCACGATGAAGTAGCCGCCCTTCTCATCGTTCCATTCCAGGCGGCGGACGCGCCCGCGGACGGGCGAGCCATCGGGGATCAGCACTCGTCCTTTGCGCGGGACGTTGCCATCGACCACGCCTTCGATCGGGGCGCCGACAGCGGTGTTCCCGGTGATCGGCGTGGAGACTTTGATGACGACCTGAAGCGCCGGCAACAACTCGCGCTTCATTTCGAGGACGGAGCTGGCGCCGAACAGCGGAGCGCCATGGGTGGGGCCGAAGGAAATCGAGCTCTGCGCGCCGTAGAGGTGGCAGTGGGTGAATTCGATGTGGTTACGGCTTTCTTCGCCGGAGAATCTCAGCAGCCGGGAATCGGCGGATTGCGGCAGCAGAAAGTCCGAGCCGCCGAGGTTGGTGTGGGCATAGTCGATGGAGGTGGTGGACTCCTGGACGGGCAGAGTGAGAGGAATCTCCTCGGCCTCCATGGCGATGCGCACGATGTCGTAAGTTGCGGGGTCGGCCCAGAACGAACCCTTCATGCCGACCGTGCCGGTGCCCTCGGCAAGGCTGATGGTATGCCCGCTGGCGTTGGCCGGGACGCGGTAATCGTAGTGAGCGAGGCGGCGGCCGCGGAGGAGTTCTTCCCCTTTGTACTCATAGGAGAGACCGTGCTCGCCGGCGATCTCGCTCACCAGCAGCGCGAAGTGGCCGTTGGCGATGGTGCCGCTGCCGACGAAGGCGCTGGGGTGTTCTTCGCTAAAGCCGCGGCCGCCGGGCGACGCGTAGAACTCGTGGCCGTCGCTGTAGAGAACTTCCAGGCGGACAGTGTCCAGCGGCCGCATCGTGCCGCCCGCGGGTTGGCGATCGCGGTGGACGGTTTCCAGGCAACTGCAATTGGGCAGGCGGGCGAGTTCCTCCCGCATGTGCGCCTTGACGCGCGCCAACAGCAGCGTGCCCGGCGGCAGACCCTGCGTGGACGCCGTCCACGCCAGTCCCAGCCCGGCCGCCCAGATGCGAAGGGTAAGCCTCACGGCAATGCCGTATTTATAGTACAAGGCGGCAACGCTGGTGGGACAGACTGAGTCGACGAGGCTGTTTGATAGGTTCGAAAAACCACCCTACTAATCGCTGTCCCAGTGGCGCCCCTGGTGGGGCAGGCGCTTTCTAGGAACTTGCAAAATAAACTGTCCGGAGATCTTGGCAGGCCCCGGACGGGTTCGGGGCGCG
>JBEKDV010000356.1:0-8404 GCA_050014175.1 Candidatus Solibacter sp. | reverse complement strand
CGGGTTGCCCCGCTTCACGCCCGATTGGCTACATGTCGAATGGGCAATTTACATGGTGAGTTCCTTTCATCTCACAAGATCAGCCAGGCTTGGCCTGGCGCACCCGATGAACGCCGATGAACACGGATAAGACCAGAAGTGCTTATCGGCGTTCATCTGCGTTTATCGGCGGCTAAACAGGCGCTTTCAGACTAGCGGAAGTTTTCCACGAGCATTAGATTGGTCTGGCTTTGATCGACGCGGGCGTAGAGGATGTACTTGCCGTCGGGGGACACCGAGAAGCTGGCGCCGCTGCCCCATTCGGCGTTTTTCATGCGGAATACGATGGAGCTCTTCTTGCTGGAGAAATCGTAAAAGGAAACCACGGTGGCGCGCGCGCTGCGCTCGAATTCGGTGTAGTAAACGCCCTTCTTCGCAGGCTGCATGTTGGTGGGCCCCCACATATCGTGCTCCGGGACGAAGGCCTCTTCTTCGTCGCCGCCGGAGACGGGAATGCGCCAGATGCCGCGGCGCGAACGGAAGTAGACATACTTGCCGTCGGCCGATTCGACGGGCTGGCCGGCGCCGTTTTGCGGGGCGAGGGCTTGTGGATTGCCGCCGGTCGGCGTCGCCTTCCAGATCTGGCCGCGCGATTGGAAATAGATCCACTTGCCATCGCGCGAAAAGGACGCGTTGGAGGCATTGAGCAGGACGCGGACCGGTTTGCTACCAGGCGCGGCGTGGACGGTGAAGACTTCCCGCCCATGATCGCTGGAGGCGTCGAAGACGAGGGACTTGCCGTCGGGCGACCAACTCAGGCTGCCGACCCGCGGTCCCTTGAGCTGGGTAATCTGCACGCGATTGGGACCGCTGGCATCGCTGACGAAGATTTCGTCGCTGCCGCTCTGATCGCTGACATCGGCGATCTTCGTGCCGTCGGGCGACCACACGGGACTGACCTCGCGCCCGGTGGAGCGGATCACAGGGCGCTCTTCGACCGTATCGCCAGTGCCGACCGCGGCGCGCCAGATGGCGGACACGGTGGGGCTGTCGGTGTAGGCCAGGCGATTGCGTCCAATGGCCGGATAATAGGCCTGATGGCCCGCGATGACGAGGTCGCGCGGGCTGCCGCCGTAGGCGGGCACGCGCCAGAGGCGCCAGCCGCGGACGCGGTTGCCGGAGTAGATGAGGTCCTGGCCGTCGCGCGTCCAGGCGATGCCGCGGATGCTGCGATCGTCGAAGGTCAGGCGGCGAACGTCGCCGCCGGCGGCATCGCAGACATATATATCGGCGCCCTCGTCCGGCGTGTGCCGCACGAAGGCGATGCTAGCGCCGGTGGGCGAGACGACCGGGGTGGAATCGCCTTCGCTGCCCTCGGGCGGGGTGGTGATGCGCCGCGGCTTGCCGGAATCGAGGGCCATTACGGCGAGCACGGGCACCTGCCGTTCCCCACGCTGCACCACGACGAGCGATTTGCCGTCGGCATTCCAGGAGACGGCGGGCAGGGGCTGTGCCGCGTCGGCGGCCGGTCCGAGATCGGCAAGTTTGCGCTCCTCGCCGCCATCGGATGGGATCAGGATGCACTGGGTTTGGCCATCGGCGATGCGCAGGAAGGCCAGCGTACCGCCATCGGGCGACCACACCGGCGCGATGTCGCCGGCTTCCCCCTGGGTCAACTGTTGCGGTTTGCCCGACGGAAGTTCGCGCACGAAGACGTGGAAGGCGCTGACTTTCGAACTGGCGCGCGCGCTGTAGGCGATGCGCTTGCCATCGGGCGAAATTGCCGGGTACGCCTCGGAAGCGTCGCCGTCGGAAAGCTGCACGCGTTTTTGGGCGACTTGCGGCCCGGTCGCGAGGCGGCCCATGAGGGTCACCAGGCCGCCTACCGAACACAGGGCCAAGGCCAAAAGCACCGCCGGACGGCGGAAGAATTTCCCGGATGGCATATGATTCCTTAAGAGTAGCTGACAGGCGGACCCAGAGGGTACCTGGAACTCCACGTCATCACAACGGAGACGCAAACGGCGCGCGTATTGTTCCGCAATGGCGGCCGGATTTCTGCGGGTCCCTTGTCAGTGCGGCGGAAACAGCGCTAAGGTTAAGGGACAAATGGGCGATCTTCGGAGTCAAATCGGAAACCTCTCCGCCGCGGAAAAGCTCGAGCTGCTCGACGTGCTGTGGGAGAGCCTGGAAGACGACGCACCGCTGACCGACGCACAGCGCGCGGAACTGGACTACCGCATGGCGCGGTATGAGCAGAATCCCGCCGGCGTGATTCCGTGGGAGCAAGTCAGGGCAGGCCTGTCTTAACCGAATTGGGGAAACGCAGCGTGCCCTGGAGTTGTGGGGCAGGTTGGAAACCTGCGGCGGGTTGCCAACCCGCCACTTGCGCCGGTAAAGCAACCGGCGCGCAGCTTGCCAAGCTGCCCCACAAGCGCGTCCCCCCAGTTCCGCCCATTCGGTTAAGCAGCCGCCGGACGCAGACCTGAAGCGGTGCCGGCGTGGTATCGGGACATTCGCCCGGAACTCGGTGTGCGGTTTGCGTTGGCGGTGCACGCTGGGACCGCCTTTCTAAGAACAACGCCCCGGTAATCCGCGCCGGAAATTCCCCGCAACGCGCGTCATCTCACGATGCGGTTCAGCCAGTTCTCCCAGACGGGGCCGGCGCGGGATGGAAAACGGTGCCCGCCGTCGAGAAGATGGAACTCCACGTCATCACAACGAAGACGCAAACGGCGCGCGTATTGTTCCGTGCGTTCGACCGGGTAGAACTCGTCATGGCGGCGCGCGATGTGCAGCACGGCGGGGCGTATGCGGCCGGGGTGTGCGTCGTCCCAATCGCCGGGCAGCGCGCCGCAGAGGGCAGCCACGCCGCGGACGGAATCCGGGTGGGCCGCGGCAAATCGATAGTTGAGCGAGACGGCCTGGGAGAACCCGAGCAGCACGCGCCGCCCGGCGGGGATGGCCAGTTCGCCTCCGGCTTCTTCGAGAACGTGGCGTACCATCTCGTGGTGCAGACGGATGGATTCGGCGGGGCGGCGGCTGGTGATCCAGCCGTAGCCGACTTTATCCGAGCCTACACCCAGGAAGAAGCCGTATGGCCCTTCGATGGCGGCGATGGCGTGGTGCGGACCCACCATGCGACGGGTGAGAGAGAGCATGTCCTCGGGATTTTGACTGAAGCCGTGGAGCGCGGCCACCAGCACGGTCTGCGCGCCGATATTCTCCGGCACATGCAGCAGGTAGCGGCAGCCCAGGCGCGCCGAAAAAGTGTGCTCGGTCATGGGTGTTAGCCGAGTCCCAGGCGGTGGAGCTTCATGAGATTGGTGGTGCCGGGCCGTCCCACGGGCGAACCCGCCACGAACACCACCAACTGGCCCTTTTGCAGATAGCCGCCTTCGATGAGCACCTTGTCCATCTGGTTGAGCATTTCGTCGGTGCTGGAAACGTCGGGGGCGAGCAGCGGGGTGACCCCGTAGCTGACGGAAAGCTGGCGCGCGGTGGTATCGTGCGGCGTGATGGCGAAGACGCCGACGGGCGGGCGGTAGCGCGAGATCATGCGGGCGCTGGAGCCGCGCGAGGTGAAGACGACGATGGCGGCGGCGCCGGAATCGCGGGCCGCATGGTGGGCGGCATCGGCGAGGATCTCGGCGCTTTTCGGCTCCGCCTGATGGGGCGGATCGAGATATCCCTTGCGGCGGATGGAATCTTCGCTCTCGGCGGCGATGCGCGCCATAAAACGCACCGCTTCGACGGGATACTTGCCGACGGAGGTTTCGGCGGAGAGCATGACGGCGTCGGTGCCATCGTAGATGGCGTTGGCGACGTCGCTGACTTCGGCGCGGGTGGGCGTGGAGTTGGCGGTCATGGATTCGAGCATCTGGGTGGCGGTGATGACGAATCTGCCCTTGCGGCGGGCGCGGCGGATGATGGACTTCTGAATGCGGGGCACGCGCTCGAGGGAAATTTCGACGCCGAGATCGCCGCGCGCCACCATGACGCCATCGGTGACGTCGAGGATGGTCTCGATATTGTCCCAGCCTTCGGGTTTCTCGATCTTGGCGACGATGGTGATGGGGCGGCCGCCCAAGCGGTCGCGCAACTGGCGCACATCGTCGGCGGTGCGCACGAAGGAGAGGGCGACCATGTCGACGCCGGCGTTGAGTCCGAAGTGCAGATCGGCGAGATCTTTTTCGGTGAGCGAAGGAATGCTCACCTGCACGCCGGGCAGATTGATGCCCTTGTGGTCGCCGATGGGGCCGCCGGAGACCACGCGGGTGCGGACGCTCGTGCCGTCGCTGTCGAGCGCCACGAGTTCGATGGAGCCATCGGCGAGCAGAATGCGGTCGCCGGGCTGCACGTCCTGGGCGAAGCGCGCGTAGCCGGTGGAAGCGCGCTCGGCGGTGCCCATCACGGTTTCGGTGGTAATGGTGAAGGTGGCGCCGGTCTGGAGCGTGGCACGACCCTCTTCGAAACGCCCGAGGCGAATTTTAGGGCCCTGCAAGTCGAGCAGAATGCCGGCGTGGACGCGCGCTTCACGGGCGGCTTTGCGGACGGCGTCGATGCGCGCCGCATGATCGTCCTGCTCGCCGTGGGAGGCGTTGAGGCGGAAGACATCGACGCCGGCGGCGAGGAGGTGGCGCAGAACATCGGGCGCGTCGGTGGCCGGTCCGAGAGTGGCTACGATTTTAGTATTGGGCATCCAATAGAACTATCTTGCCAGACGGGGACACCAGTGGGGCAGGCGCTTCCGCCTGCCAACTCTTAATCGAGCCTGTGGTTGGCAGGCGGACCCAGAGGGTACCCCGCCTGCCCCGCCAGCTACCTTACTTCGACTTCGTGGAGCCAGTCGGGGCGCTTGAGGACTTCGCGGGGCTTGCTGCCGTCGGGAGGGCCGATGATGCCGTCGCGCTGCATGCAATCGAGAATGCGCGCGGCGCGGCCGTAGCCCAGGCGCAGATGGCGCTGCAAGGTGGAGGTGGAGGCCTTGCCCATTTGCAGTACCAGGCGCACGGCGTCTTCGTATTGCGGGTCCTGGTCTTCGTTGGCAAGCTCGCTCTCGGCGGCGTCGCCTTCGTCGGGCGGCGCGATGAGGAAGCTCTGGTCGTATTCGGGCTTGGCTTGGGCCTTCCAGAAATCGACCACGCCCTGGATCTCCGTCTCGGTGACAAACGCGCCGTGGACGCGCGTCAGGCGCGCCGAGCCCGGCGGCAGGAACAGCATGTCGCCCTTGCCGAGCAGGTGCTCGGAGCCCATGACGTCGAGGATGGTGCGGGAATCCACGCGGGTGGCCACGCGGAAGCTGATGCGCGCCGGGAAGTTGGCTTTGATGAGGCCGGTGATCACGTCCACGCTGGGACGCTGCGTGGCGAGCACCAGGTGCATGCCGACGGCGCGCGCCATCTGTGCCAGGCGGGTGACGCTCTCTTCCACGTTCTTGCCTTCCAGCATCATGAGATCGGCCAACTCGTCGATCAGAATCAGGATGTAGGGCAGCGGGCGAACCGCGTCCTCGGCGCCCTCTTCGGCGAAGAGGTCGCGCGGCGTCTCCTGAAGTTTGCGAATCTTCTTGTTGAACTGATCGATATTACGCACGCCGTATTCGGCCAGCAGGCGGAGGCGGCGCTCCATTTCCAGCACGGCATTGCGCAGCGCGTTGGTGGCCTTCTTGGGATCGGTGATGACCGGCGTCAACAGGTGTGGAATCCCCTCGTACATGCCCAATTCCACGCGTTTGGGGTCCACCATGATGAGGCGGACTTCGTCCGGCGTGGCCTTGTAGAGAATCGACATGATCATGGAGTTGATCATGACGCTCTTGCCCGAGCCGGTGGACCCGGCGATCAAAAGGTGGGGCATGGTTTCCAGGGCCGCCACGCGGATGCGGCCGTTGATGTCCTTGCCAAGGGGGATGGTGAGGAAGGAGTGCGAGACCTGGAACTCTTCGGATTCCAGCAACTGGCGGAGGGCGATCAATTCGCGCCTGGTATTGGGCACCTCGATGCCCACGGTAGGCTTGCCCGGGATGCGCTCGATCAGGAGCGACTCGGCATGCAGGCTGAGGCAGAGGTCTTCGCGGAGGCTGATAATCCGGGTGTACTTGATGCCGGCTTCGGGCTTGAATTCGAAGGTGGTGACCACGGGGCCGGGGTTGATCTGCACCACGTTGCCGAGCACGTTGAACTCTTCGAACTTGGCCTTGATGCGGCTGGCGGTATCTTTCAGTTCCTGCTCGTCGTAAGGATTGCGCTCCGGCGGAAGGTTGAGCAGATCGGTGGGCGGCAGGCGGAAGACGGGGTCGAATTGGGGCGCGAGTGTGCGCGGCGGCTCCTTGGCGAGCAGCGCGGGGAAGAGGTCGGGCACGGGCGCCAGATCTTCCACCTGACAGATGGGAATCTCTTCGATGGGGACGTGGGGCCCGGGCCGGGGCGAGGGTTCCTCCACGGTGGCGTATTCCGCGGGCTGCCGGTGCTCGGCGGTCTCCCAGGGCGGGCGGCCATCGACATCGGAAGGCAGGGGCGAGACCCGCTGCGTGCGGTCCTGGTCTTTCTCTTTTTCGTGGCGCGGCGCGGCGCGGCGCGCGGCGGCCCTCTGCTTCGCCTTCTCGATGGAGTGCTGGTGCACGCGGTCGCGCCAGGCGCGCCCGGCCGCGGCGCGGGCCGCGAACCACGCCGCCGGACCCGCCAGCCAGCCTGCCAGAGTGGCCAGGGTAAAGGTGGAAACCAGATACACCGAAATCACCATGGCGGTGAGCGTGACTACGAGGGCGCCGATGACGTTGAGCGAATCGACCAGATAATTGGCGAGCGTCAAACCGAGCGTGCCGCCGATCCGTATGGTGCCGGCGAAGAGGCGCAGCGGGGCGAACGAGAGGCCCGCGCTGAAGGCCAGGGTCAACAGAATCGAGCCGAAAATCTTGACGCCGCCGGCCTCCAATTCCTCGCTGCGGATCCATTTCCAGGAAAGCAGCAAGGTGAGAAGCGGGAAGAGAAAGGCAGCGGCGCCGAACATCTGGAAGAAGATGTCGGAGAGATAGGAGCCAGGGTAACCGACGAGATTGAGAGGGCGCGAAGCGGCGGCGGTATCGAACGACGGGTCCTGGGTATGGTACGACACCAGGCTCAAGAGCATCACCAGGCCCAACGAAAGCAGCAGGAACCCGACGATTTCATTCAGCCGTCGCTGCGGTGTAGGAGATAAGAGCTTCATCACGCTGGCCGGCTGATGAAAGCCAGAGCAAGCACTATTATGCCAAAAATTATGCGGTAATACACAAAAGGCCGCAACCCGCTGCGACGCAAATAATGCAGAAACCAGGAGATTACACAGCAGCCGGTGATGGCGCTAACGGCCACGCCCAGGAGAAAGTCGGTATTGAGGACGCCGTGCAGTCCGCCCTTCTTGACCATCTCGTGGAGCGCCTGGGCGGCCGCGGCGCCGATGGCGGGAGTGGAAAGCAGGAAGGAAAAGCGGGCCGCCGATTCGCGCGTCATATTGCGAAACAGCCCGGCCGTGATGGTCACGCCGCTGCGCGAAGTGCCGGGCACGACGGAAAGGGCTTGGGCGGCGCCGATGGTTATGGCATCGGGCAAATTGATGGAGGAAAGGTCGCGCTGCTGGCGCCCGGCGTTCTCCGCCAGGTACATGAGCACGCCCACGGCGATCATCATGGCGCCGATGACGAACGGACTGCGCCAGGTGGTTTCCGCCTGCTGTTTGAAGAGCAGGCCGGCGACGCCTACGGGAATCGAGCCGATGGCCAGCAACCATAGCAGCATGTGATTGTGTTTGAGCTCCTCATCGCCCTTCATGCGTACGCCGAAGCCCTGGGCGATAATCTGCACCCAATCGCGGGCAAAGTAGAGGAGGACGGCGAGCAGGGTTCCGATGTGCAGGGCGATATCGAAATCCAGCCCTTCCAGTTGCCAGCCGAATAGCCAGGAGGTGAGGTACAAGTGGGCGGTGCTCGAAACCGGCAGGAACTCAGTGAGCCCCTGGACGACGGCCAGGACGATTACCTGCAATAAAGGCATAAAGAACAGGTTGCGCAAATCGCGTGTGCCGTGTCAAGTGCGGTGGCATAATGCGGCGTTCGCACCGGATGGCGACGGCACGAAGGGTTGCGGGCTGTTCATCGAAGTGGAAGATTTCGAAGATGTCCGCAAGCGGCTGGAGGGCTACCCGATCGTGGTGGCGGAGCGGCTGACGTTCTACGGCATGAGGGAAATCGGAGTCAGCGAGCCGAGCGGGCACGCGGTAATTTTCGCGGCGAAAACGTAAGGGCGGCGGTTAAGCGAGGCATGACAGGTTCGAATAACCACCCTACTAATCGCTGTCCCAGTGGCGCCCCTGGTGGGGCAGGCGCTTTCGCCTGCCAACCCGGGGGCTCGATTGGGAGTTGGCAGGCGAAAGCGCCTGCCCCACC
>JBEKDV010000355.1:0-8467 GCA_050014175.1 Candidatus Solibacter sp. | reverse complement strand
CCGCGACCGATAATGACGAAACCTCGCCGAGAACTTCCCTGGCGAGCGACTCAGCCTCCGTCCGAAGCTCGGGATGGTGGTCCAAGAGGGCCTTGAGGACGGACGCGGATTCGGCGGCGTCGAGTCTCTCAAGGACACCGGATTCTCTCGGACCCTCGACATTCGTTTCGCGCTTTTTGTCTCGTTTGGCCATCGGCTCTACTTGCACGATTTTATCGGATGTGGTGGATCATCCGCCCGCCATCGCCGGCACAGCCGGGTGTGGAGACTGGGCTGTAAATTCCGAGAATCTTCAACCCCGCTTTCGGCTGCCTCCACGAACCCTTAACGCCTTTGCCGCGCCGGAACCAAGGCGCCTGCGACACTGACTGGACGCGCTCGCGCGAGAATCACCCTGCCGGACCCGTCGTAGTGGCTAAGCCCGCACGATGGGCACTTAGACGATAGGATATTCTGGAGTCGGCGCGGCGATCAACTTACAAAGGAATGGGGCGCGTCGTGCTTGCCGGAAAAGGAGGGGCCGAGCTCTGTTACTCGGCGAACTGGCTGCGGATCGGCTTGGGATTCTGTGGGGACTTTTGTGGGTGCATCGGCCCCAACCCTGAGTATCCTGGGTCCTGGGGCACCGAGGACCGCGCCAACCGGCGGCAACGTGGAATACAGTTGCAGCCCGCAACGTGTCCATCAGAAAGCGTTTGAACGATGGACCGCCATCAGCGGCGGAATGCAAGGTCTGAACTGCTTCCTGGACGCATGAAGCTCTCCCCAGCCTAATTGCAGCGTTCGCGGGCGACGATCGCTGAATGCCAACAGCCGATAATATTGGCTAGGGCTTTTCCCGATGACTCTGGAACAAGCGATTCTCGATGCGGTCCGAGAGCTTCCCGCAGACAAGCAGCGGGATCTCTTGGATCACGTAAAGCGCCTTCGCGACGAGGCAATGCAGCCGCAGAAGCCCCGTAAAAACGGACGCGGCCTATGGGCTGATCTCAATATCGATTTGAGCGCCAGCACTTCCCACCAAGGTTTGGGTGATGCAATCGGCAGACATCCACGGTCGAGAGCCGTGGTCTTGTGGGTTCGACTCCCATCCCAAACACCATGGCCCGCCGGTCAAACAGGTAAAGGCGCTTCACTCAGACTGAAGAGATTCTCCCGGTTCGACTCCGGGGCGGGTCACCAAGTTATGCCAGCGTACGAGAATCGGTCCATCGGCGGAGCTCAAACCTCCGTGTTTGTCGGTTCGAATTCGACCGCTGGCAGCATGCGCGCATAGCCCAATCAGGTAGAGGCTGCCGGCTTAAACCCGGCTCACGTGCCGGTTCGAATCCGGCGGCGAGCACCATGGGGGACATGACTCGATGGGAAGAGCGACGGGCTCCAAAGCGCGTTCCTACAGGGTTCGAATCCCTGGTCCCCCGCCAACCGTCCGCACTGGAAGCTAATTGGCGAAGCGGCTGCCTGCAAAGCAGCTCATGGTGAGTTCGATTCTCACCCGGTGCTCCACCGCGGGCGCGGGCGGATGGTCCGCCACCGGTCTCGAGTACCGGCGCTCCTTCGGGATGGGGGTTCGATTCCTCCGCCCGCGGCCATTCAGTTTGGAGAGCACGGGGGTGTGGATCCCGAACGGCCTGGAAAACCGGAGCCCCGCAAGGGTGGCCGTTCGACTCGGCTGCTCTCCGCCAGTAGCGGAAGGCGCCGCCCTTGGTAGGCGACTAGCCTTGAGTACCAGGGTTCGTGCAAGCGGAGTCGTTCAATTCGACCGCCTTCTGCCAACATATTTTAACTTACTACTTGACTTATTCGACTGACTGCTCTTATACTGAATCTGCGTGATTAAATCGTTCCATTTCGAGAGATTCCTGCCAGCAGGCGTCATAGCCGAGCGCGGTACGGAAACAGTCATGGCCCAGAGGACCGTCAATCAAGACGCGCGCCCGGGGACCTGAGCCGATGGGAACATTTCGAATTCCATAGGCCCCGATCCCCAAAGGATTCGGGGCCTTTTGCTTTTGTAATGAGCCATTTACGGGATGTGGGGTAGCGGCTAACCCACCTGCTTTGGGAGTAGGGTCACCTCGGTTCGAGTCCGAGCATCCCGACCATCTTTGACATAACGGGACGTAAAGGAGTCTGGTTTATCTTACCCGCTTCGGAAGCAGGGTCACGCTGGTTCGAATCCAGCCGTCCCGACCAGTTCTATGTTCTTTGACAACTTAGGATAAGTGTGTTCAAGCGGAGTTGACCGAGCGCTTTAGGTTCTGGTCTTCCAAACCAGTTAGACGCGCTTGGACTTCGCGTGCTCCGCTCCATTAGTTCGCGGGTGTGGCCTAACGGTCGGGCTCCAGAGTGCCACTCTGGCCAAGAGGGTTTGACTCCCTCCACTCGCTCCAAGGTCCGGAAATCCTGGTTCGAATCCAGGCTCTTGGCTCCGGCCGGGTGCCGCCTAACGGTTAGGACACCGGTAGTGTTCGCCTCGTAAGCATTGCCGTCGATGCGCAGGATTTGTATCCCTGGGAACCCAGTTAGACTCTGGGACGAGGCTCCAGAGTGTTCCCTGCAAGCGTAGATGGCGACGTACCTGTTTCGTAATCAGGAGAGCGCGGTTCAAGTCCGCGGCGGGGATCCAGTTCGTTAGTGTGCCGGTATAGCTCAGTGGTCGAGCAGTT
This sequence comes from Candidatus Solibacter sp., assembly GCA_050014175.1. Taxonomy (GTDB): domain Bacteria; phylum Acidobacteriota; class Terriglobia; order Bryobacterales; family Bryobacteraceae; genus Solibacter. The sequence goes on along the minus strand of JBEKDV010000355.1, from coordinate 5,798 downwards.
GCATAGGTTCGATTCCGTCTGCTGGCTCCATCCAGGAAAAGCTCAGATGGCAGAGCACTCGACCGATAATCGAGCGGCTGCTGGTCCGACTCGAGCTTTCTGGACCAAGTTTGTTGCGGGTTAGACTAGCGGCCCAGTCGGAGGTCTCATAAGCCTCATAGGTGGGTTCAACTCCCACACCCGCTACCAAGTTATGCACGGGCCCCGGGACTGCATGGGGTGGTCGCTTCCCTTGCAAGGAAGATAGTCGGCAGGGTTCAATCCCCTGGGGGTCCACCAAGTTTCGCCTGGATAGCTGAGATGGATTAGCGACGGTTCGAAAAGCCGTAAAGGTCGGCTCGATTCCGACTCCAGGCACCAGATGTGGCCGTAGCCGAGTCGGGTTTCAGGCGGCTGGCTGTGAACCAGTCTACGTGAGTTCGAATCCCACCGGTCACCCCATGTTATAGGGAGGTAGCTCAATTGGCAGAGCAGCGGCCTTTGGAACCGCAGGTTGTGGGATCATCGCCCACCCTCCCCGCCATACCGGGATAGCTCAACTGGCAGAGCGGCTGACTCTGGCTCAGCAGGTTTCAGGTTCGATCCCTGATCCCGGTGCCATTTTGTTATGCGGGCGTCGTTCAACTGGACAGGACACTGCGCTACGAACGCAGAGACGTGAAGGTTCGAATCCTTCCGCCCGTACCATTTTCGGCCTGTCGCTCAACTGGACAGGGCACATCCCTCCGAAGGATGCGATCCGGGTTCGAATCCCGGCGGGCCGACCAGGTTGGACACGGTAACCGTTGTGGGATCCCGGGGTGATCGCCGGACAAACAACGCTCTGCCGTGTCCGCAGTTTCGTGGGTGCCCCGAGTCGAAAGACGGGGTGATCGAGCAGCAGGTGCGTAGATTCACTGACACCCATTTGCGCGGTGGAGGCCGATAGGTAAGGCGCTCCGCTGTCTACGGAGTTCATGCGGGTTCGAGCCCCGTCCGCCGCGCCATAAGTTCGTCGTGGAGCACGAGTGGTCGAGTGCCCTGCCTCTCAAGGAGGTGATAGCGGGATCGTTAGCGCGTCCACGACACCATGGGGTCAAACTCGACTGGAGAACAGAGGGTGGTCTTTCAAGCCACTATAGGCCGGTTCGATTCCGGCTGGCCCTACCAAGTTCTACCGCCGTACCACTGGTGGAAGTGGACCTGCCTCTTAAGCAGGACGTAGCCAGTTCGAGCCTGGCCGGCGGTACCAAAATGTTGGGAGATCGCCTAACTGGTAAGGCAGCAGACTGTTAATCTGTCGCGGAGCAATCCCATATGGAGGTTCGAATCCTCTTCTCCCAGCCAAGTTTGAGGCCGTGAAATGTACGGTGCAGGTCCCGTGCCGCACGCCCCAGCGTGTTTTGGCGCGCTCCAGAAACGAGGGCTCGGCCGCGCGGCCTGCGCCCGTGGCCAGCGCCTCAAACCCGGGCATGAAGCCGGTCTTGCGGCGGTGGTTGGCGCGAATATGGTGAACGGTGTCCGCCCATTCGCCGCCGAGGCCAGCCCGCTCATAGCAGCGCCGGGCGCTCTCGAAGTTCGCCAGCGCCGCGTCGTAAGACTTGCTCTTCGCCGCGTTCACCAGGCGCATTCCTTGGGCGCGCCAGAGTCGGGCAGCTAGGTCCGGGTGAGCCTTCTCCAGCTTTTTCGCGGCCGGCTCGGCGGAGTAGTCGCTCAACTGTTCGAGGGCTTGGTCCGTGGCGCCGCGCACTAATTCCGCCAGACGCTTCATCTCCTTGACCTCGAGGAACAACTCAATGAGGGATTGGAGATCGTCGCCGCTGGCTGCGTCCATGGCCTTCTCGTGCCAGGTGGCGCGCCCGGCTTTGGGCACGAACTTCATGAGTTCCGCGTAGCTGTACTTGCCGGGTTCTTCTAGAAACTCCGCCCAGGCGTCCTCCAGCGCCTCGTTTCCGCGGCCAAGCCTGGTCAGCAACTCACGGTGAAGCCCGATGAGTTGGTAGCCGGCCACGGTACACCCATGTGGGTTCTCCCGGTCGAGCGCAACCCCGCGCTTCACCCACGCCAGCGCCTCATCCGGTTTGCGGCGGGTGACGAGCATGGTGGCGACGGCATGGCAGTCCTGGACGGTGATCCCGGTCCGATTGGCGAGGGCGATGTAGTCCGCAAGTTTTTCCGCGCGAGGTAGATCGTGCGCAGAATCTCGCTCCCACGCCGGCGAAGATATTCGGGTGCGTGTCCCAGCGTTTTGCCCCGCGCCGGCTTGGCCGTGCCCACAGCCTCGAAGCGCGCTCTGATCTGTCTCTCGAATGCGGCCAATCCGGCCTTGTCGAACGCCTTGGAGGCATCCTTCTCGATGTCGTAACACAATGCGTAGGGGTCGTCGTCCATCCACGCAAGCAGCCGGGCAGCCGTCTCGTTCGGGTCGGCGCCCGACGCCTGCCTGGCTTTGATCCATTTGCAGATGAGATCGCCTACGAACTGTCCAAAGGATCCGCTCGAATCGTGGAGTTCTTCGGCCTTCTCGCAGCAGCCGGCGAGGAAAGTTTCGTAGAGCGCGGCGGCGCGGACCGGGTCCGTACCGGTGAGCTTTGCGATCCCGGCGGCGACGTCTTCCAGTTCCCTCACGAACAAGTAGCACGCCCGATCAGAAATGAACCCTCCTGGGTCGAGTGCCAACTCGATCTGCCAATCGAAGGGATCTGCACCGCGCCGAGGCTTTCGTTTCATCCGCCGCTCCCGTGTCCCGATCGTCTTGAGTTCGGGACCGCCTTCTCGTCAGCTATCTCTCCGTCAGTTTACCCCGGGTCCGGGTATCGCCCCGCGCATCAACCAAGTCGGCTACAATCATCCGGATGAGGCCAAGGTAAGACCGATGGCTAAAAAGAACGCACGATCCAAGTCGGATCGCAAAGAGGAAAGCTGCGCCAATGTGCTTGATAAGCTGGACAATGCGGAAGCCGCCTCGGTCCTCAGGAAGCTTCTGGACCGCCATAGCGAACTCCGCTCCGAGGCCGAAGCAATCGCCTCGGGCATGTTGGCCGAAATCTCGCCGTTTTCCGTCGCGGACGAGGTCGAAGATGCCTTACTCCAATTCGACTATGACGACTTGAATGGCCGCGCTGGAAGTCACTCCTGGGGCTATGTCGAACCGTCGGAGGCGGCGGGGGAACTATTGGAGGAAGCGCTGGGGCCCTTCGTCAACGATATGAAACGGCACCTGGAAATGGGACTTGAGGATCAGGCCGCGCAGTTCTGCCACGGAATCCTCCTCGGCCTTTACCGGGTGCGCGACGGCGGCGAAAACGACATCCTGAATTGGGTGCCCGACTTTCCAGGCGAGGCGGCAGCCAATGCACTAAAGGTGTGGAGCGAGACAGGCGGGGCCGAACGGGTAGGTGCGCCGGCAAGGAAGCGACGCCGCCGGCTTTCGCCGCCTTTCTTACGAGAGCACATACCGGATTGGGACTGGCTTCTCAAGCCCGGTCCTTGAGGTGCTGGACCCCACTACGAATTCCGGGGCGTTGCGGACACTTGGTGCTACACCGAATCCGCCGAGCCCGTCCACTCCCGGCACCGGCTTGCGATGGCGTTGTCTGGACGGCTGATGCATGATGTGATTTCACCGGAATTGTGATGCTTTTAAACCGTGAATGCGGTACATTGGGAGTGGGGAGGTATCAGTATGGGCGTCATTTCGCCAGCCCGGCCGGACTTGGCGGCTCACCGCGAAGCCACTACGGCACCTTTTCCTAAACTCGTAGGTGAGTTGGTCGCCGTGATCGGCAAGAAGCTGACCGCTTATATCGCAGGAGTTAAGGATGTTCGGGCAATCGATCGCTGGATGGATGAAGCAGTACCATACAAGAGCGCAGAAGAACGGTTGCGGTTTGCCTTCCGTGTGGTAAAAACCATTGAGAATCAAGAAGATGGGTCAGTAGTCCAGTCCTGGCTTACGGGACTCAACCCCGAGTTGAACGACCGCGTTCCGATCCGACTCTTACGGGAGGGCGACCTCGAAATTGTGGGCCCTGAGATTCTGGGCGCTGTCCGCGCTTTCCTGGCCGGAGGATAGGCCATTCCACTCGGCATTGAATCGCAGGGTACGATCTTTCGAGTCGGTCGCCGTCCTAACCCGTGGCGGCCACCTGACTGGTCCCTCGCTGGTCCCGATGGAACGTTCGGCAATCGCTTCGATGATCCTGAGGGCACTTATCGGGTGCTGTATGCCTCGTCGCAACGGCTGGGATGCTTTCTGGAAACGCTCGCGCGATTCCGTGTGGATCTAACGCTGTATGCCGAGCTTTCCGAGATTGAGGGCGAAGACGACTTCACACCTCTTGGTCACGTGCCGCTCGCCTGGGCAAGACCTAGGATGCTCGGATCGGCAGAACACGGCGGAAAGTACGCTGATCTCTATGGAAGCGACTGGATCGGTCTTCTACGCCGGGACTTGGCGGCCGATTGTCTGGTATTGGGCATTGGGGAACTCGACGCTTCCGTGCTCCAGGGGTCCACTGCCCGAGCGCTTACTCAACGCGCGGCGCGCCTGGTGTTCCGGAACGCCTTCGACGGAATTTACTACCGTTCGGGCATCGGGATCGTGATGCCACCGCTGTCGAAGCCGTTGCCGATAATCGTGCTTTGTCCGAGTGCGTCCTTGATCAAGGGCTCGAGCGCCTGCACATTGCCGGAAACGCTGCCGAAGTTCAGGCCGTTCCCGATGATCGCCTTCCGGTCGCGAATCGCTTGGATGAGTTCCCGAGCGAGGCTGGGCTGCGCTTCCGGGCTGCCGAATCGTTCCATCCGTACGGTGTCGCCTTCGATGATGAGGGCTCCCAGTGGAACGGTCTGGATCCCCATGCCGCCTCCGGAAGCAATCAGGGCGGAGCCTCCGCCGACTCCGAACTTCACCGCGGCGAACGGGATCACGGTGGTGTCGCCGGCGCGAATCGGCTCCGCCACCAGGCTGCCGGTCTTCAGTTCCGCCACCAGCTTGTCGAAATCCGCGAGCGGCTTGGCCAGGGGAGTTTGCGCGCTCCCGACCACCGCTGGTATGGCTATCAGGAATGTAAGTGCGATGAGTCTGTTGATCGTAGTCGCGGAAAGCCACCTATTTCTTGGGCGCGGCCACGCTCAGAAACTCGACTCCTTTCTTAGTGAGCGCCACGAAGCCGACGGGCCATGCTTCGCCGCTCATCAGGAAGCCGTCGCCGCTGGGGAGAGGGCTCGCGGGCGCCTTTCCGGTCGAGTCCGCCGGAACCGCGATGCTGCCTCCGCCGAAGTTGAGATCCACCATCGGGATGGGGATCACGGCATCCGGAAGGTGGGCGGAAACGACGCTTGGGCAGATTCGTCCTGATAAGTCGGGCCCGCGTCATTTGGGTGGAGGTTTTCAGAACCCATGATCTGCGAGGGCAGCGACCCCGGCGCTACCGATATTGCCGCATATCGTGCCATCTTCGGCTCCTGCCCGGGGAGGGCAGGCAGCGGTCCGTGGAGGTATGGGCTGTTGTCGTCGGCTATGGCTCCGCCTTGCGACGTTGATCTTCCACAATCGAACTTGCAGATCGCTCGGGACATCCTTCGCTAGTGCAGTCCTCTTCACACCCGTCCTGGCAATGCGGGCTGCCGGATGCCGCCTGCGTTTGGCAGAGAATTGTGGCCGTCGCACCCTGCGAACCCGAGCCTCGGTGTTTAGCCTGACTTTCGCACTTCGCGTTCAATTTTCGAAACGCCGAGGCGCAAGTGTAATGCCTGCATGGTGAATTTTCAGAAAACCGCTGAGTGAAGACCTACCCTCTTTTCAATCCGCTGGA
>JBEKDV010000354.1:0-9175 GCA_050014175.1 Candidatus Solibacter sp. | reverse complement strand
CGGGTAGGTGCTGTAGGCGTTGCCCAGCGTCACGGTGGACGCCGAGGTGAAGCCGGTGCCGGTGATGGTGACGGTTTGCGGCGAGTTCGACCCGGTGATCGGGTTGGGGCTTACCGAAGTGACCGAAGGAGGCGCAGGTGTGTAGTCGAAAACTCCACGGTCGGTCAAAGCATAGAGGTGGTTGTCACCCGCCTGGAGTTTGTTGATGGAGCTGGCCCCCAAGGGAAGGTCCATGGCGGACCAACTGGCGCCGCCGTCCGGACTTTCAAAAATGGTTTTGCTTGGGATATAGGCAAAGACTTTCGATGCGTCCTTCACATCAGCCGTCAATCCGGTAACGGGATAGTCCGTTCCGGTTGAATCCACGCCGGCGGCTTTCATCCACGCCCCTCCTCCCGAAGAGACTTTGAAGATGCCCTTCGGACCAATCAGGACGGGGATCGGTCCAATCACGATTCCGGCCCCCATCGTGGCCGCATATGACGTCCAGGTCCCGTTGGTCTGCACGCTCTCGATCCCGGAAAAGAAGATGGAGTTCACCGCGTAGGCGCCGGTGTACGTCAGGTAGTTCCAGTGGGAACCACCGTCCGTCGTGACGGCGGGACCCAAAGGCAGTACGCCGCTGCAATCAATCGACTCCCAACCTCCCAGCGTGCTCGGCCCAATGAAGCACGGCGCGCTGTCGTAAGTCGTCCCGCCAGCGGTGATCAATGTCTGACTATCAAGGAACTTTACGACGTGGTAAACATCCGACGGCCCACCGCTTCGAATCTGGGTCCAATGCTGGCCGCCGTTCGTGGTCTTGTAGACTCCATTGGCGAGCAAGCCCGCATAGACTGTGTTGGGGTTGTTCGGATCGGCAGCTAGGCTGATGCCAGGGCGTTTGCGAGGGCGGCATCTGCGGCGTCCGGATCTGATTACGAGGCGATTCTCGCTTGGGTCGAACCGAAATGTCTGTGAGGGAGGCGGGGGACCGCAGTGCGCTTATGCGCTAACCATAAGACCGCGGGGGTTCGAGTTGTCCGGCCTGAGGCTGGACAGGATTGGGCAGTAGTTAACCGACTCCTGATTTCCGGGCAGAGACGTGGAGAAATAGCCTCCGGTGAGATCCGCCGGCGCGCACATCTGGCGCACCATGGCGAACGCGGAGACAAACTGAGAGACGGAGAACGCGCGGAACGTCGGCCAAATGGGGACTCGCGGATAGAGCGATGCCGTCAACAAACTGCGGGGAAAACGTTGCGAAGAAAGGATTTGGCTCCTCAGGTAGGATTCGAACCTACAACCCTTCGGTTAACAGCCGAATGCTCTACCGTTGAGCTACTGAGGAGCAAGTGTGTCATTTCATTAAAACAGACCCGTCCTCGCACTGTCAAATCATCTCATTCAACAGTTCCGCGCGCGGGTGCGGGATCACCACCTTATTCACCAGCATCCCCTTCTGCCCCACCACCTGCGCCGCCGCCTCCACCGCACTCTCCACCGCCGCCACGTCCCCCGTCATCGTCACGAACGCCTTCCCCCCGAGCGCCATCGCCAGCCGGATCTCGATCAACTGAACGTTCGCTGTCTTCACCGCCGCGTCCGCCCCTTCAATCAAACTCGCCACCGAGAAGGATTCCACGATGCCCAACGCATCCAGCGCCTCCACTTTCGTCGCCCCGCTGAGGGCCGGGAACACCGCTTCATGCAGATTCGGAATCACGAACGAATCGATCACCGAGAAACGCGCCCCGGAGACCCCCGCCGCCACCGCTGCCTGCACCGCCGCCACGTCCCCCCGCACCATCACCATGTATTTCCCCGAACAGATCGAACGCGACAGCACCACCTCCACGTCCGCCGCCTTCAACATCGCATCGCACGAGAGATACCCCGAGGCGATGCTCGTCAGTTCGATCAAGCCGATTGAATTCTTTGCCATTTCTTCCCCAAACGCCGCCCTACGCCGAAATCTCCACGTATTCCGCCGTCACCGCGCGCACCTTGCCGTCGATGCTGGCATGCACATTTGCGCCCAGCTTGCCATCTTCCACCCGCCCGACCATCTGGCCCTTCTTCACTTTCCTGCCTTCCTGTACCGCCGGGTTCGCCGCCTGGCCCGCGTGCTGTTTCAACTTGATCCGCACCACTGCCGGCTGCCACGCCCCCTGCTCGTACGGCGTCTCGCGCTCATACTCTTCCACCTGCAATCGGCGCCGCAACTGCGAAAGCGGCACGCGCCGGTATTCCTTCATCGGGTGCACTTCCACCGGAGCCTGCTGCACGAACTTCAGACCCGCCGCGCGCCGGTCCTGCTTGCCCTGATCGCACGCTTCCTTGGGATACAAATCCTCCGGACACGCGTACAGCGTGCACAACCCGCACGCGCAGCATAACTCCGACCACTGATTCCAGATGTCGCCGCCGGTCAACGTAAACCCGAGACTGCGCATCACCTTGTGCGGCTGCACCTGGTAACCCAGCAGGTAGCGCGGGCAGAACTCCGTGCAGTAGCTGCACTGGTCGCAGGCCGATTTCCCGATGTGCGCCATCTCCGAAGCAGGCCGCGTCTTGCGCGTCAACAGATAGTGCTCGCGCGGCAGCAGAATCAACCCGCCCGTCGTCTTCGTCACCACATCGTCCAGATCGAAGGTCAGCGTGCCCATCATCAGTCCGCTGATGAAAACCCCGAAATCCCCCACCGTCGGTCCGCCGGCGCGCGCAATCAGTTCGCGAAACGTCGTGCCCACCGGAACCCAGAACGACTTTGCCTCCTTCACCGCTCCCGTCACCGAGAGGAACTTCTCCGTAACCGGAATATCGCGTTCCGCCAGGCTCACGTTGTACAGCGTCTCCACGTTGCTCACCACGCAGCCCACCTGCAGCGGGATTCCCGCCGCCGGGATCAACCGTCCCGTCGCCGTGTACACCAGTTCGTATTCGTCGCCGGATGGATAGAAATCCCCCAGCATCGTGAACTCGATTCGGTCGTCATTCAAACTGTGCTTCAGCGCTTCGATCGACTCCGCGTTCTTCGTCTTGACACCGAACTTCCCCTGGCGCGCCCCCGTGGAGTCCATCATCGCGGTCATCCCCGCCAGAATCTCCCCGGGGAAGTGCTTCATCAGCTCCGCGTCCTTGTGGATCAGCGGCTCGCACTCGGCGCCGTTGGCGATCATGTATTCCACTTGAGACTGCGCTTTCACGTAGGTGGGGAATCCGGCCCCCCCGGCGCCCACTACGCCGCACTCGCGCAACTTCTCACTGAGCATAAGTTCCAGAATAGCAAGGGTGACGGCTGAGGCTCGAAGGCCGCCACGCTGCAGGGCGCGACGTTATCATCGAATCTAAGGATGATTTCTCTCACAAGTGTTACCAAGATCTACAACGGCAAGCGCCAGGTCGCTGCGCTGGAAGCCGTAGATCTGGAGATCGCCCGCGGCGAGATGGTCTCCATCGTCGGGCCCTCCGGCTCCGGCAAATCGACGCTCCTCAACCTGATCGGCGGGCTGGATCGTCCCACCTCGGGCGAGATCCGTATCGACGGCCAATCCGTCGCCGGCCTCTCCGACGATGACCTCACCCGCCTCCGCCGCGACAAGATCGGCTTCATCTTCCAGTTCTTCAACCTCCTGCCCTCGCTCTCCTGCCTGGAGAACGTGGCCCTGCCCCTCCACTTGAAAGGACTCGGCCGCCAGGAAATCGATCGCCGCGCCCGCCAATTGCTGGAACTCGTGCAGCTCACTAACCGCCTCGATCACCTGCCCGACGAACTCTCCGGCGGCGAACGCCAGCGCGTAGCCATCGCCCGCGCCCTCGCCTTTTCGCCCCCCATCCTGCTCGCCGATGAGCCCACCGGAAACCTGGACACCCACACCGGCGCCGAGATCCTCGCCCTCATCCGCGACCTGCACCACCGCCTCGGCGCCACCGTCCTCATCGTCACCCACGACGCGGGTGTCGCCGAAAGCTGCGCGCGCACCGTCACGCTGCGCGATGCCCGCATCGCCGGGGACGTGCGCCGATGATCCTCCTCCGCCTCATCACCTGGCCCTATGTCCGCAAACACCTGCTGCGCAGCGTGCTCACTACCGCCGGCATCGTGCTCGGCGTGGCCCTGCTCGTGGGCATGCAGACCGCCAACCGCAGCGAGCTCCGCGCCTTCAATCGGACCGTCGACCGCATCGCCGGTAAGGCGCAATTGCAGGTCTCGGCCGGCGATTCCGGCTTCGCCGAAGAGGTGCTGGAGCGCCTGCAATCTCTGCCCGAGGTGCGCGCCGCGGCGCCCGTCATCGAATCCAGCGTCGACCCGGGACTCAAGGGGCAGGGCAAGCTGCTCATCCTCGCCGTCGATATGACCGGCGACCGCACCCTCCGCGATTACGATTTCGACTCCGGCGAACAGGAAGTCATCGACGACCCGCTGGTCTTTCTCGCCCAACCCGATTCCCTGATCGTTACCCGCGAGTTCGCCGATCGCAACAGCCTGCGTTCGGGAAGCAAGATCGCCTTCGACACCATGGAGGGCCGCAAGCAGTTCACCGTGCGCGGCATTCTGAAGGCAGGCGGCATGGCGCAGGCTTTCGGCGGCAACCTCGGCATCATGGATATCTACGCCGCGCAAAAATTCTTCGGGCGCGGCCGGCGCTTCGACCGCATCGATATCGGGCTCGCCGAGGGCGTCTCTCTCGATCGCGGAGTGGCGGCGCTCTCCCAACTGCTCGGTCCCGCCTTCACCGTCGAGCCGCCTTCGGGGCGCGGCCGCCAGTTCGAATCGCTGTTGGGAATCTACTCGCTGGCCATGAGCATCTCCAGCATGTTTGCCCTCTTCATCGGCATGTTCATCATCTACAACTCGTTCGCCATCGCCGTCACCCAGCGGCGTCCGGAGATAGGAATCCTGCGCGCCCTGGGCGCCACCCGCGGCCAGATCCGCACCCTGTTCCTGGCCGAAAGCGCGGGCGCCGGGGTGATCGGGTCGGCCGTGGGAGTGGGGCTCGGCCTCGCCTTCGCGCGCAGCTTGACCGGCGTCACCGGGCGGATGATGGAGCAGATTCTTGGCGTGCCGCAGAATGCGCAGGAGGTGCTGGTGGACCCGTGGTTCCTCGCCGCGGCGATGGCTGTGGGCGTGCTCACCAGCGTGATCGCGGCATTCATTCCGGCGCGCAGCGCGGCCCGCGTGGAGCCCGTGCAGGCGCTTCAGAAGGGCCGCTATCAGGTGCTGGCGGCGGGCGAAAACCGCATGCGCCGCAACGCCGCACTCGCCTGCGCGCTCGTCTCTGTGGTGTGCCTGGCGTTCTCCGCCTATCGCCCGGCCTTCTATCTGGGCTACCTGTTGACGGTGCTGGCGGGCTTGCTCCTGACGCCCTTGCTTTCTCTCCTCCTCGCCAGACTGCTGCGCTATCCCATGAAATGGCTGCGCCCGGTGGAAGGCGCGCTGGCGGCGGACAGTCTCATCCAGGCCCCGCGGCGAACCTCCGCCACCGTGGCGGCCCTCATGCTTTCTCTCGCCCTGGTCATCGGACAGGGCGGCGTGGCGCGCGCCGCCTTCGATTCCATCGCCGAATGGACTCACACTACGCTCAATCCCGACCTCTTCGTCTCCGCCTCGGAGACCCTGGCGGCCCGCGATTTTCACTTCCCCGCCGCCATGTACGCCGACCTGGAGAAGATTCCGGGTATCGCCGACATCCAGCCGGTCCGCACCGCCCGCGTGCAGTTCCGCGGCAAGCCCGTCATGATCATCGCCGTCGAACTGGAGAAAGTTGCCCGGCGCGTGCATCGCATCCCCGTGGCCGGCGATCCTAACACCATGAATCGCCTCGCCGCCCAAGAAAAGGGCGTGCTCATCGGCGATAACCTCGCCATTCTGGAAAAACTCAAATTGGGCGACCCCATCGATCTGGCCACGCCCGCCGGACCGCTGCGCCTGCCCGTCGTCGGCATCATCCGCGATTATTCCAATCAATTGGGCGCCATCTTTCTGGAGCGCAAGGCCTACATCCGCTACTTCCAGGACGACACCGTCGATCTCTTTCGTGTCTACGTCAAACCCGGCGTGCGCGTCGATGATGTGCGCCGCGATATCGTGGACCGCCTGGGGAGCCGGCGCCGCATGTTCGTGCTGCTCAACCAGGACGTCCGCGACTACGTGCTCGGCCTCACCAACCAGTGGCTGGGCATGACCTATTTGCAGGTGCTGGTGGCCGTGCTGGTGGCCGTGTTGGGCATCGTCAACACGCTCACCGTGTCCATCGCGGACCGCCGCCAGGAATTGGGTGTGCTGCGCGCCGTGGGCGGACTGCGCAGCCAGATCCGCGGCACCGTGTGGATGGAAGCGGCAGCCATCGGGTTCATTGGTCTCGTGCTCGGCATCGCCACCGGGGCGATCAATCTGTATTACGAGCTACAGGCCATCCAGCAGGATCTGACGGGCATGTCCCTGGCCTACCAGTTTCCCTTCGGGATCGTCGCCATCCTGGTTCCCGTAATCCTGCTGGCGGCGCTCGGCGCCGCCGTCCTGCCCGCCGAAAGCGCCGTGCGTGGTTCCCTCGTGGAGGCATTGGAATATGAATAAGTGGCATAAGGCTTCGCCTTGTGCAGCCGAGCGAAGCTCGGCCGCTCTTTCTTGCTTGGCGCTACTTTTTTTTGCCGCGCTCGCCTGCCCGCTTCTGGCACAGGACGCCCGTCAGATCGTGGAAGAGTCCCAGCGCCGCGGCCGCGCCCCTTCCGAGCACTACGAAGGCATCCTGGAAGTTACCTCCGCCGATTCCAAAGTGACCAGGAAATCCTGGCAATTCTGGCGGCTCGGCGCCTATGGCAACAGCAAGGCGGTCATCCGCTTCACCGCGCCCGCCGAAGTCAAGGGCGTCGCCCTCCTGGTGATCAATCATCCCGACCGCTCCAGCGATCAGTGGATGTGGACCCCAGCCATCGCCCGCGACCGCCGCATCGCCCTGCAAGACCGCTCCACACGCTTCTTCGGCACCGATTTCAGCTTCGAGGATCTGGAAGAGCGCGACGTCGATCAATACGAGTACCGCCTCACCGGCGAGGAACCAATCGAGGGCGCGCCCTGCTGGCGCATCGACGCGCGGCCCAGGCAGACCAAGACCAGCCAGTACACGCTCTCCCGCATGTGGGTCCGCAAGGATAACTACGTTCCCGCCCAGTATGAAAACTTCGTCAAGGATCAGCCCGTGCGCCGCCTGCTACAGAAGGATATTCAAAACATCCAGGGAATCTGGACAGCCCGCACCCTGGAGATGACCGACCTCCGCCGCAAGAGCCGCACCATCCTGCGCCTGGAGAAACTGGAATACAACGTCCCTTTGAAAGAAGACGAATTCACCGTGCAGTCCCTGCGCCGCGACCAATGACCTCCCACCTGCGCACGCCCGATAGCACTCTGCCTGCCATGGTGGGGCAGGCGCTTTCGCCTGCCAATGCTTGGTGCTTCCCCGCAATCCTCCTTCTCTTCCTCCTCGCCGCCACCGCGCGCGCGCAGAACTTCACCCAACGCGGCTTCCTGGAAACCACCGCGCTCTTCTTTCCGCAGACTGCCCCCGACGATAGCGCCTACGCCGTCGGCGAGGCCCTCTTCCGCTACGAGGCTTTCTACAAGCTCACCAACCTGCGCTTCGCCGCCGCCTTCGACGCGCGCACCGACACCCATCAGGAGACTGCCCGCGATTGGGGCGGCGTCTGGTGGGACCGCTCGCGCCTCCGGCCGCTCTTCGCCGTCCGCCGCCTCAGCGCCACCTACACCCGCGGCCGCCTCACCGTGGAAGCCGGCAAGCAACTCATCCGCTGGGGCAAGGCCGACGTCCTCACGCCCACCGACCGCTTTGCCCCGCGCGATTTTCTCAACGTGGTGGACGCCGACTTTCTGCCCATCACCGCGGCGCGCGTCACCTACGGCACCCAGTCCGATACACTCGACCTGATCCTCTCCCCCCGCCTCACCCCCAGCCGTGTGCCCCTGTTGGACCAGCGCTGGGCCGTGCTGCCGCCGGGCCTTCCCGTGCACGAACTCGACCCCGCCTTCCCCGGCGGACCGCAGTTCGGCGCGCGCTGGAACCACATCGGCGCCGTGGCCGAGTACTCGTTCTCCTTCTACAACGGAAGCGACCATCTGCCGCTATTCCACGTGCAGCCGGATTTCGCCCTCCAAGGCGCCAGCGTGCAGCGTTTCTATCCTCAAATGCGCATGGTTGGCGCCGACGCGGCCTCGCCCCTCGGACCGGTCACGTTGAAGGGCGAAGCCGCTTACTTCACCTCCACCAATCCCCAGGCCGATAACTACGCGCTTTGGGTGCTGCAACTCGAGCGTCAGGCGGGCGAGTGGTCGCTGGTCGCCGGATACGCGGGCGAACTCACCACCGAGCACCGCAGCGTGCCCGGCTTCTCCCCCGTGCGTGGATTGGCGCGCTCTGTGGTGGCCCACGCCGGCTACACTGTCGATGTCAATCGCAGCGTGGCCTTCGAATCTGTCAGAACGGCCAGGGCGTCTACGCCAAGGCGGAGTACAGTCAGGCTTTCGGCCAGCACTGGCGCGCCACCGCCGGCTTCGCCCTGGTGCGCGGCGACGCCGCCGATTTCCTCGGCCAATACCACCGCAACTCCCACGCCATCCTCACCCTCCGCTACAGCTTCTAGCCGTGGCATAAGGCTCCGCCTTGTGCATCGAACCTGGTGTATCAGTCGAGGCTTTCGAAACGCTGGTATTGGACCGTCTTCTCCGAGGCGTACCGCGCTGGCCCTCAGCGCGCCGCTGGAGCCCGCTCCACCACCATCAAGGTGAACGATCCGGGCAGCACCGGCGGTCTGCCCCTGCCCGGCGCCGCTGGCGCCGGTCCGAACTTCGCCGAGACCAGAAACACGCGGTGACTCGTTGGATCGAGCCCCATATTGCGCGCCCCCTGCGGCGTCTGTACGCTTTCCAGCACGCGGTATTGGTCCGGAGCGTCCTGATGAATTACCGTCAGCGTGCCGTCCGCATTCGACGCAAACGCGTTGCCCGAGGCCGCATCGAACCCGGCGCCGTCGACGCCCGTCCCGATCGGGACCGTTGCCACTACCTTGCCGGCTTGATAGTCGGAGATCGCCATCATGCCGCTGCGGCATCCGCTGAACAAGCGATGGTGTGCCGTGTCGAGGGCCATGGATACCGGCTGCTTGCACGGCGCGGTGG
>JBEKDV010000353.1:0-8518 GCA_050014175.1 Candidatus Solibacter sp. | reverse complement strand
TCGCTGCTGCGTACAGTGTTGTCCACGCAGGGGTCGTTGGTGAAAAGTTCGGCGGCGCGGAGCGCGCCCCCATCGGGCACCAGGACGGCGAAGCTCTCCCCGGGCGCGGCGTGACCGTCGCCATTGCCTTCCCCCAGTCGGCGCGTGTAGGGCGGCACGGTGAGCCCGTCGGCGATCCGGTAATCGGCGAACGCGGGCGCGGCGGGGTAAACGGGGATGTCGATGGCGAGGCGCATCTCGCCATCGGCGGCCACGATGCGGGCGCCGGAGACGGCGGCGTGGTCGATGGTAAAGGTCACCGGCAGCGTCGCCGATTCGCCGGGCGCGAGAGCATTCAGGCGAGCCGAGGGGGTCTGGAACTTGACGCCGTTGTTGGGGCTTTCCCAGGCGAGCAGCGTGGTGGCGGAACGGGTTGCGCCTTTGTTCCAGAACTTGAGGCGCGCCTGGATGGGCCGGTCCGCGGCCGCCCACGCCGCGCCGGCGATTTCGAAGCTCGCTAGCGCGATGCCGGGGGCCGAGCCGATGCCGATTTCGTATGCGTCGCCATCCGGATCGAAGCTCAGCCGGCCGCGCGCGTCGGCCTTTTGAGTGGTCCGGCGGACGTTGCCGTCGCGCAGGCGGATGTAGGTCACCGGGTAGACGGCGGCGGGCGTGTAGAGCCGCGGCGAGGTGATGGAAAGCTTGATCTCGGGAAGTGCGGCGCCGCCTGGAATCCACTCGCGCACGGTCGAGCGGAAGCCGGCCCGGGAGACGTTCTCCAGCACAGTGTAGGCGGGGCGGCGGCGGTCGGAAACCACTTCCCAATCCCAGACGCCGAAATTGGGGTAGGGGTCGGCGTGGCTGAACGCGGCTGGCTTGGCGAGCGGATGGGCGAAGGCGTCGAGGTGGAAGTCGAGCGTTTCGGCGACCGAAGATTCAGCCGCCACCTGGCGGATGCGGACCCCCTCGAGCGTGGGGTAGAGATCGCCCAGCGCGCTATCGACATCGAAGCCCTCCGGTCCGATAGGTGCTTCGGGGGTGGCGCCGAAACTGGAGGCGCTGCCGATCAGGTCGGGGCACTTGGCGGCCTGCCAGATGGCCAGGAAGCCGCCGGCGCCGGATCCGGTGGCGGCGCGGTGGCCGCGGTCGGCGATGGTGCGCAGGGTCTTGTCGATATGCTCGATGAGTTCGGGGAAGTAGAGCGGAAACCGGCCCGTGGTGTCGGCGGGACCGGAATCCACCACAATGACGGGGTGGGCGGCTACGTAAGCGGCGACAGCGGCATCGCGCGCCGGGTTCGCCGCTTCGTAGCCGTGGAACCAGTAGATGACGGGGTAGCGGGCGGTGCGCGATGCAGCGTAGGCCGGTGGCAGATAGATACGGTAGGCGCGATCGGAGGCCATCACCTGGCTGCGATGAGTCTGCTCCTGCATGAGGACCGCCGGTTGGGCGGCGGCACTCGCAGCCATCAGGATGAGGAGAAAGCGCACATCTGAGTAGGTACCATTTTACGGAGCCTCGCCGCAACGGCGGTATGCTGGGGCTATGAAACTGGCGGTGGCATCGGACCATGCGGGCGTCGCGCTCAAGGCGCGCGTGCTGGAGCAGTTGCGCGCCGAAGGGCACGAGGCGGCGGACCTGGGAACGTACACCACGGATGCCGTGGACTATCCGGACTACGCCAGGAAGGTGGCGCTGGCCGTGCTCGGCGGGCAGGCCGAGCGCGCCGTACTGATCTGCGGCAGCGGCGCGGGTGCGTGCGTGGCAGCCAACAAGATCAAGGGGATCCGCGCGGCCACCTGCCACGACAGTTTCTCGGCGCGCCAATGCGTGGAAGACGACGACGTGAATGTGCTGTGCCTGGGCGCGCGCGTGATCGGTCAGGGACTGGCGGTTGACTTGGTGCGGGACTATGTGGGCGCGCGCTTCAGCGGGGCGGAACGGCACCAGAGAAGGCTGGCCAAAATAGCGGCCTTCGAGGCGGAGTTTGGCCAGCCGCCGGCTTGAGCATGCAGGGCAGCTTGGAAGCTGCGCGCCGGTTGTTTACCGGCGCTCCGGGCGCGCTTACCAACCCCCGCGCGAAGGCCCTTCTGATTACGCCAGCGCCTTCTTGCAGTACTCCACGCACTTCTTCACTTCGGTCACTACGTCGCTGCCTTCGGGCGTGTCGTATTCGTACTCGATGCT
Organism: Candidatus Solibacter sp.; assembly: GCA_050014175.1. Lineage (GTDB taxonomy): Bacteria > Acidobacteriota > Terriglobia > Bryobacterales > Bryobacteraceae > Solibacter. The sequence goes on along the minus strand of JBEKDV010000353.1, from coordinate 6,352 downwards.
CGCGGGGAACTTGTACTTCTGCTTCTTCATGAGCTGCAAGATCTCTTTCAGCGGCGTTTCGCCCTGTCCCCACGGCATGTTGGGACCTCCGCCGCCCGGGCCTTTGTTTTCGCCGCTGCTGCTCGGCCCTTTGCGGTCCTTCAGGTGCAAACTGGCGATCCGCTCGTGATACTTCTCCACCAAAGGCACGGGAGATTGGCCGTTGACACCGTAGAAGTGACCTACGTCGAAGTTCAGCGCGGTGTACTTGGAGGCGGCCAGCACTTTGTCGAAACCGGCGGCGCCGCCCTGGCCATGGGTGTGGAAGGCGATGTTCAGCTTGCGCTTGGCGGCATAATCGGCCACCCGCTGGAGCAGCGCGTCATCGGTGGGCATTTCCATGGTGATGTGGTTCGCGCCTAGCGTCTGGGCCACGTTCCAGATGTATTCGTACTCGGCGTCGGGCATCTCCATGGTCGGCGGCAGTTTGAAGGCGTAAATCTTCACTCCCGCGTCTTCATACATCTTGCGGAAGGCCTTGTACTTGTCCATCGAGACCGAGGTCCGCCACTGGAGCATCTCTTCCGCCGCTTTGCGCCTGGCTTCCTGCTGCTCGGGTGTCATCGGCGCCCGGCCACCCGGCCCACCCCCAGGCCCGCCTCCCGGCCCGCCTCCCGGTCCGCGCCCTGGACCGCCCGGCTGCCCGCCCGGTCCACCGCGCCCCGCCGGCGCCGGCGCCCCGGCGTAGCTCTCCGCCACGTTGCTCATCAGTTCGATCCCGCTGATTCCGCAGTCGACGCAATACTTGAGGACTTCCTCGGCGCTGGAGGGCAGGGCGCGAAAGCTGTAGGTGATGGTGCCGATCTGCACGCCGCCGAAAACCGAGTTCGGCTTGGCCAGCAGGCTGGCCGCCGGCAGTGCCGCGGCGGCCAGTTTTGCGAGATCTCGTCGCGTGAAAGTCATTTCATATCCTCTCTAGAGCTTCACTTCCCAGCCTTTGCGATAAACCGGCTTGATCCACTTGCTGGCTTCCTTATTGTTGCTGAACTCCCCCTTCGCGTTGTCCCACATCAGCTTGCCTTCGTAGTGAATGGCGGCGGAGCCGAGCACCAGCCATTCGGTGTAGGGTCCGGCGATGGAGAAATTGGAGCAGGCCGGCGCGCCGCCCTTGCAGGCACGCACCCAGTCGTGGGTATGCGCCGTGTAGTTGGATCCGGTGCTGGCGCCGGGCGAACGCTGCAGGTAGGGGATGGGCAGCTTGTATTCGGCCCATCGCGATCCAGGCAGCAGGCCGACGCCTTCCCCGCGCCCGCTCGTGCCCAGGTAGCCCTTCGAGCCGACGAAAATGCTATTGTACCCGCTGCCCTGGCCGCCGCCCGGTCCACGGCCGGCGCGTCCACCGGGTCCGCCCGCGCCGCCCGCGCCGCCCGCGCCCGGAGCGCCCGGAGCACCGGCCGGACCGCGCCCGGCAGCCGGGCCACCGGACCCCGCGAAAAATCCACCCTGCCCGGCCGCGGGGCCCACCTGCGGGCCTTGCCCCGGGATCTTGCGCGCTTCCTCCGCCGTCATCCCCGGCGGCGTGTAGGCGTCGCCCCCCGCGTGGTGATACCAGTAAACGCTCACCGGCGGCATGCCGCCCGGCCGCTCGGCGAAATCGTACCGGATCGCCAGTTCGTCGGGGAAGGTAAATGCCGGCAGCGAGTTCTTCTTGATGCACTCCACGCTAAGCAGGTACTTGGGATTCAATTGCAGCGCCCAGTTGGCGGGACCGAGGATATGCACGCCCCAGTCGCCGATCAGGCTGCTGCCGAAATCGTAGAAGCCGCGCCAGTTGAAGGGGAGGTAGAAGCCGAAGGTCTCCTGGCCGGGATAGCCGCCGCCGCGCCCGCCGGCCGCACCAGGGGCGCCGGGGGCGCCAGGAGCCCCGCCCGCGCCGGGAGCACCTGCCGGTCCGCGACCGCCGCGGCCGCTGCGCGCATTGCGCTCCTCAACGAACTTCTTGTAGGCGTCGTCGCCCGCCGTAAACGGCCTCGCCGCCGAGCCGCCCAGCCACAGATCCCAATCGAGCGTATCGGGAACCGGTGTCGGCGGCGGGATGGTCGCCATCTCTTGCGGCCAACTCGGCCGGCCAGTCCATGCATGAACTTCTTTGACTTCGCCGATTTCCCCCGACCAGAAGATTTCGCAGGCGACGCGGGTGGCATCGTGCGAGTAGCCCTGGTTGCCCATCTGCGTGGCCACTTTGTACTTTTCCGCCGCCTGCGCCAGCAGGCGGGCTTCCCCCGAGAGCCGGGTCAGCGGCTTCTCCACGTACACGTGCTTGCCGTGTTGCATGCAGGCCATGGCGCAGATGGTGTGCATATGGTCGGGCGGGCCCACCACCACGGCGTCGATGTCCTTGCCCTGTTTGTCGAGCATCTGGCGGAAATCCTTGAACTTCACCGCCTTCGGGAAGCGCTCGAAAGACTCCCGGCCGCGCTCCCAATCGACGTCCGCCAGGGCCACCACGTTTTCCACGCCGGCGTGCGCCTGCTGCAGATCGGCGGCGGGTTGTCCGCCCGCGCCGATGGCCGCCAGGTTCAGCTTTTCGTTGGGCGATTTGTACCCCGCCGCCTTGAGGGAAGGGGTGCTGCCGAAGCCGCCGCGCGGGATAGCCCCCGCCAAAAGCGAACCGTAAAAGAAATACCGTCTGGAGAATCCCTGCTGTGACATGTCAAGCAGTCTACGTCCCGGCAGTCCCGGCTGCAAGTACGGAACAGTAACCGTGCCTGGCCTTACCGTGGAGGACACCGTAAAGAGAAGGTAAGTTACGGTCCTGGTGTTATACTCAAGTCGTTCATTCGCAAGGATTGGCGGTATTGAGCCATGCAAACGAAGGAAGCCAACGGCGCACTGCACAACCCAACCGCTCCCCTGGACGTGGCGGCGGTTCGCGAAGAGCTCGAAAGGATTCTCGCCAGCCCTCAGTTCCGTAACAGCAAGCGGCACTCCTGTTTCTTGCGCTATGTGGTGGAGGAAACCCTGAACGGGGAAGCGGGGCAGCTCAAGGAGCGCACCGTCGGCGTCAAGGTATTCGGGCTCGATCCCGGTTACGACACCAGCAGCAATCCGGTAGTTCGCGTATCGGCCGGAGAGTTGCGCAAGCGTCTGCTGCAGTATTACCACGCGCCGGACCATGGCGGCGAACTGCGCATCGATCTCCCGCCCGGCTCCTACGTGCCGGAATTCGGTCCCGCGCCGGTGGAAGCGGTGGATCCCGCCGCCGCAACGCCCGCCCGCCGTTGGCGCTCCGGCGGCATGGTGGCAGCCGCGGCGATTGGCGTGACCGCCGTGGTCGGCCTGGCCTTCTGGCTGAAGCCCTGGGTTTCGCAAGACGCCTTCGAGCAGTTCTGGGCTCCCGTGTGGGACTCCCCGGGGCAGGCGCTATTGGTGGTGGCCGCGCGCTCGCAATCCGATGAGAGCGGGCGCCCGCCGGCGGAACGCATGTCCCTCAACGATGCCATGGCGCTGGCCAGGCTGACGCCGGTGCTGGCGGCGCACGGTAAGGACTTCCGCATTCTCACCCAGTCGTCCGCCACGCTGGCGGACTTGAAGCAGGGTTCGGCAATCTTCATCGGGGCCTTCAGTAACGAGCTCTCCATGCGCTTGATGCGCGAGGCGCGCTTCAACTTCGAACTCGATCCGGCCACCAACTTGCCCCGGGTCAGGGACCGGCAGAACCCCACCAGCAGCCAGTGGCGTTTGCAGCGGGCGCCCGCCGACGCCGCCTTCACCGATTACGCCATCGTTTCCCGGGTTCGCGATCCCGCCACCGGCCACCTCGCCGTGGTAGCGGGCGGCATCACCGCGCGCGGCACGCGGGCCGTCGGAGAGTTCCTGAGCAGTGCGCCCTCCATGGCGGCGATTTCCCGCCAGAGCGCCAAGGAGTGGCACGGCAGGAACGTCCAGATCGTGCTCGCGATCCCGGTCACCCCCGCGGCCGCCGGACCATCGCGCGTTCTCACCACTTACTCCTGGTAGCGCTCCACCCCGCCACGCCTGATTAACTCCACCAAGAACGATCGCCCGCCAGGCCCCCGGCCGGGATACAATCTCAGGTACCAGGAGGGAATCATGAGCGCTGGACAACCCGTCGCGCCGGCCGGCGGCATCGGGCAGACTGTCGTGCCGTACGCCACTTTTCAAGACGCATTCGAGAAAGACCCCGGACAACTCAGCGATGCCGTGCAAACGGCAACCACCACGGCAGCGGGCGGCGATCCGGCCGCTCAGCAGCGTTTCGTCGCCGACTGGCACGAAGCCATCGGCGCCTTGTCGCAGAACGCCAAACCGGTCCTGGCAAGAGGGGACGAGGGCGGCGCAATTCTGCATACGCCCCAGAATGCCCTGGCCTCCCGCCTGCAAACGCTGCTGGTGAAGCACGCCACCGCCGCCGGCCAGGTGGGTACCCTCCAAGAGCCGCAGACCGTCAAAACGCCGGCCGGAGACAGCTTCAGCCTCGGCGTGCTGTCCGTGAAGTTCGACAATGCCGATATCGCCGGCTGGTTGCAGATGGCGCCCGAGCTGATCTTCAAGCCTCCAAAAGCCGCCTGGATCGACCCCCCAACCGTGCCCGAAACCATCCCCGACGATGCGCGCATCGCCGTGTTCGCCGATTGGGGCACCGGCCTCTACGGCGCCCCCGCCATTTCCCAGACCATTGCCGGACTCGACCGCTGCGACGTGGTGCTTCACCTCGGCGACACCTACTATTCCGGCGAAGAGAACGAAATATACACCCGGCTGGTGGGCAACTGGCCCAAACGCCCCGCCGGAACTCTCAACCGGTCCTTGAACGGCAATCATGAGATGTACTCGGGTGGTCAGGGCTACTTTCGGGCGCTGGGCGATTTCTTCCACCAGCCCGCCAGTTGCTTCGCCATGCAGAACTCCCAATGGATCCTCGTGTGCCTCGACACCGCCTACGTGGATTTCGACCTGGATGCCAAACAGGTGGCCTGGCTCAAGGCCATCGTGGATGCCGCGGGAACGCGCCAACTGATCCTCTTTTCCCATCACCAGCCGTTCTCCCAACTCGACGCCCAGGGCCCTAATCTGCAGGTCGCTTTGGCGGACCTTCTCAACAAACAGCGCATCCACGCCTGGTTCTGGGGCCACGAACACCGCCTCGTCCTCTACGATCCGCACCCCTTATGGGGCGTGAAAGGCCGTTGCATCGGGCACGGAGGGTTCCCCGCGTTCCGCGACGACCTTCCCGATGCGCACGGGGACCTGTACCAATGGCTGATCCTGCCCGCGCAGCCGCACGTGCCCAAGGCGCGGCTGCTGGACGGGCCGAACTTCTGGGTCCCGCAGGACACGCGAGGGTTCAGTCCTCACGGCTATGTCTTCCTGGAATTCGATGGCGGCACGGTGTCGGAGATCTATCGCACGCCGGATAACATCGGCCTGCTGAAAGCGCAACTCTGAGGTGGCTACGTCCGGCGGCTATCGAGTTCCGAAGCGGTCGAGAGTGGCCTTCAGCATAGCCGGCGAGGATCGGAAGTTCGTCATCCTGAGTCGGTCGATCGCCGGCGCCAGTTCAACGAGTCCCCGAGTAGCAGCTTCGACCAGAACTCCCAGAATCCCGGTGACCCGCAGGCCGCGGCCGGCGGCGACACGCCGCGCGGCCTTTTCGTCAAGCAGGATGATGTCAGCCTTCAGGGACTCGGCCAGGAGGATAGCCGCTTGCTCGCCAGCTTGCAGTTTCTCCAGCCCCGCGGTTGCCAGGGCGGGATTCTCTTTGGTGCGGATCCAGGATGGTAGGTTGGATGCCCAGCTTCGAACCGCCTCTGGAGCGTCTTCGTGAAGCAACTCGGCAAGCACGGCCTGAGGCACCACCACTTGACTGAAGAGCTTGAGCAGAAGGTCGATCTCTCCGATCCGAACGAGATAGCAGATCGGCGAGGTGTCTGCGACCGCAATCATCGCCGGGAGGCGTTACGAATCGCCGCAATATCCCCTTCCAGGTCATCCATCGTGTAATCGTGGTAAGCCTCGGCGCGCCGGAGGAAGGACTCCGTTTCCCACCGCGAGCGTAGACCGAGCATCTGCTGTACCTGCGCGGGCGTAATCGTACCGGAGCGATACGCTTCGATAGCGACCGCTTCCAGTACCGCGCGCGAGACACCACCCACCTGAGCGGAAAGCACGTGCCCGATATCGTCCGGAATTTCGATGGCGACGTTCACGACGGGTCTCCCTCCAATATATTAGCCCGACTTTCGCACTTCGCGGGGTTTGAGCCAGCTAAGTCTTTCAGATTCAGTTGAGGCATCCCAGAGGTCTTCACCACAAGGAAGGCTGATCTGCTGCCGCGATTGGACGCCGGCCG
>JBEKDV010000352.1:0-8532 GCA_050014175.1 Candidatus Solibacter sp. | reverse complement strand
ACCTGGGTTTGTTCCAGGAAGGCAATAAACTTCCGAGCACCCGAGATCGAAGGCGCGCTTATCGTCTGGGACGGTCTGTTCCCCGGGCACTTGCATCGATGCGCTGCAAACTCTTTGACCACGCCGTCAGTAACCTCGGCGACCGCGATATTGGCTTGATTGAGCCAGTAGCAGAAATGCCTAACGATATACCCGAAATGGCCAAGCGTGCTCTCCCGATAGCCTTGAGAGACGAGGTGATCGAAATACGAATCAACCAAAGGCCGCAACGCGCCGGGATCGAGGGCCCACCGCTTCGGCTGCACGACTGCAAACGTTGAAGTAGACATGAAGATTCTCCATTGATGCCAGGTCGGCATCATGGATATCGAAGCATCATGCAGTATCACGTTATGCGAAGTGCCACCCACTGTTTTTGGCGGCTATCCGCTGCCGGAACGCCGCCGACTCCGCATAATCATGGTCTCCGCATACCTCCTGTTATGTGGTTCACCGCATAACAGGAAATAGGAGCCATCGTCCGCAAGGATCGCCGCGATGTTCGCTGCCACATCCCGATACCACTCGCCATACCCCTCCGGCGGGATCGGCCGGAAGCCGCTGGATGGGTCATACTCGCGCTGCGTGGCATACGGCGGCGATGTGATCACGACGTTCGCGCTGGCGCCCGCCATCAGCTTCTCGACGACAGCCAGATCGCGGCAGTCGCCGCAGATCAAACGATGCTTGCCCAGCCACCAGATATCTCCGGGCCGCGTCACCGGTTCGACCGGCGCCTCGGGAATTTCGTCTTCGGCCTCGCCAGCGGCCGACTCCGCAGTCTCCGGTTCAACCTCGGCCAGCAGCACGACGAGTTCCTCGTCGGAAAACCCCACCACGGCCAGGTCGAAGCCGTCCACATCGAGCGACGACATCTCCTCGCGCAGCATCGTCTCGTCCCACCCGGCATTCATCGCGAGCTTGTTGTCCGCGATCACCAGCGCACGGCGTTGCGCAGGCGTCAGGTGCGCCAGTACGATCACGGGCACCTGGTCCATGCCCAGCTTCCGGGCGGCCATGAGACGGGCGTGGCCGGCAATGACCGTGCCCTCGCCGTCCACCAGGATCGGAGAGGTCCACCCGAACTCTTTGATACTGGCGGCGACCTGGGCCACCTGCTCGTCGGAATGCGTGCGCGAGTTCCGGGCGCACGGCAGCAGGCTTTCGAGTGCCCGGAGTACGACTTGGATGTGGGAAAGGTCGATCATGACGCTGGGGTGCTGGAGCCGGTGGAGGGCTTCGAACCCCCGACGAACGATTTACAGAACCGCTGCTCTGCCATCTGTGCTACACCGGCGAAATTGGAGGCGGCAGCCCAGCCAACCTTCGCAAACCGGCCATCCGACACCACCCCGCGGAATCTGGCCGGTTACCCGACGTGGCAGGGAGACCTTGTCTTCAAATCAAATGCTTTGCTATCGCCGCGCCAATGCGCGACCAGGTGTCTTGCGCGACGGCATCTATCTCGTGCCAGTCGGCGTGCGGTCCCGGCGTCTCGCGGACGAAGGCGGCGTACGCTGCTGCTCCGATCCCAGCCGTGAGCTGCAATTCCGCTTCCCCGATGGTGGAGACGTTGCCCACGACGCGGCGTATCAGGACGTAGACGCAGGGGATCTCATCAAGAAATCTCTCAACCTGACCGCGCAGGCAGGCTCCGGTTGCGCCCGCGATTTTCGCGCGATCTATGAGCATCAGCGCGCCCGTCTGTACTGTTGCTTCCACGTGTCCTCCGTTTGCCGGACCGATGATCTCCTACTGAGCTGCTCGCCCGGATTTCCCCACTCGGGAGTGACCACCCGCCCTGACCACCCACCCTGACCACCCAATTAAGTCACTCTAACTAAAGACTTTGTGGAACCATTCCACCGCCGGCCGAAAGTCGCCAGCCAGGACCCAAAATTCAGTGGCCGCCCAACGTTTTGGCCCGTGTTGGCGCCCCGTGGCGGCACGTGCGCCTGCCAGGTCCAGCCTGGTCCTGCCCGCCAACCCCCCCGGGCGGCGCAACAGAGGCCCCCCTCCCGGAGACTCGGGTCCGGAGTTTGATCTATTCGGTCGTCCCGAGTCGGCGGGAGGTGGCGCCACCGTTCGCGACCCAATTACGGCCCAACAGGGGCCCCCTGCCGCACAGCCAACAACGTGCGGAACTTTATCTGCCGACCGTTAGCGCGGGGTGGGAAGATTTCTGCTACAGGATTAAAGTTCATGTGCCTTATGCCGTCCGCTGCAGGGGGACGTGCCGCTTTCGGATGCGTGCCGCGATGGTGAGGGCCGTCTGCTGCGCCGTGGTTGCGCCCACGCCGCGACATTGTTCAGCCTCGTCCTCGGCGATCTCCAGGCAAACGGTCTTCGTCGCCGCGATGGCTGCCGATCGGGTTTCAACAAGAGCCACGCGCAGCATCTCGGTGAGGCTCTCGACCTCGTTGCGGGGCACTACCCCGAGCGCGTGGGCGACGCGCGTGGCCAGATTCTCTGCGGTGATTACGCCCGGCATGGGTTCGATCCTTTCATCGGCACAACGATCCTTCGTTGCGCGCGGCATTCTGGGGTTTCGGCGCACGAGAATCGCGTTGGGCGCCTCGCGCCGGAACGGCCAACCCGACCACGCCGGGAATAATCCACGTTCCTTCGCGATATGTCTGCCTCCGATGGATGTCTTGGGCATCGTCGTCATTCCTTGGCAGTCGGCCACCAGATCGCCCGCGCCGCCCGTTGTTCTGCAGGCGCGACGGACGGGGACTTTCGCCGTCATCGACTGCGCAATTTGCGCAGTCAGTTCTACCTGCGCGGGCCGGTCACGGGCTCAGACAGTCGGCCACGACCTGTCCGAACAACGGTCGAAGCTCTTCGCCTTTGCCGAGTCTCTTGAGCTTCCACACGAGCGGGCCGCTTTTCAGCCGCGTCTGGAAGCTGTAGTGGGTCCCGCCTGGCAGTTTGCGCTCCACCGCCGAAGATCCGTCGGCCTGTTTGGAGAAGATCGCCTTCAGATGTCCCTTGCGGCCGTAGGATGGGTTCACCAGTCCATTGGCGATCAGGCGGCGTGCCGCCTCCTGGGTTCGAAAGCCCCACGGCGTACCGTCGGCGGCGTACAAAGGAATCTGGTCAGTCATGGGATTGGATACACGTCTTCTCTGAAGAAGGAGGGAGGGAAAGGGATTAACGAGCGTCCCATCGCTCGGCCAAGCTACCGGGTGGAAGCGGCTTCGCGGCTCCTGCTGTGCATCTAACCGCCAAAACCTTGCTGTCGGTAATAGATACTCCCGATGTCGCCAAACTGTCCAATAAAAGTTGCAGAATCATTTTTGCCCGGTTTTGATTCGGCGAACCCAGGGCTGGTCCACATCCGGGTTGTAGAAGCGATGCCGGACTTCGAGCGGCGGCGGTCCGATGAGTTCGATGGAGTGGCGTGTGACATCGCCGATCCGGTCGCCGGGCTTCAGGAAGCAGACAAGCCCGCGTTGAGGGTCGAAGATACGGTTGCCGCCAGCGGCATAGAGCCTTTGACGCTTCCAGCCCAGCGACAGTGCCTGCTCGCTGATCGACTCGAGCAGGGCCATCGCCTCAGGTGAGATGTCATCGGTGGCGGATTTGCGCACGCGCGGCGCAGATACGTGTGGGCCTTCGTCCTCAGACACCGGAGGTTCATAGTCGCCCGAACGAAATGTCCGCACCGCGGCGAGCAATGGCGCCTCGCCAAAATGCTCAACAGCCCACTCATGCACGGCATTGAAGCGCACGCGCAAGACTTCGAACGACGCCGGAGGGAGATGCCCGGCAGTTGCGGCCTTCTTGGCAACGACCATGCGCGACCGCAGCCATGCGTAATACTCGGGATCGAGACGCCGATAGATCGTGTCGTTGATCTGGAAGTCGCGGGCAAATTGCTCTGAGTTTGCTGTCGTCCACGTAGCGAGGGAAGTAGACACGAACAGGCAACTCGGCGAGTCGCCATCCGGCGCGTGCGCACTCGATTTGGCACACTGCTCCGGCAGTGCCGTGGTCATAGTTGCTCTCCTGAGATGTCCGATCCGGGTTGGTCACGCTCCCCGGATCACGGAGGATCCTTGCCGGTGGTATCCGGCAGCTTGGCCAGGTCTATCACGTTGCCACCGGTAGCCGGGGAACGTGGGGGGAACGTTAGGGGAACGTTCGTGCCAAACGTTCCCCTAACACAAGTGGCGTCTTTTGTTTTGGTTGCAGAGGTCAGGGGAACGTGGGGAACGTTGGTGCCGGTTTCAGGCTCCCTATCATTTATGTTTTCGCTCTCTGTCGCTACCGCCTCTATACACGCATCTATTTCTTTTTTTTCCGCGCGCGAGGAAGGAAATAGGTTCCCCACGTTCCCCACGTTCCCCTGATCTCTGTAAACTATTGGATCTATTGGATCGAGCGAAGGGGAACGTTGGCCGGAAACGTTCCCCTCGACGTTCCCCACGTTCCCCTCCAGCAAGTCGAGGAGATCCGGGTCGCGGCGGGAGACCCCATCTGGTCGATTGCCGCCATCTGCCGGTGCAAGCGCATAGAGGACGCCGTGTTTCCGTTCCCCTTGGCTGATCCGCTTTACGGTGAGCCCGTTGAATACCCGATCACGCTTGGCGCCGAGGGCCTTCCCCAGCCGCGTCTGCTGCGAGCGTGGCAATCCGTCGCCTCGCACATCGCCCATCAAATCGCGTTCTTCGCAAAACTGATTCAGTTCGCTGACTTTCTTCGGTAACTCGCGGTACGCCTCCCACCAGGCGCCGGTAAACTCGCGCCACATCTGGCCATCGGTGTCGGCCGCCTCATAAAGTTCGTTCAGATTGCCGAGGAAGCCGGGGATTCCCGCAATCTTCAAGACGCCGCCCATGACCTCGGACCAGCTCTCAAACGACCCAAGGCGCGTCCCGTGCAACGGCTTCCCGTCAGCGATCCAGGCTTGAATCAATGTCAGTGCCGCATGGACCAGCGCAGAACGATTCTCCTGGGCCCACTCGATGATCAACGGATGTTTGAATCCGGCCCTCAGCCACGGCATGTCGATCCGTGGGTCAATGCGGAGCCGAATACAGCGCCGGCTCATCTCGGCCGAGAGCCGCGGGTTGTTGCCCGTCATCAGCCAAAGGGCGTTATTCCGAAGATTCAACATTTTGGATTCGCCCAGAAGCCGGTCCGTCCAGCGGGGCAGGGTAACGACAGATGCCAGAGCGGCCGAATCCAGTTTCCGTCTCTCGCTGAGGTTGTCGAGGAGGATGATCGGGCGGCCGGCTATCAGCTCAGCCGTGATCATCTTCCGAACCTCATCCTCGTTCTCCGGGACTGTGCGCCCTTCGGCCATCGAACCGGTGGTAACAATGCTGATCAAGCTGGCCAGCAACCCTTTGCCGGAGCCCTGAGTGGGCGCCTCGATGAGGTGTATCGGAGCAAGCCCACCAATGATGCGCTGCAGAAAAGGGAGGAGCATTGCCGCAACCGCATGAGCGCGATCCGAATCCCCTACAAACGGAAAATCGACCAGCAGTTCATCGATGAGCAGCGCTCTGGCGTGCCCGATCTGCTCCAGTGTCGGATTGGTGGGAACTTCCGGGATTTCCAGCGAATCATCGGAGAGCATCCAGAGCGCGTCGGCGCGGTGGTAGCCGGGAGCGGTGATCAGCGCGGCGTCCTTTCCGAATGTCGGGGTACGAATCACCGATTCCAGCGGCGGGAGCGCCGGATCCGGGTTCACCATCATGTCTCGGGCCGTATCCCTCGAAGGCGGGGCAGCGAGTACCGCCTCCTCGGTCACTCTGAGCCAGTTGGCGCTGCGGGCCAGTATGCCGTACATCGCCGTGTCGCCGAGCGCTTCGATCCTCGCCTGGACGCCGGTGCCGGCGATACGCACAAGAGCGCCGCCGTTCTGGAACAAGAAAGGATTATCGAGGACATCTGGTCCTGTTGGCTCGTTAATCGCGTGAATCGCCGCCCAGCCATCGGCGATCACGTCACGTAACTGCCGGTTGTTGACCTGGATGCCCCGTAGCGGCTCAGATTCTGGCGCGCCGACCGGCGCGGTCACGGCGTTTCCCCTCGGACTACCGCCGCCGAAGCCACCAGTTTTGGCCGCGCGCCGCGGGCGGGCGATCTCCACAACCTTCAACTGCCTCCGAAGCGTAGTGACCGGCATCCGGATCTTCCCACACCGCTCCTGAATCATCCTGAGATGCCGGTCCTGTTCAATGGGGTCGAGCCGGCCTACCTCCGACAAGATCGGATCGAGTAACCGGCTCAGATCGGCATCCGCAATCTGGATGCTGAGCTTTGAGATGGCGAGTTCCAGCGGGGTCTGGGCCGCACGGAGAATCAGCTCGAAATCGGCCGCGCTTTTGCCCGTGGCGAAATACTCGTTCACGTCGATTTTGGCGTCTGCCAAGAAGGACTGGGCATGCTGGATCTCATCCTGGCCCCTGCCTTCCAGGAGCTTCCCGAGTTCCCGTGGTGTGACGGAGCCCTCGACACCAAACCGTTCTCGAAGCTCACGCCGCGCAAGTTGCTGCTTCTCTCCCAGCGGCAAAACCGCCAGCCGCGTCAGGATGCCATTCTCCGCGAGAGTCCGCGCCGTCCGCATGGCGCCGTTCATGCCGGCTTCGGAAACTTCGTTGTCCTGGCAGATGTAGACGGTCTTCACGCCGGCAAGTTTCGGCAGGAGACGGGCCCAGTCAGCTTCGCGGATCTGCACGGTGACGGGAGAGACCGTCGGGAATCCATGCTCCACCAGCGAAATGCAGTCTGTGACGCCCTCGGTGAGAATGACCCGTTCGGGCCGCGTGAGCAGAACATCCTCATTGAAGAGCACATCGTTCTGGATGCAGGGCGCGACGTGGCTGCCGTCGCGATCATTCTGAACCGCGAGCTTCTTGTATTTCGACTTTTCCCAGGATTGATCGGGCGTCCAAGGCGTCTGGCGGCCGATCATAAACACAACGCGCCCGCGGCTCCAGTACGGGAATACGATGCGGCCGTCGAAGAACGGCACGAGCCCGTCCTGCGCGGTGGGGCGGAATGCCGAAGTCGCCGCGAGTTCGCGCTTGGTGAATGCGCCGGCGCCGTTGATCAGTGCTTGGACGACGCTGGGCGCGGTGTTTGCGGCGAAGCCGATCTTTAGTCGGGCGGACGTCTCATCGCTGATGCCGTACTTTTCCCGAAACCACGCGAGCACGCCGGGTGTTGACAAGAGCCGCTGGTGATAGAACTCCGCAATTTCGGTCAGCGCCTCCCGGACACGCAGCGTGAAGGCGTGGGCCTGTTCGGCATCTTCCGTGCCGCCCGCGGACACCTTGGATAGCGGCGGCATACCCGCGCGCGATGCCAGAAAGTCCCGAGCCTGCCGATGCGATTCCGGCATGCGGCCGGATTGCCCGCGCGTGACTTGGCCGCACTGGGTGAATTCCACCAGTTGCAGTACGTCGCCGCCGACGCCGCAGCCGAAACAGTACCAGCCCTGCTTATCGAGCCAGACGTGGAGCGAGCGGTGGGACTGGCTCTGGTGGTTGGGGCAATCGCATTGGAGGGTGTCCCGCGTCTCCCCGGTGACTCTGCCCGGTAGTAACTCGCGGGCAATTTGGGCGATGTCCACATCGGTGATCTGGCGGTAATAAGCGTGGACGTCGACGGAAGTCACACTGCTCATACGTCGCCTCCGTGATTCAGCAGGAACGATAGGAACGTATTTCGCCGGTCCACCTGGCGCTTCTTGGCGCAGTTATCAATACCCCACCGGTCGCCCAGGATGATCACCGATTCCTTGGCGCGCGTCACCGCCGTATAGAAAAGGTTGCGATGGTGCATGAAGGAGTGCGAGCGGTGGGCGATCACGATGGCACAGGGGAATTCCGATCCCTGCACTTTATGAATGGAGGAGGCGTAGGCCAGTTGAATGTTGTTCGCCTGATTCGATCCGGCCTCAATTGCGACATCATTGCCGTCGAAATCAATCGCCATGCCTCCCTTACCATCCACGCTGGCCACGTAGCCGACGGCGCCATTCATGACACCGCTTTCGTAATCGTTCTTCGTCTGCATCACCTTGTCATTGGGGTAGAGCCGAGGCCGATGCCCGGGCTCGACTTCGGGGACTTCCACGCCGAATAACTTTCGTTGCAGGAGTTGCTGGAGTTTGATATTCAGCTCCACGGTGCCCAGTGGCCCTTTGTGGGTGGGTGTCAGCACCTGCACATCCCGCAATAGGTCATATCCCAGGCGCTCGGTAAGAACCCCTTCGAAAAGCATTAGGAGGAACGCGCGCACCTCGTGGCTGTCGGTGAACTTGTCGATGACGTACCACGGGCGGCGGCCCGCAACCTTAACGTCAGAGGTGGGCTGCACACGGCCGTCCAGCACTGCAATGGAGTTCTCCTTCAGGACGCCCGCCTGGCGGATTACCTGAGTGAGCATGGTGGTCGGAATCGCCCTGGATCGCACGAGATCCCGGAGAAGATTACCGGGCCCCACCGGTGGCAACTGGTTGTGATCCCCGACGAG
>JBEKDV010000351.1:0-8540 GCA_050014175.1 Candidatus Solibacter sp. | reverse complement strand
CGTTGAGCGGGTTCCTCTCCGCCGCGCCCGTCGCTTAAACCGGCACCGCCGCGCCCGCGCTCTTCGCCCAGGGGGAGCGCAGGGGCGAGAGCGCCGTCCGCCGCGCCGCCTACAACTTCTACGCGCAGGACAACTGGAAGATTTCGCCGCGCCTCGCCGTCAGCTACGGTGTGCGCTATGAGCTGGACTCGCCCATCTCCGAAGCCGCGCGGCGCACTTCGGGCCTGGTGTTCGAGGATGCCGCCGGCCAGCCGGTGGATGCCGAAACGCCGGGCGCCCGCGCGCGGTTCCTCATCAACCAGCAGCCGCCCTATCCCACGGACTGGAACGGTTGGGGCCCACGGCTGGGCGTGGACTGGCGATGGGACGACAAAACCGTATTCCGAGCCGCTGGGGCCATCACCACATCGCTCACCAATCTGTGGCAGTGTAACTTCGTGACCGGCGGGCCGCCCTTCGTGGTGGCGCCGTTCGCTACCGCCGCGCCGGGGAATCCCATCCCGTTTCAAAACTCCGCGCTGGGAATCGCCATCCCGCCGGTATATGACGTCAACGGGCAGTTAGTGTACGTCACTGGAAAATCCACCGATGTGCCGGCCAACACCGAAATGGATGTGGCGCGCTTCGAACGCGATCTGGCCGCGCTCAGCACCGATAAACAGGTCCGCCCGATAACCGCGCCGGGGATGGCGCGCGATTTTCGCAACGGCTACATCGGCACTTACACCGCCGGATTGGAGCGCAACGTGGCGGACGTCACCGTGGGCGCGAGTTACGTGGCCACGGTGGGCATCAAGCTGCCGGAAATCGGCTACCCCAACGGCTATGCCGGTGCGGATGCGGCGCACGCCCCGTACACCCTCTACGGACCCATCGTGATGATGACGAGCCGCTCCCACTCCACTTATCACTCCCTGCAATCTTCCGTGGGGAAGAACTCGCTGCGCGCCGGTTTGGGTTTCCAGGCCAGTTACACCTACAGTAAGTCGCTGGACGATACCAGCTCGGTTCTGGGAGGCTTTGTTTCCGGGTCGAGCGGGACCGTGCTGCAGACTTCTCCGCAGGATCCCCGCGATCTGAAAGGCGAAAAGGGTCCATCCACCTTCGACGTGACACATGCGTTTTCGCTCAGTGCCATCCAGCAACTGCCGCTCGAACGGATTGCCGCCCTCCGCGCCCGGAGCAAGCGATGGTCCACCGGCTGGCAACTGGTGGCGCTGGCCTCTCTCACCTCCGGCTCTCCGTTTACAGTGTATTCGGGAATTCAGCAGACCGGCGAAGGCAGCAACGGCAGCGACCGTCCGGACCAGACGGGGCAGCCAGTGTTGTCCACCAGCCGCCAGATCCGCGAAGATTACTTCGGCCGCGGCGCCAGCAACGCTTCCTATTTCGCCATCCCCATCGGCATCCCTGGCGGCACCGGGCCGAATTCCGGCCGCTTCGGCACCCTGGGGAGGAACACGTTTCGCGGCCCCGGCTATCGCAATGCCGACGTCTCGCTGGTCAAAGATACCCCGGTGGGACGCGCGGGCAACGCCGAGCGCGTGGCCTTGCAGTTCCGCGCGGAGTTCTTCAACGTCTTCAACCTGGTGAATTTCGGACTGCCGGCCAATACCGTGCTGGGTCCGGGTTTCGGCTTGATCAGCCGCACCGCGGGAACCTCGCGCCAGATCCAGCTTTCCCTCAAACTCCTCTACTGACCCCTGTAGCGTAGCCTTTCAGGCTGCCATGACCCCATTCATGGGGGCATTCTTTGGTGGGGCAGGCTTCAGCCTGCCAATCCGAGCGCAGCCCGGACTCTTTCTTGTTCCCGCGGGTTGCAATCGGCCCCCACGTAGTGATACAAACTCCATGGGTCTGGTCCGCCATCCAGAACATTTGTGAGGAAGCATGTCCATTCAACGTAGAAACTTCTTGGGATCCATCGGCGCCGCGGGATTGCTCGGCCTGGCCAGTCCCCGCGAACAGAAAGCCCAGGAACAGGCAGCCCGCGCCACGCGTGCCCTGCCCATCCCGAAGATCAAGGATGTCAGCGTCATTGAATGCCAGCCCGCCGGCGTACGGCTCACCGTGGTCAAGATCGCCACCGACCAGGACGGCCTCTACGGCTACGGTTGCGCCACCTTCACCCAGCGCGCCGATCTCGTCAAGCCCGCCGTGGAGCGCTACCTCAAGCCCTTCCTCCTCGGCAAAACTACCGACCGCATCGAGGACATCTGGCAATCCTGTTACGACAGCTCGTACTGGAAGAACGGCCCGGTGCTCAACAACGCCATCAGCGGCGTGGATCAAGCCCTGTGGGATATCAAGGGCCGTCAGGCGGGCATGCCGGTTTACCAGCTTGCCGGCGGGAAATGCCGCGAAGCCGTGGATTGTTATACCCACGCCGACGGCGCCGATTATCCCAACGTCGTCGAATCCGCGCGCCGCTTCATGGCCCAGGGCTTCCGTCACGTGCGCGTGCAGGTCGGCGTGCCCGGCATGGCCGGCTACGGCAGTTCGCGCGGCACGGCCACCGTGAAGGCGCTGCACAGCAAGCCGGTCTTCGAGCCCGCTGTGTACACGCGCCGCGCCCTCAAGCTCTTCGAAGTCTGCCGCCAGGAACTGGGCGACGAAGTCGAACTCCTCCACGACATGCACGAGCGCGTGTCGCCCAATCAGGCCGTGCAGTTTTGCAAGGATGCCGAGAAGTTCAAAATGTTTTTCCTGGAAGACCCGCTCTCGCCGGAAGACATCGCCTACTTCCGCCAGATCCGTCAGCAGTGCGCCACCCCCATCGCCATGGGCGAGCTCTTCAATAGCCCGCACGAATGGACCCCGCTGATCGGCGAACGGCTGATCGATTACATCCGCGTGCACGTCTCCCAGGCCGGTGGTTTCACCCCGTCGCGGAAGATCGCTATCCTCGCTGAGACGTACGGCGTGAAGACCGCTTGGCACGGCCCCGGCGACGTGTCTCCCATCGGACACATGGCCAATGTAACTCTGGACTTAGTAAGTTATAACTTCGGCATCCAGGAATACTCCGCCTTCAACCAGCGAACCCAGGAGATATTCCAGGGCTGCCCGGAGATGAAGGACGGCTACTTATGGGCCAATGAAAAGCCCGGTTGGGGGATCGAGATCGATGAGAAAGCGGCCGCCAAAGCGCCGTTTACTAATCCGCCCAACGGCCTGAATGGCGGTTGGGGCGAGATCCGCCGCATCGATGGCACGGTGATCAAACATTGATAAATCGTCGCACGTTTCTGGGCGCCGCTTGTGCCGGCGCGATTGGCACGGGCGCGGCGTTTGCCGGCCCCTATCAGCGGGCAGCCGCCGCATTGCGCAAGAAGGTGAAAATCACCGGCGTCAAGTGCATGATCGTACGCGGCACCTGGGACTGGAATCTCATCAAGATCGAGACCGATTCCGGCCTTTACGGCATCGGCGAGGCTTACTGGGGCTGGGGCGTGAAGGACATGGTCCTCAACAAACTGGCCCCTATCGTCGTGGGCGAAGATCCGCTCAACGTCGATAAGCTCTATACCAAAATGCTCATGCAAAGCGCCGGGGCGGGCGCCATCGCCGGTGTCACCGTCACCGCTGCCAGCGGAATCGAAATCGCTCTGTGGGATCTTTGCGGACGCATTCTCGAAACTCCCGTGTGCAACCTCCTGGGCGGCCGCTTCCGCGACCGCGTGCGCTTCTACCGTACGCTTCAGTCCGTCGCCAACGTCGAAGACCCGGCCGCGTGGCGCGCCCTGTGCGACTCCGCGCGCGGCGAAAAGTGGGGCTGGACCGCCTTCAAGTTCCAGGGCGACGGCGTGCCCGTCAGGGCCGATCCCGCCTTCCGCGAACCCGGCCACGACCCCTACGGCCGCGGCCTCACCAATCGCGACTACCGGCGCATCGTCAAGGGAATGGAAACCGTACGCGAATCCCTCGGGCCCGACGCGGATTTCGCCGTTGAGTGCCACTGGCGCTACGACACCCAGGATGTCATCCGTCTTGCCCGCGAACTGGAGCCGGTCAAGCCCATGTGGCTGGAAGATCCCGTTCCGCCCGATAACATCGAAGCCATGGCGCGCGTTACTCACTCCATCGCCATACCCGTCTGCACCGGCGAGAATCTTTACGGCCGCCAGGGCTTCCGCAAGCTGATCGAGATGCAGGCCTGCTCCGGCGTGCACATCGACGTGCCCAAATCCGGCGGCCTGCTGGAATCCAAGAAAATTTCCGATCTCGCGGACCTCTACTACATCTGGACCGCGTGCCATAACCCCGCCAGTCCAGTGGGTACCATTGCGTCCTGCCACGCCGCCGCGGCCATGCGCGAGTTCCGCATTCACGAACTGGCTAACTGGGTGCCTTGGTGGCCCGACTTAGTCGTGCGCGAAGGCGCGTTCTGGGAGAACGGCTACTTCACCATTCAGGACAAGCCGGGCTACGGCATCGAACTTAATCCGGACGTCGCCAAGGCCCACCTCGCGCCCGGTGAGACCTGGTGGGGCTGACGCGCGCGCCGTCCCATCGCGTACTCACGCTATCCTGGTACTTCACATGGGAAACATTCTCCAGAACCTGCCCACGGGTGAAAAGGTGGGGCTCGCTTTCTCCGGCGGACTCGATACCAGTGCGGCCATTCATTGGATGCGCGCCAAGGGAGCCATCCCCTATTCCTACACCGCCAACCTTGGCCAACCCGACGAGCCCGATTACGACGATATCCCCCGCCGTGCCCTGTTGTACGGCGCCGAACAGGCGCGCCTGATCGATTGCCGTAAACAACTGGTCGCGGAGGGGATTGCCGCGCTGCAAGCCGGGGCATTCCACATCTCTACGGCTGGCGTGCACTACTTCAACACCACGCCCATCGGACGCGCCGTGACCGGCACCATGCTCGTCATTGCCATGAAAGAGGACGACGTCCACATTTGGGGCGACGGCAGCACTTTCAAAGGTAACGACATCGAGCGTTTCTACCGCTATGGCCTCCTCGCCAACCCCGCATTGCGCATCTACAAGCCCTGGCTCGACCAGGTTTTCATCGATGAGCTCGGCGGACGCAAGGAAATGTCGGAGTATATGATCGGCCACGGCCTCACCTACAAGATGAGCGTGGAGAAGGCATACTCCACCGATTCCAATATCTGGGGCGCCACTCACGAAGCCAAGGATCTCGAACATCTCGACAAGAGCGTCCGGATTGTCGAGCCAATCATGGGCGTACCTTTCTGGCGCGAAGAAGTGGCCATCAAGCCGGAGGTGGTGACCATCCGCTTCGAAGAGGGCCAACCCGTGGCGCTCAACCACGTCGCCTATGACGACCCCGTGAAGCTGGTGCTTGAGGCCAATGCCATCGGCGGCCGCCACGGGCTCGGCATGTGCGATCAGATTGAAAACCGCATCATCGAAGCCAAGAGCCGCGGCATTTACGAAGCTCCCGGCCTGGCGCTGCTCTTCATCGGCTACGAGCGCCTCGTGACCGGCATCCACAACGAAGACACCATCGAGCAGTACCGCATCAACGGACTGCGCCTCGGCCGCCTGCTCTATCAGGGCCGCTGGTTCGATTCGCAATCCATGATGCTTCGGGAAACCGCCCAGCGGTGGGTCGCGCGAGCCGTCACCGGTGAAGTCACCGTGGAGCTCCGCCGCGGCAACGACTACTCCATTCTCGACACCACCAGCCCCAACCTGACCTACAAGCCGGAGCGCCTGACCATGGAGAAAGGCGCGTCCGTATTCTCCCCGCAGGATCGCATCGGCCAGCTCACCATGCGCCATCTCGACATCACCGACACCCGCGACAAGCTGCTGCTCTATATGAAGACCGGTCTGCTCGGGCCGGGGAGCGGGGGCTCGATGCCGCTACTCTCCGAGGGCTCAACCAAACCGGAGCCGGAAAACTAGTTTCGCGCGCAGTTCCGAAGCGCTATCCGAGCCGCGACCGTGAGGGAGCGGTCGCTGCCATCGTTTGCCGCGCGGCTCTGAGGCGCTGTCCGAGCCGCGACCGTGAGGGAGCGGTCGCCGCCATCGTCTGCCGCGCCCGCCGCTCGTCACAGCCGCCGGCACGCCTTTCCCCTGGACCGCGCCACGCTAAAATGAATCCATTCCGTGAAAGACGAAATCCTCGCCGCCTACCACCGCATCGCGCCCTTCGTGCGCCACACGCCGCTGGAATACTCGGCCGAACTGGGCGCCTACCTCAAGCTGGAACACTTGCAGCACACCGGCTCCTTCAAGTTCCGTGGCGCATCGCATAAAATCGCCCTCCTGACGCCGGACCAGGCCTCGGCAGGCGTCGTCACGGCCAGCAACGGCAATCACGGGCTGGGGGTCGCCGCCGCCTCGCGGGCGCGCGGCATCGCGGCCGAGGTGTTCGTCTCCTCCCATGTCTCTGCCTCCAAGGCGCGGCGTATCGAGGCCATGGGCGCGCGCCTGCACTGCGCCGGTGACGATCCGTTGACCGCCGAACTCGCCGCCCGGCGCGCCGCCATCGCCACCGGCCGCGTTTTTATTTCTCCTTACAACGATCTGGACGTGGTGGCGGGGCAGGGAACCATCGCCGTCGAGATCCACCAGGAGTTGCCTCACCCCGACGCCGTCTTCGTCGCCGTGGGCGGCGGCGGCCTCATCGGCGGCATCGGCGAATATCTGAAGGCCGTCTCGCCCCAAACCGAAATCGTCGGCTGCTGGCCACAGAACTCGCCGGTCATGCACCGGTGCCTGCACGCCGGTACCATCGTCGAGGTGGCCGAACAGCCCACGCTCTCCGAAAGCACGGCAGGTGGACTCGAACCCGGCTCGGTCACCTTCGACGTCTGCCGCCGCGTGATCGATCGTGGCGTGCTGGTCAGCGAGGACGAGATCCTCCGCGCCATGCGCCTCGTGCTCGAAACCGAACACTGGGTCATCGAGGGCGCTGCCGCGGTAGCCGTGGCCGCATTCCTCAAGGAGGCGTCCCGCTGGCGCGGCAAGAACGTCATCATACTGATCTGCGGTCGTAACGTGTCGGCGGAAGTATTGCACCGGCTGTGCGAAAAATGACCGGCCGCGTGATCGCAGCCCTTTGGTGGGGCGGACCCCCGGTCCGCGCGGGTCCCCCTGGACCCACTCTTCGCTACCAGCGACGGGCGAAGAGATCGCACCGATTATCGAGATGAATGCGCATTCACGTTAATGGAATTCATGAACGGAATTCATTTTCCTCAACCGTTTTCCAATAGCGCCAGCAGTTTTTCCTGCACGCTCTCCGCCGTCGGGTTGTCCTGGGTGATCACCAGGATGGTGTCGTCGCCCGCGATCGTGCCGACGATTTCCGGCCACTCCTCGTTGTCCAGCGCGACCGCCACGGAGTTGGCGTGTCCCGGCGAGGTCTTGAGAATCACGTGGTTCTGCGCGCGCAGCACGTCGCGCAGGAATTCCGCCGCCAGCAGCGAGAACTGCGGCCCCGCTTCCTCCTCCGCCATCTCTTTGTAGCCTTCCCGCGTCTTCACCAGGCGCAGGTCGCGTATGTCGCGCGAAAGCGTCACCTGCGTGGCCGCAATACCCTGGCTCTTCAGTTCCCCTGCGAGTTCTTCCTGGGTCGAAATTCCTTTGCTTCGGATCAATTTCAGGATCTGGCCTTGACGGTAGCTCTTGGTCATAAACTCATTTCCGCCAGCCGCACTTTAGCGGCGGCCAGCGCTCTGGCGACGGCGTGCGGCCCGGTCCCGCCCGGTACCTCGCGCGATCGCATGCCGTTCTTGGGATCGAGCAGCGCCGCGAAATCGCCGGTGAATTCCGGTGCGAATTGGCGCATCTCCTCGGCGGTCCAGTCCGCCGGTTTCTTGCCCGCGCGCACACTCTCCAGCACGAAGCGCCCCACAATCTGGTGGGCCTGGTGGAACGGCGTGCCGGCGCGCGCCAGGGCTTCGGCGAGATCGGTGGCCACCACCCAGCTCTCTTCGGCGGCGGCGGCGGGCCGGGCGGGATTCAAGCGGACGGAATCGACGACGGCGGACATCATGGCGAGCGAGCCGGCCAACTGATCGCCGGCATCGAAGAGCGGCATCTTGTCTTCCTGCATGTCGCGGTTGTAAGTCAGCGGCAGGCCCTTCATGGTGACCAGGAGGGAAGTGAGGCAGCCCATGACGCGGCCACTCTTGCCGCGGATCAACTCCAGCGAATCGGGATTCTTCTTCTGGGGCATGAGGCTGGAGCCGCTGGTGACGTCGTCGCCCAGTTCCAGCCAGCCGAACTCTTCGCTGGAATAGAGAATCCAATCCTCGGCCAGGCGGCTGAGGTGAATCATGGCGACGGTGGCGGCGTAGAGGAAGTCGAGGGCGAAATCGCGGTCGGCGGAGACGTCCATGCTGTTGCGGGTGATGCCGTCGAAGCCCAGGTCGCAGGCGATGGCGGCGCGGTCGAAGGGGAAGCCGCTGCCGGCCAGGGCGCCGGAGCCTAGGGGCGACAGGTTGATGCGGCGGCGGGCGTCGCCGAAGCGTTCCCAATCGCGCGCGAACATCTCGAAGTAGGCCAGCAGGTAGTGCGGCCAGAGGACGGCCTGGGCGCGG
>JBEKDV010000350.1:0-8548 GCA_050014175.1 Candidatus Solibacter sp. | reverse complement strand
CTGTTTGAGTCACTAAACAAAATCGGCCCGCGGTGTCACCAGCACCGGCGGGCCGAAGTTTTTTCGGAGCAATTACCCATGTCAATGATAACTCACACGAGCCGGGGCGCAAGCACGCCTGGAATCCTGGCTCGCGTAAAAATCTCGGAGGTCTATCGTGCGCTGACCGGGAACGAACCACGGCGTGTTGGTTCAGATGCCTGGCGCGGGCCAGCCGTCTGGCGCGGCGGCGATGGCCCCAACGTGTCGATGGGTGATGTGCGCGGTCTCTGGCACGACTTCGCGACGGACGAGGGCGGCGGCGTGCTAGACCTCGTAGTACGAGTCCGTGGTGGCTCTCGCCGAGATGCATTCCACTGGGTGGCGGATTTCACTGGCATGCCGCTGGAGAGCCGGCTGCCATCGCCCGCAGAGCGGGTGCGTTGGGCAAAGCAGCAGCGGCAGATCGAGCGCGAATTGCCGAAGGCGCGACTATGGCGGCGAGCGGCCGTGGCGCTGGGCGAGCTGGTGCTGGACGAGCTCAAGGCTGCGCTGGCGGACTCAACACTGCCGGGGCCAGAAATCGGTGAGATTGCATTGTGGACGGCCCACCTGGCGGCGTGGCGTCGGCTCGATGGCGCGGCACTGGTAGCGGAGTACGTCTGGTGGGCCGGTCACCGACCACACTGGACGGCGGGCATGGTGTATGCCGCGAAGTTGCGCGAGACGGCGGAGTTGCGGGCGCTACAGCGATACCTGAGCATGATGCAGCCAGAGGACAGAATATGACGCCCGAGCCTGATATCGAGCGCATGGTGGAAGAGGAGCAAGAACGGCTCCGCGCCGAGCAGCCGCGAAAGAGTGGGTGCCCGGCTGCCACGACTGGGGCGGAATTCTCTGGGTTCGGGGATGAACCACGCCGCCAGCCGCTGCCCGGCATCTGTTCCAACGGCCGACAGCTTCGAGACATCTCAAACGATGCGCTACGTGCTCTGCAAGCTGCCAACGATCCACCGTCCCTGTTTGCCCGATCCGGCATCATGGTGGCTGTTGGCCCAAACGAGAAGCAGCAGCAGGTTATACGGAAGGTCGACGCAGATGCATTGTGCGGCTACTTGGCGCGGTCGGCGGATTACTTCAAGATGGGCAAGAAGAGCCAGAGCGGAAACGCCGAGAAGTTTGATTGTCCGCCACCGCAGACCGTGGTGAGAGACATCCACAGCATGGCGCCCGGCTACTGGGGATTTCCGCCACTGGAAGCTGTGACCGATTCACCGATCTTGCGGCCAGACTTCTCTGTCCTGGAAGTGCCCGGCTACGACCCGGTGACGAAGCTGTACTACGCGCCAGATTCGGCTTTGGAAGTGCCGCCGATTCCCGAGGAGCCATCACGCGAGCACATTAACTCGGCGCTGGCCCTGATCGAGCAGGTCATCGGTGAGTTCCCTTTCGAAGATGATGGGAGCAAGGCGAACGCGATCGCTGCTTTACTGACGCCAATCGTCCGGCCCGCAATCGAGGCACCCGTGCCTATGGGACTGCTGGATGCGCCCCAGGCCGGGACCGGCAAGTCCTTACTATGCGATGTCGTATCCATCATCGCGACTGGTCAAGCAGGAAGGATGTTGTCGGCGCCGAAAGATGAAGACGAGTGGCGCAAAGTGATCACGACGGCGCTGATGAGTGGTGCGGCAGTAGCGATCTTCGACAACATCGTCCGGCCGCTGCAAAACGCGGATCTGTGTAGCGTACTAACGGCCTCGATCTGGGCAGACCGGGAGATGAAGACGCACAATGAGATTGCGCTGCCCGTGCGAACGACATTTCTGGCCAGTGGCAACAATATCCGGTTGGCCGGCGATATGCCGAGGAGGTGCTTCAAGGTGCGGCTGGATGCGAAGTGCTCGCAGCCTTACCTCAGAACAGGTCCTGCCGAGGGTAAGGCATTCGCGATCCAGGATCTTAAGGCCTGGACCATCTTTCACCGCGGTGCGCTGCTGGCTGCCCTCCTGACGCTCTCGCGGGCCTGGTTTGTTGCCGGCAGGCCAAAGCCGGCAGTCAGACCGCTTGGGAGCTTCGAGAAGTGGATCATCACCATTGGCGGCATCCTGGAGCACGCTGGCATAAACGGGTTCATGATGAACGCAGGCGACATGTACAGAGAGGCCGACGAGGAATCTACGCAGTGGGAGGCGTTTCTCTTGACGCTGCAGGAGTTGTTCCCGGATCCTTTCACCACCGCGGCCGTAGCAGACGAATTGCAGGGGAAGACGTGGGATACAGAGAAGCACATCGCGGAGCCGAGCAAACGGGCGATGCAACTGAGATCGGCGCTTCCGGATAGCCTGCTGGAGGTCGCCGATAAAGACGCTCTATTCCGCCGCCGGCTGGGCAAGCTGCTCGGCGAGCGCGTAGAAAGGCGCTACGGCAAGGACCAGGTCCACTTGAAGCGCGGCAAGCTTTTGCACGGGAGTCCACAATGGGATGTGCGAAAGACGTGAGGGAACACGCTCTTTCGGGTGGGTCATGTGGGTCACTGGGTGGGTTACCCTCATGACTAACACACCCAATCAAGTCCTTTTTGCGCAATCTGTTGCCCCCACGGGGTGGGTTAGGTGAGTCACTTTTCCACCTACGCATCATACGCGCTGGTGCGCACACGCGCGCGTGGGTGCATCGAGCCGTAAGGCAAAAGTGACCCACCCAACCCACCTAACCCACCCCAAGTTAAGCCGGACGGTTTCCTTTGGCCCCTGGTCGCGGTGCGATGTCCGCGTCCACCGTGATCCCCACCAAGATGCTCACCACGAAGGCACCGTCACGCCCAGCCGGGCCGCGCCCTTGCCCGCCGGGCTACCGTTCCAGCGGCTCCGGGCGGCTCTCAATCTGTGGCATTTGTAAACCCGAGCCAACTTTAGATCGAGAACGAGGATATAGATGAAAGCCAAGACATTGCGATTCTCGGACCTGTCGGCATCCCGCCAGGCATTGGTGCGCCTTTGCCAGCACGTGAATTTCGGCCAGATCCTCAGCTTGCAGGTGCGGAATGCCGAGCCAATCTGGGACCCCGCTCCGACGATCCTGTCGGAAGTCAGGCTCGAAATTGAAGAGACTCCACGGCCAGAACGTGATCTGGCCGATTTCAAGCTCTCGTTCGCCATCCAGCGCCTGATGCGCCAATTGGATTACATCCAAGAGGGCAAGATCGAGAAGGTCGAAGTCAGAGAGGGCATTCCCAGGCGGCTCATTCTCTCAGGTCTGGTGCAGAGTACCGTGCAGACTGCAGGTCCACGCATGGCCGATCCTATTTGAAACAGAGGAGACCCATTTTGTTACTGCCCCCTCTGTACAACGAAAGGCAGGCGGAGTATCATCGGGGCAGAGGCTGTTCGCTCGGCCGGCGCCCAAGGCGCAACTTGCGGAAGGTTCCTCCAACCCTATTAGGGAAGGTGAGGCATGCTTTCGCAATCAGCGATTTCGCCCCAAGTTCAGCTTTGGCCCATAGAGCGGTTCGTCTTCTACGCTCGCAATCCCCGCAAGAATGATGCCGCGGTTGACCGGATGTGGGCGTCCATCCGCGAGTTCGGGTTCAAGATCCCGGTGCTCGCCCGCAGCGACGGAACCGTCGTGGACGGCGACCTCCGAATCAAGGCAGCGCGCAAGTTGGGATCGTGGCCCCGTGGCGACATCACCGGAATCCCCGTGATCCTATGCGACGAATGGTCGGAGGCGCAGGTGAAGGCTTTCCGCCTCATGGTGAACCGCTCCGTCACGTGGGCCGATTGGGACGTAGAGCTTCTGGGCGCGGAGTTCCTGGAGCTGAAGGCGATGCATTTCGATCTGAGCCTAACCGGGTTCGACACGCACGAGATCGACGAGTTCACGCTATCCGTGAACTCGGCTGAAAACGAAGTGCACCCGCTTCCCGAGGTTCCGGTCTCGCGCCCGGGCGACCTGTGGTTGTGTGGCAAGCACCGGGTGCACTGCGGGGACTCCACCAGCGCCGCTGACGTGGCCCGACTCCTGGCCAATCGCAAGCCGCTCTTGATGACGACGGACCCACCTTATGGCATCGAGCTCGATTCCGAGTGGCGCGATCGAGCAGGACTGAACGGCTGCGGGCCCGCCGAGGCCAGCTACCTGAAGCACCGGACTGAAGGCCACACCGAAACGACCATCTCGGGAGACACGCGGGCTGACTGGTCGGAAGCGTTCGAGCTCGTCCCGAGCCTCCAGGTCGCTTATGTCTGGCACGCCTCCAAGTTCACGCGGGAAGTACTCGATGGACTGCTCCGCATCGGCTTCCTGCACCACCAGCAGATCATCTGGGACAAGGGGCGGACGGTCCTCACGCGTACGCTCTATTGGTTTCAACATGAGCCGTGCTGGTTCGTGCGGAAGAAGAACGCGCCGTGGTACGGGAAAGCCGGCGAGAATTCCACCATCTGGGCATCCCCTTCCCCCAAGTTCATCATGGGCGGGTCGGACGAAGAGAAGTACGATCACCCGACCCAGAAGCCTATCGATCTGATGCGGCGCCCGATCCTCAACCACACCAAGCGTGGCGAGCTGGTGTACGATCCGTTCCTGGGCAGCGGCACCACCCTGGCGGCGGCAGAATTGACCGAGCGCGTTTGCCTGGGTATCGAGTTGGACCCGAAGTACGTGGACGTCGCAGTCCTGCGCTGGCAATCTTTGAACCACCGGAAGGCCAAGCTGGACGGCGACGGGCGGACCTTCGAAGTGATTGCGGCGGAGCGCCAGAAGGTGGCCCGGTGAATCCAACGTTGCCGCCGGGAGATCGCGGCCTGCGAAGCGCAGATCCGGGCGGGCCATCCCGATTGGCAAGGGCTGTGCCGCGCGCTGGTCGACTGGGGTGCCGAGTTGCGGCGGTTGCAACGAAGCTGAGGGTTGGCCTCCGTTGCGCCGCGTTTGGCCCACGTTCGCTCGGGGGGCAACCAGTGGGCGTGCCTCAGGACGCACCAAAGGAAGAGGCGCACGATGGCGCGTAGGCTCGACTCATTCGGCAAAATTCGGCACCCTAAAAAGAGAGCCTTTCTGGCAGCTGTGGCCAACACGGCTAACGTGTTGCGTGCCGCGGAAATAGCTGGAATGGACCGCGACAATCACTACCTTTGGCTGAAAAAGGACCCGGCATATGCGGCGGCATTCGAGATCGCCTGGCAGCGAGGGACGGATGCGTTGGAGGCCGAAGCAGTGCGCCGGGCATATGAAGGCGTGACTAAGCCGATCTTCCATGCCGGGAAACGCGCCATCGATGTGGTACAGAATCCCGACGGCAGCCTCAAGCGGGACGAATCCGGGAAGCCCATCGGTATTCCGGCCGCGGTGCGGGAGTATAGTGACACGCTACTGATCTTCCTGCTTAAGGGCCGGAATCCTGCGGTCTTCGGCGACCGGACGGCGCTGGAGCACAGAGGCGCCCGCGAGCGCACCACAATTGTCCTCAATTTGCTGCCGGTGGGGGCGCAACCCGGCGGCGGCCGGTCGGAGCCGGCGGCCCAGCGGGCACTTCCGCAACCACGGACTATCCAGACCAAGGCGGAGAAGGTAAGTGCTCAACAGCGGCGGATTACACAAATTGGGCGGTCAGGAAGGAACTCAGCCCCGAAGGAGAAAGGCCCGCCACGGCAAGTTGCTGGGCGGGCCAGGAGGGAGGCGTTCGATGCTACGATTTGATCCGATAAGTCCTTTCTCCGCCCTCGGGCTTGAAGGACTCAACCGCGTATCCGGCCTTCTTCATCGCGCCCGCCATGAACCCCCGGACGGTGTGTTTCTGCCAGTTCATTTTGTCCATAATCTCCGCCAGGGTCGCGCCATTCTTCCGCTGCAGCAGGGCGACCACCTGGGCCGTCTTGCTGCCGTCGCGCGGTGCGGCGCTTTCCTGCGCCTTGGCGGCTTTTTTGGCCTTGGGCGCTTTCTTGGTGGCGGTGGCCTTCTTGATCGCCTTGGCCTTCGCGGGCGCACCCTTGGCCGTCCGTGCGCCAGCTTTGGGCTTCCTGTCGGCCTTCGGCTTCGCGGGCTCCGCCTCGGGTTTGGCGGCCTCGCCCAACCCCTGAATGCGCTCCCAGATGCGGCTGGCGGCGGCGTTGCTGGTTTTGAAGCGCTTCACCGGGGTAACGCCCGGCAGGCTATTCCAGATGGCCAGCAGGCGCTCGGCCGGCCAAGCGGAGGCCAGTTCGGCCAACTCCTTGCGGCTGGCGAAGGTATCGAAGGGGGTTGCGGTCACGGCGGCGGCCTCTTCGGGAGTGCCATGCGCCGTGATGTTGTTTTCGCTGTCTATGGTGAACGTCATTTTGAATCTCCTTGTTCCGCGCTCTTCGCGGTCATGGACATCGATTGCTCTGAAGTGCTTGAAAAGCAAGGCAATTCTGAAAAAGAAAACCCGGTGCTCGCCCGCAGCGAAGAAACCGTGGATGTGGACGTAATCGTCAGCAGGTGGCAATCTCTGGCCGGCAAGAAGGCCACGCTCGACGGCGATGGGCGAAGCTGCTTCGAAGAGATGGCGGCGTCGCGGAAGGGAGGCGCGGCGATTATTTCCCGCGTATAAAAACAAAGTGCCCCGAGGCCGCCCAAAGTACAAACCGACCGAGGCCGACCGGAACACCGTCCGCAGCATGGCGGCAACCGGATTCGCGCACACCTCAATATCCAACTGCCTGGGAATCAGTGGAATAGACGAAAAGACCCTGCGCAAGCATTTCCGCCACGAGTTGGACACGGCCGCGGACAAAGCCAACGCTGCCGTGGCGAACAAGGCTTACCAGATGGCGATCGCTGGTGATCCGCCAGCGGCGACATTCTTCTGGCTGAAGTGCCGGGCTGGATGGAAGGAGACCGACCGGCTGGATCTCAATGCCAACATCAGGGCCATCGAACGGGAAGACATCGAGGCACGGGTGTCGGAGTTGGAGCAGGCCGCGGAGCTGACGAAAGCGGGCGGGAAAACCGTCACCAGACGGATCGTCCGGTCCAATGCGGGTTGGGGACTGGCCCTAGATCGGGACGCGTGCATCCAGATCCTCGGTGAATGCGGGTTTCTGCCCACTGGCTCTCTCGGCCTCGTGAATCTCTCCGAGATCCCGGATGGCCTGAACGTGGAGGAAACGGAGAAGTTTCTGCGGGAAAACGCCGCGGAGATCTGCGGTTCCCGCCGTGCTCAAAATGATGGTGCGGGTGCATGATCAGCAGAAATCTTGCGCGGCGTTTGGAAGATCTCAAATCCCGCTTTCAGCCGCGCCGGTGTACCCGTCCAACGGACGGACCCACAGCCCGTTCTTCCCGTTACCGGAACTCAGGAAGATCCGGCTCGAGGTCAAGGTGGTGGTGTCGAGCGGCTACAGCGAGGCCGAGACGATGACACTGTTCAAAGGCCAGCGGGTTTCAGGCTTCATCAAGAAGCCCTACACCTCCAAGGGGCTCGCAAAGAAGGTGAAGGTCTGCGTGGGATAATCCGCGCGCTCCGCCACAGGTGCAGTCAAGGCGCGGGCCCAATCGTCACGCCAGGAATACGGGCGGGACGAGAATCGTCTCGTGGGGAGTGGCCCGGCCCGGCCTTCGAGTAGGGGGCCCCT
Organism: Candidatus Solibacter sp.; assembly: GCA_050014175.1. Taxonomy (GTDB): domain Bacteria; phylum Acidobacteriota; class Terriglobia; order Bryobacterales; family Bryobacteraceae; genus Solibacter. Next base: position 974 of record JBEKDV010000350.1, on the reverse strand, counting down.
GCATCACGGGGTACTCGGAAATTGGAGCAGGTTTGAGGATGGCTCCGAACTACAAGGCCTGCTCGGCGGTGCTGGCTTGTGCCCGCGATAGCTTCCGATATTTGCCGATATCGCTCGCGTGGAATGGGCGACCGTTCGTGTTGGATGAGTCCATCTTTATCCTTCCTGCGCCCATGAAGTTTAAACAAATGGGCTATGGCTCGCCCCGTGCATATGCCAGATCTTCCTCCCGAACGTGGTACCGTGCATCTGCAACGAGAATGACGCGGGTCCAAGCATTGTGCAGACTGGTGGCAAATTCGTCAGTGACGGCGACTTCCGTGCCGACAGGCAACGTTCGGCCTTCCTGAGTGGACAGGATGTTCTTGAGCTTGAGGATCGTGGTCATGCGCGCGGATCTCCTTCTTGGAGCCCATTCCAGGCTTCTGACTACGCAAGATAACAGATTCTATGGTGCACGGTCACTGCAAGGAAGCATACACGCAGGTTGTCTGCCGATTACCGGAGTTGCCCGTACATTTTTGCCAGTGAGAACATAATCGACGGCCTCGGCGGAGCAGCAAAGGCCGAAGTCACACTTGCCGAGTTGTCTGCCCTTCTTCAAAAGCAGTCTAACGGCGAAGTCGGGCCCCTCCGTGCGAATTATCCGGCGATTCCCCGGCTTGCGTCATCCGGGAAGATTCGCACGACCAGTTCCGGCCGGGAGCATGCAGAATCAGTGAGCTTCTGCGCGCACGCCGTCGGAGAGACTGATGGTTCTTCAATCTGAAACAGACTCTGTCAATAATCCGTTCCCGGTACACTCTGGCTGCGAGAAGACCGGGCCCCGCCTTGCCGCGGGGCCCGTGGTTCTGTGTGCCGAGCATGTTCGACAACTCGGGGGTGCAAGTCCCCTTCACAACCTGATGGAGGTGAAGTGATAGCGAAACGCAAGGGCGTAACCGTGAGGGAGCGTCTGAAAGAAGCGTGGAGCA
>JBEKDV010000349.1:0-10273 GCA_050014175.1 Candidatus Solibacter sp. | reverse complement strand
GTGACCAGGGCCACCTTGCCGGCCAGCGGCGCGTTGCCCGCGCCCATGAGCTTGGCGCGGTAGTGTTCGGCCTCCCAGTTGAGAATGAAAGCGGCGGAGGCGGCGGATAGATTGTGGGCGCCGCCGCGGCCGGCGGCCAGGCGGGCGATCTTGGCGCCGGCGACGGCCAGGTCCTCCGCGGCGCCCAGCTTGACGGGATCCGCGGCCAGCACGAACGCTCCGGTATTTCTGACCAACGCCACTCGCGGGGGGGACTTTTCGCTCAGGGCGGGCTTCAACTTTGCGGGCAGCTCTTCCAGCGACTCCGCCACCACCGCATGGGCGCCGGTATAAACGATGTGGTCCGGCGTGAGCGACCCGGCGGCGAACAGGTCGGCCGCTTCTCCGCAAGCCGCGCCACTCAGTTCCTTATCGCCGGAGAAGCGGATAATACCGTTTGCATCGCGCTACCCAATCGTCGTGGAGCGCCAGGCACTCAGCGGCGCCGGAGGCCGAAACCAGGACGCCATGGTTCTCCATGAAGATGACCGCCGGCGTGCAACCGTACTGTTTCCGGTACGCTTCCGCGCCCGTCCGGACTTCGATTGCCAGACACCAGCCCGGGTCGGTATAGGGTACCCACAGCGGCGGCGCCTCCCCGGGGAGCGAAAGCTCCGTCAACGTTTCGACGCCCGGCCCGCAGTTCAAGGCGTTGGCCGCCACGGCGTGCGTGTGGATCACCACCCGGCCGAGCATGGCGTGCAGCGCGGTCTCCACGGACGGGCGCCCTTGACCGCCGATCACCGCGGAGTGCAGGCACTCCAGCACGCGCGCCTCGCGCTCCTTCACCGGCAGCGCGGCGAGATCCGCCCGGTCGAGAACGTTCAAAACCGCGGCCACATCCAATTCCACCCAACCGTCCGTCTCGCTCATCGAGGTGAGGGCGGTGCCGCTGGCCTTGATGGCCATCGTTCGGGCGTCCGGCGATTTCACGGAAGTGTTGCCGCCGGCGGCTTGCACATACTCCAGATTGGCTCCCACCACGTGGGAGATCTCGATGAGCTCTACCAGGGAATTCTTGTCCATCACGGCAGCCGTTACTCGCAGTCGATCACTGTTTTGATGCCTTGTCCCGCTTCCATCACGGCGAAGGCCTTGACCATGTCGTCCAGCTTGAACTTATGCGTCACGAAGCGGTCCCAGGGAATGTCGTCGCGCTTGACCATCTCCAGCGCCTGATGGTAATGCGCCAGGTTGGATGCGAAACACCCGAAAACGGAGATTTCATTGTAGTGGATGGCGTTGGTGTCGATGTCTAACACCGGATCGTCTTTCGGTATGCCGGCAAAGAAACAAACGCGCGCCTTCTTACGCACTAACTTCAAGGCGGCGGATTGAGTGGCTTTCACGGAGTTGGCGGTAAGAGCAACGTCGAATTTTTCGCCCCCGGCGGCTGCGAGAATCATCTCCACCGCATTGCCTCCGGCGGTGTTCACAGTCTGTCCGAGGCCAAATTCCCGCACGTAAGCCAGGCGTTCATCGGACACGTCGGTCACGATGACGAGGCTGCAGCCGCGGGCTTTGAGGATAGCGGCGTGCATCATCCCGATGGGGCCGGCGCCGAAGACCAGGGCGCGGTCGCCCGGCTGCGCGTTCAGATATTCCTGACCGTTGAGGCAGCAGGAGAGCGGTTCCACCAGCGCGGCGCGCTCCAGGGACATAGCGGGCGGGATGGGGATGATGTTCCCCTGGGCTACGGCCGCCGCGGGGATCTTCACGTACTCGGCGAACCCGCCGGCGTAATCGTACCCGAGCGCCGTGAAGGAATCGCAGAGATTGTATTGCTTTCGCCGGCAGTAGACGCACTTTCCGCAACCAACCACGGTGGCGACGACGACGTTCCTGCCGATCGCGATTCCGGCGTCCACACCGGTGCCGGTCTCGTGCACCGTGCCGACGATTTCGTGTCCGGTAATCGTCGGCGGAACGACGTTCTTTTGTCCGTGCGTGAAGATGCGCTTGTCCGTGCCACAAACCGAACAACGGCGCACTCGAAGAACGACCTCACCCGGTCCGGCCGAGGGCCTCGGTACAGTCTCCACGCGAACGTCGCGTGGCCCGTAATAGACTGCGGCTTTCATCTGCGATCCCACCTTTCTTTCTTCGGCTGGCGCTTGCCGGCCCGTGCCGTACACTTACTTAACGAAATACGATCCTTGCGCTCGTCCTGCACGCGATCATGCCCCCGCGCTATGTCTGGCGTATTTTGGTACGTTCCGACCGTGTCTGAGGTCCTTTAGGCTTATCTGCCGGCAATTTCAGTCAAATTGTCTATCGTGCCACTTACTCTGGTTTTCGCTTATTCCGGATACCCGATGGATGGCGCCTAAATGCCAGCCATCCTCGTCCGCGCACAAGGGCCGTGCGGGTTTCAACGTCCACTGCGCAATGATCGAACATGCTATCACATTTCGGCGAAGCCCGATGAAACCGAATTGTCACACAGAATCGCCGCACCACGCCGGCCGCGCTCGCCGCCGCGGCGCGGAAAGGGACCCGCACTTCGGCTCGACGGGAGGTGTTCGTGCGAGTCCGGCGCGACCAGAATCCGCAAACTCCGAGACTCCTCTCGAGCACCTTAATCTTAATCGAAAACGCGGGACGGCTTCCCGCCGCGAGCGATCATGCGATCCAGCGCCAGAAGATTCAGCATGAGATGGCGCGGATGATGGTAGTTTTCGACGCGCGCGGCGTGGGGCTCGAAGGTGACTTTACGGTCGCCGTTCACGATCCACAGGGAATAGCCGTGGGGACGGAGCGGGTATTTCGCGCGAACGTACGCATTCATCCTGGAGAACAACTCAGCCGCCCAGGGGGCGCCGGTGTGCTCGTACGCCAACAGCGAACCGATGAGGACTTCCTCCTGCGCCCACAGCACTTTGTCCAAAGCCCACAGGTTCCGGCCGACGTGGTTGAGACTGCGGAAGACGCCGCCATAGACGCCGTCCCAGGCGACCTCGGCATGGCGGCGGAATCGTTCCAGCGCGCGTCCGAAGACGCTTTTGTTGCCGGTCCGCACCGCCTCGTATGCAATCATCCAAAGCGTTTCGATGGAGTGCCCGGTGTACACAAACTGAGCCAGGTCGCCCTGGGGACGCGAGTAATCGTGCTCCAGAAGCTCGTTGTTGAGATCGAAATCGGGGTTGAAGTGGCGGTTCAAGACCGCGTCCAGGGCGCGGTCCAGAATCGTTTGAAGCTCGCGGTCGGCGCGCTGGTCCAGCATGGGTCCGAGCGCGCGAATCAGCACCATCGACACGCCCTGGATCCTTGCGCCGGGAAAGGGAGACGCCGCCGGCCCGTTGTAGCTGGCGACGATGTCGGGCTCGTAATCCGGCCGGTCGTAGATGCGGACGCATTTCAAAACGAGGTCCTTGGCCATGTCCCAATACTTGCGTTCGCCGGTGGCCCGGGCATATTCGGCAAGGCCCTCGGCTACGAACAGATCGCCGTAGACGGCCGTCGCCGGCGGCGTCTCCGGCTTGCCGTCGCGCGCGAAGCTCACCGGCCAGAGAGTGTCCTCACCCTCGGGCTTGGCGGCGAGCATGAACTCGACCGACCTGCGGGCCACCTCCAGGTGATCCTTCTGTCTTCCGAAGTGGTTGTGAAGAAACGAATAGACCCAGATGCCGCGCCCCTCGTACCAAGTGACCTTACGGCCGCTGAGATTCCGGCCGTCCCGATCCGTCTCGCACCGGAAACCGCCGTACTGCCGGTCAATGACGTACCTGTCCAGGAAGGGCAGGTAATCTTCGAACAGGTCGTAGCGGTACTGGTCGCGAAGCTGCGCCAGAGGCAACAGGCTCTGGGCCGGCACTCCGGTCTGACCTTGTTGAGCGGCCGCCAGAGGGCTCGAAAGTGCGGCGCCCAGGAGTGTTCTTCTCTTCATGTCGCCCTCCGCCGGGAGGCCGCGATGGCCGGTTCTTCGACCCAATCGCGCATCTTTTCCACCGCCCGGATGAAGTCGTCCAGGTCTGCCCACGGCCTGGACTCCGCAGCTTATTATGGCATTATTGCCACGGATCGACGGCGATCGCCGCCGTTAAAATAAATGCTGAAGCATGCCCGAAACTTCCAGGACGCCCATCGAATTGCGCGCCTCCAACCTGCGACTTATCCCACCCGCGGTCGCCGTGCCGGCCTACAACCGCCGGGACTGTGCGCAGCATCTTGTGCACATCGGCGTCGGCGGATTCCATCGCGCCCACCAGGCGGTCTACCTCGACGATCTCCTGCAATCGGGGGAATGCCCGGGATGGGGGATTTGCGGTGTGGGATTGCTTCCGCAGGACCGCGCCATGCACGCCGCGCTAGAACCGCAGGACTGTCTCTACACCGTCGTGGAAGCATCCGGGACCGCTAGGGACGCCCGCGTGATCGGCTCCGTCCTCGATCATCTGTACGCGCCCGACAACCCCGAAGCGGTCCTGGCGAGGATGGCGGATCCCCAGTGCCGGATCGTCTCCCTGACGATCACCGAAGGCGGTTACCGCGTGAACCGGTGGACAGGGGAATTCGAGGACTGGCATCCCGACATACAACACGATCTGGAGCATCCTCACCGGCCGGCGGGGTGTTTCGGCTACCTGGCCGAAGCGCTCGACCGCCGGCGCCAGCGTGGGGTTCCTCCGTTCACCGTGCTGTCTTGCGATAATTTGCAGCACAACGGAGACGTCGCCAGAAAGGCGGTCCTCGCCTTTGCCGGGCGCAGAGATGCGGATCTCGCCGGGTGGCTGGCCGACAACGGCGCCTTCCCCAACAGCATGGTGGACCGCATCACCCCCGCCACCACGGACGAGCACCGGCGCATGGTGGAGCGGGAGTTCGGAATTCGCGATGCGTGGCCGGTGGTTACCGAGCCGTTCCGGCAATGGATCGTCGAAGACCGGTTTTCCGATGGGCGTCCCGGTTGGGAACAGGCCGGCGTGTTGATGACCTCCGATGTGCTGCCCTACGAAAAGGTCAAGATGCGGCTGCTCAATGCCGGTCACCAGGCGCTGTGCTACCTCGGCATGCTGCTGGGGTACGAATACGTCCACCAGGCCATCCAGGACGAGCAGATCCGCAGGCTGATCCGGACACTGATGGATGACGAGGTGACGCCACTGCTTCCCCAGGTCCCGGGGATCGATCTGGAGGAGTACAAAGCAACCCTGCTCCGGAGGTTTGCCAACGCGGCAATCCGGGACCGGCTGTCCCGCATCGGCACCGATTCGTCCGTACGGATTCGCGAGTTTGTGCTGCCCTCGATTCTCGAACAACTGGCCCGCGGCGGCCCCATACGGATGCTCAGCCTGGCGGTGGCGGGCTGGTTTCGGTATCTGGCGGGAACGGACGAACGGGGCGGAACACTGGAGATCGTGGACCCGCTGGCAACCCGGCTGACCGAGTGCGCCCGGAGCGGTGGCGCCGACGCGGGCGCGCTGCTGGGCATACGGGAAGTGTTCGGAGATGCGCTCCCGGCGGCCGCGCGATTCCGCGCCCTCGTGGCCGAAGCGTTGCGGGGAATCTACCAGGATGGAACGCGGGCCACCTTGGCGGCATGGGTCGGATCAGGGAACCCGTCCGTGGACGCCACCTACCAGCAGCAATAGCCGCCGTCGATCACCAGATCGTGGCCGGTCACCATGTCGGAAGCTTCGCTCGCGAGATACACGACCCCGCCCTGCAAGTCGGTGAGAGAGCACAGCCGGCGCATGGGAATCAGGTCGATCCAGCGGTCCAGCTTGTCCTTTCCCTCGGGCGTGGCGACGAGGTCGGCGAGCAGCGGGGTCATGGTGTAGCCGGGGCTGATGGAGTTGACCCGGACACCCCGGTCCGCCCACTCCGCTGCCAGCGACCTTGTCAGATGGATCACGCCGGCTTTGGATGTGTTGTAAGCCGACTGGTTCTGCGGCCGGTTGACGATGCTGCCGGACATGGAAGCGGTGTTGACGATCTTGCCGTAGCCTGCCTCGAGCATGAGCGTCGCCTCGGCCCGGCAGCACCAGAAAACGCCGTTCAGGTTGACGTCCAGAACCCGGCGCCATTGCTCGTCGGAGAGTTTTTCGGAATCCTCCCAGGTGCCGACGCCGGCGTTGTTGACGGCGATGGTGAGCATTCCCCACGCCTCCCGCACGCTGGCGATCATGCCGTTCACGGCGGCCGGATCGGTGACGTCCGCCTGGATGGGCAGAGCCGTGATCCCGTGCGCCCGCAGTTCTTCGGCGACAGCCGTGGCCTTGGCGCCCGCGATGTCGGCCACCGCGACGGCGGCTCCCGCCTGGCCGAGGGCAAAGGCCAACGCGCGGCCGATACCCTGGCCCGCGCCGGTTACCAGCGCCGTGCGGCCGGCCAGACCAAACCTCTCCAGAATCGGCCGGGCGCCAGGCACGGGATCGGTCGGGCCGGCGGGGTCATCGGGAGGCTGGTTTCTCATCGTGTTCCTTTTCTACCACCGTACACCGTGCGCCGCATCCGGCCTGCAACCGGACCGCGCCACCCGAACAGCAGCGCGTCGGGGTGCGTAATCGTTTTCGGGAACGTCAGCCGGCGCGGCGACGATCTTTTGCGAAAACTCTCCCAACCGACACACCGCGAGCCGCGGGGAACTGTGCTAAAAGAAGACGTGATGCGACAGGCGGTCATGACGAGGCCCGGGACCATCGAGTTCCGGCAGGTCTCCAGACCCGTCCCGGCCGATGACGAAGTGCTGGTGCGCGCGCGGCGGATCGGCGCGTGCGGCTCGGATATCCACGTCTATCACGGCCGGCACCCCTACACTACGTATCCCGTGGTGCAAGGCCACGAGGTTGCCGAAACCGTAGATTCGCTTGGGGCCGGGGTACGCGAATTCGCCGAAGGCGACCGCGTGGTCATCATGCCCCAGGTTACCTGCGGCGCCTGCTACGCGTGCCGCCACGGCATGTATCATATTTGCGACCGTCTCCGGGTGATGGGTTTTCAAACCGGTGGCGCGGCCCTGGAGTGCGCCGATCGGGCAAGGAGGATTCTCTGAACACGAGACATGGGGCATTGGTTATCGCGGCCGCGGTGGCGTTGGGCACCGCGATCCTGGCGGGCTGTGGCGCCCCGCCTCCGCCGGCTGCTTCCCGGGCGCCGCTCACCGCGGCAACCGCGCCCGCCGCCAAAGCTGCGAAGGAGATCACCATCGGTCTCTCCATGTACACCCTCGCCGCCCCCTATTTCGCCGCCCAGACCAATGCGGTCAAGAAGAAGGCCGCGGAAATGGGCGTCAAGGCCGTCATCGCCACCGAAGCCCATGACGACATGAACAAGCAATTGGCGGACGTGGAGGACCTGCTGTCCAAGAACATCGATGTCCTGATTCTGAACCCCAAGGATCCCAAAGGACTGGTCCCCGCGACCAAGGCAGCCACCCGCGCGGGTGTCCCGGTGATCATCATCGACAGCTCCATCGATCCCTCCGCCGACTACGTCACCAACGTGCAGTCCAACAACCTGGCGAATGGCGAGCTGATTGGCGAGTGGCTTGCTTCCCGCATGAAGGGCCAGCCTATCCGCATGGCGCTGTTGAGCGGTACCCAGGGCAATCCCGTCGGCAAAGAACGCCGCCAGGGTGTCTTCCGCGGCATCATCGAGCAGCAACTGCGAGACAGTAATAAGTCGGGTTTCGAGATCCTCACCCAGGGTTGGGGCAACTGGACGCACGAAGGCGGACTGAAGGCCATGGAGGACATCCTGGTGGCCCGGCCGGACGCCAATGTGCTGCTGTGCGAGAACGACAGCATGTGTCTCGGCGCGCTCAAGGCCATCACCGAGGCCGGCCGCAAGGGTCAAATTCTCGTAGTCGCCGCGGCCGACGGTCAGAAGGAAGCCTACGAAGCCATCCGCCGGGGCGAATACGGCGCCACCGGGTTGAACGATCCCGCCCTGGTTGCCGGCACCGCCGTGGAAATCGCCCTGGGTTACCTGGCGGGGCGCCGCGATTTCCCGAAAATCTATTACACCGAGGCGGCGGCCATCACCAAGCTCAACGTGGACAAGTACTACCGTGCGAACTCGGATTTCTGACCGCATACGTGCCGCCGCTATCTGTCGTCCGGAGGTTTCGGTTGGCGCCTGAAACCTATCGTGTCGAGATCTCCGGCGTGAGCAAGTCGTTTCGCGCGGTTGAGGCGTTGAAGGATGTTTCTTTCAATGTCCGGCCGGGAGAAATTCACGCCCTGGTGGGCGAAAACGGCGCCGGCAAGTCCACCTTGATGAACATCCTCTCGGGCGTTCTCCGCAAGGATAGCGGCACCATCCGCATGGACGGCCGGCCGGTCGAGATCCCCGATCCGCGCGCGGGCCGCCGGCTGGGAATCGGCATCATTCACCAGGAACTGGCGCTCGTTCCCTCTCTCACCGTTGCCGAGAATATCTTCATCAGCCGTTTGTCGCGCCGCTTTGGCCTGGTGGACTGGCGCGACCTGAACCAGCGTGCCGGAGAACTGCTGGCACGAACCGGATTCCCCGAAATCGATCCGCGCGCCACCGTGGCGAGTCTTGGGGTGGCCTACCGTCAGATCGTCGAGATCGCCAAGGGCCTATCGGAGAACGTGAGGGTTCTGATTCTGGACGAGCCGACTTCCGTACTCGCTCCCCAGGAAGTGGAGAACCTCTTCGCGGCCCTCCGCATCCTGCGCGATCAGGGGGTCGGACTGGTATACATCAGCCATCGTCTGGACGAGATATTCCGCATTGCCGACCGCATCACCGTGCTCAAGGATGGCGCCAGAGTGTGCACCGTCCTGCCCTCGGAAATCACGCCCGGCGATCTGATCGGCCTCATGATCGGGCGCACGCTGACCGCTATGTTCCCGCACCGCGGCAACCGCGCCGGTGAGGAGGTGCTTCGCGTCGAGTCGTTGAATTGCGGCGGGAAGATGCGGGACGTTTCCTTTGCCGTGAGGGCGGGGGAGATCTTCGGTTCGGCGCCGATCCGAAAGACGGCGGGACGATCTCGGTGGGCGGCCGCCGGTTGCGCATCCGTTCGCCCCGCGATGCGGTCCGCAACGGCATCGCGCTGGTGCCGGAGAGCAGGAAAGACCATGGCGTCATCCTCAATATGTCGATCCGCAAGAACATCACCCTCCCCGCCATCGGCCGGGTGGCGGGCGCTCTCGGCATCATCCGGCAGCGCCAGGAAAGAAGCTTCGCACAGACGCTGGCCGGCAGGTTGCTGATCAAGGCCCGGAGCATCGACGCGGAGGTGGCCGACCTGAGCGGCGGCAATCAGCAGAAGGTGGTCCTGGCCAAGTGGCTCGGCACCGATTGCCGGGTCCTGCTGCTCGATGAACCTACCCGGGGTGTGGATGTCGGGGCCAAGGCGGAACTCTACCGCCTCATCGACGATCTGGCCGGCACGGGTCTCGCGATCGTGATGGTCTCCTCCGAGATGATGGAGATGATCGGGCTGTGCGACCGGGTCGCCGTCGTCAATCAGGGCGCGATTGCCGGCGTGCTGGAAGGCGCCGCGATTACCGAAGAGAACATCATGCGGCTGGCAGTCCGCAGGCCCGGATGTGGGGGGTGCGGTTGATGGACCGGCAGCAACGAGGCGCGGAAGGCGTAGCAGACGTTGACCGCCCGGCGGCGCGGCGGCGCCATCGGGAGAGCCTCGTTCTCCTGCTGCTGGAGTACAACACGGTCCTCATATTCCTGGCCATGCTCGTGCTCGCGGCATCGCTGTCCGATGTTTTCTTCAGCCGGACCAACCTATTCAATCTCCTGCGCCAGGTTTCCGGGCTGGCGGGGATGGGCCTGGGCATGCTGCTGGTGATTCTGACGGGGGGCATCGATCTGTCCGTCGGTTCCGTGGCGGCGCTGGCCAGCGTCATGGTCGCCTGGTTGCTCGGCGTATCGGGCCTCGGGCCCGCGCTGGTCCTGGCCGTCGCCATAGGTTCCCTGTGCGGCGCCGTGTCCGGCTATCTGGTGGCGGCGAGAAATATGGCGCCGTTCGTCGCCACCCTTGCCATGATGACCATCGCCCGGGGCTTCGCTTTCATCGTCTCCAAAGGATCTCCGATCATCATCGCCGATCCGCGATTGAATAACTTCGGGTCCGCCTATTGGCTGGGGGTTCCGACGCCCGTCTTCGTGATGGTTGTCATTTTTGCGTTGGTGGCGTTCCTCTTGCGATACACGGTGTTTGGAAGAATCGTGACCGCCATCGGGAGCAACGAGGCCGCTGTCAGGCTGGCCGGGGTTCGGACCGGATGGTACAAGTTCGCGG
>JBEKDV010000348.1:0-8601 GCA_050014175.1 Candidatus Solibacter sp. | reverse complement strand
CTACACGCGGCTCGTGAAGACGCCGGTCCTCACGACCATCCATGGATGCTCGTCTCTCAAAATCATGACCGTGTACGAGAAGTATCGTGACGGATATTTTGTCTCCATCAGCAACTCCGATCGCGCACCGGGTCTGAATTATCTGGCGACGGTCTATAACGGAATCGATCTCTCGTTGTACCCGATCCAGGAACGCGGCGGAGATCACCTGGTCTTCCTCGGCCGGATTCACCCGGACAAGGGCGTCCATCTGGCGATCGAGGCGGCTCGCCTGAGCGGGCTGCCGCTGCTCATCGCGGGAATTATCCAGGATCAGACCTACTTCCGCGAGCAGGTGGAGCCCCACCTCGATCAGACGATCCGCTACATAGGGCCAGTGGACGTGCCGGGCAAGAACGAGTTGTTTGTGCATGCCCGAGCGCTGCTGCACCTGAACACCATCCCGGAACGATTCGGACTGGTCCTGGCGGAAGCCAATGCCGCCGGCGTGCCCGTGATCGCCATGGACCTCGGCTCGTGCCGTGAAGTGATCGAAGACGGGCAGACGGGTTTCCTGGTCAACAACGTCGACGAGGCGGTGCGGGCCCTGAAACGCCTGGGGGAAATCGACCGTAACGCGTGCCGCCAACGGGTCCAGGAGTGCTTCTCTGTTGAAACCATGGTGAAGGCGTACGAACGGGTTTACAGCACGGTTTTTGATCTGGAAGCGACGAGGCGATCATGAAGCCGGACATTGTCAGACGCTACGCTCACAACCCCATCCTCACCAAAGCCGATATCCCTTACCCGGTAGAAACCGTTCACAACGCGGCAGTGACGAAGCATGAGAACGAGTACATCATGCTGTTCCGATCCCATCTCCGCACTGGACGGTCCATCATTGGCTTGGCACGCAGCCCCGACGGATTTCACTTCACCGCTGATCCGGAGCCCTTTCTGACTCCTGCCAGGGACAGCCCTTTTGCGGCCTACGAAGAGTTCGGCGTCGAGGATCCACGCGTGACACACATGGACGGGGAGTACCTCATCACCTACAGCGCTTACTCGCGAAATGGTGTGCGGATCGCCCTGGCAAAGACGAAGGACTTCAGTCACGTGGAAAGGATCTCCCTCATCACGGAGGCGGACTACCGGAACGTGGTGATCTTTCCCAAAAGGTTCGACGGCCTCTATGCCCGGCTTGACCGGCCCCATTCGGAAATCGCCCCTTGGTCCATCTGGATTTCCTATTCTCCAGATCTACGTTTTTGGGGAGAAGCGCAACTCATCATGAGGCCAGAACCATATCACTGGGACGAAATGAAGATCGGTCCGGGCGCGCCGCCGATCAAAACGGACCAGGGGTGGCTTTCCATCTATCACGGCGTTTTCCAGACAATGGACGGATCGGTTTATCGGTTGGGGGTCGCTCTTCATGACCTGCAGAACCCGGCAAAGATCATCGGCGTGGGCGACTCGTGGATCTTGCAGCCGGAAGATCCTTGGGAAATTACGGGGTATGTCCACAACGTCGTCTTCACCTGCGGCGCCGTTGCGGAGTCCGATGGAACCGTGAAGATCTATTGGGGCGGTGCCGACACGGTCATGTGTGTGGGCGAAGCCAATGTCTCCGATCTGGTCGCGTTATGCCAGGATCACGCCAGACCGGCAAAATAAGCCTTAGGTTCGCGTGGCGAGTCGGTCGTGTTGCGCGATCGTGCTATGCGGATCCACTTCATGGCCCCAAAGACATCGTATGCAAAGAATCAGCGATTTAGGGAGCTCTGCCGTAGCGGAGAGGTCGTTGGAAACCCGTGGTTTTGGGAATCCACGCCGGCAGCGGTTTCAGATGCATGCGCTCCACCGCGAACAGTTCGCGCGGCACGGCGCGGATGTGTTTCTTGTACGTCGAGTTGACTTTGTCGCACCATTGGCGCGCCTGTTGGTTCAGATCATCCCAACTGGCGAACGTGCGGCCTGCCAGAAAGTTGTTATCGATAAATCCGAACAAGCGTTCCACGCGCGCCGAGCGGTTGGCATCGCCCCGCTCATGCGCCACGAATCGGAACCCGAAGCGATCCGCGAACGCCTCCATCTCGGGTACGGGAATCATCTCGCGGCCCGTGCCGCGCAACACCACCACATGCGTGTTGTCGATCATCACACGCTCGACCACGCCGCCCGTATACCCGCCGAAAGTCGCCTCAGCGTTCACTGATCCCGCTGTGGACAGTTAAACGGCCCACTCGGAAAGTGCTCGGATTCGGGTGGCGCCGTCCAGTAGTCCTGATATGGGAGGTTGAACCGGATTCCTCCTCTGTAACGCCGCAGCGTTTAGTATTGCCGATTCCTGTTGATATCCCCATTGCACCAGCAAACCCCGCACGGCCAGCTCGACCTCGCGCCCAAACCGGAAGGTGGCGCTGAATTCTGCCCATTCGCAGCGCTCCTATTGATTTGCTTGATGTTGCCTACCACCCGAGGTAATGTCCACATGGCTACCGATATTGCCCATTAAGAGGACCTAAATGACTGATTTGATTGTTGTTCCGCAGGCTGCCCATTGGCAGCGATTGAAGCGATTGGTGCTCGACAGCGTCTCCTCGCCGATTACGCGGCGGGTCTACAACCTCGGCCTTGACGAATTCTTCGAGTGGTACGGCCGAGAGCCCCGGCCCGGATTCACCAAGGCGACCGTCTCCGCCTGGCGCGTTGCGCTGGAGGCCCGCGGGCTTGGCGCCGTCTCTATCAACGTGCGGATCACCGCCGTGCGCAAGCTTGCCGTCGAAGCCGCCGACAACGGGCTGCTGGCACCGGAAGTGGCCAGCGGGATCACGCGCGTGAAGGGGGTTGCGTCCAAAGGCGTCCGCTTAGGAAATTGGCTTTCCGTCCAGCAGGCCCAAAAGCTGCTGAACACCCCGGACGTGACCACCACCAAGGGACTCCGCGATCGCGCGATTCTGGCTGTGCTCCTGGGCTGCGGGCTGCGGCGATCGGAGGTGGCGGCGCTCAGCATGGGCCACGTCCAGCAGCGAGACGGGCGTTGGTGCATCGTGGACCTCGTTGGGAAACATGGCCGCGTGCGGACAATCCCGATGCCGACGTGGGTGAAGGTGGCGCAGGATGCATGGACTTCCGCGGCCGGGATCGCTGACGGATTCGTATTCCGGCCCGTGAATCGCGCCGGGCAAGCCCAATCGGTCGGCCTGAGCGAGAAGGTCGTCTGGCAGTTGCTCAAGGGGTACGCGGCGGCGGCGGGCGTTCCGGGGATCGCACCTCATGACCTCCGGCGCTCATGCGCGAAAATGTGCCGGGCGGCCGGCGGGGAATTGGAGCAGATCCAGTTACTCCTGGGCCACGCATCGGTGCAAACGACCGAACGCTACCTGGGCACGAAGCAGGATCTGGTGAATGCGCCGAACGATGGGATCAAGCTGAGGGTGGCAGTTTAGCAAGGAACTGCCACCTTCAATTCCGCAGATCATCCAAGAATTCCGATGCCGGGGCCACGCTCGTCACCAACAGGTGATCCCGCGCTCGCGTGCATGCTACGTAAAGCAGATGCCGTTCCGTGTTGTAGACTTCTTCCAGATCCGCATCGTCCACGACGGTTTCGATCCGCTCCTGTAGGGGAATGATCTCATCGTCACAGGCCATTACCGCCACCGCGCGGAACTCCAGCCCTTTCGCCAGATGCATGGTGCCGATCGAAACCTGGCCGCTTGCGGTCTCCACTTTGTTGTCGAGCACCTTCGCCGCAAGTCCCGCGGCCTCCGTTGCTGCACTGGCCCTCTTCAACTCGGCCTCGGAGCGAACGAAGACGCCCATTTCATGAGGCGCAATCCCTTCTTTGGCCTTCGCCGCAAGCCATTCGCCGACCGCCTTAATTTCGTCTTCCGGGCAATCGAAAACCGCGATAGCCGGTTCCGGCCCATTGAACATGGAGACAGTGCCGCTCCGTTCCTCCTTGTTGCCGTCCACGTCTGATACGTCGGGACCGAGCAGGCGGTCGGCCTGCATTCGGATCTGGTGTGACGTCCGGTAGTTGATACGCAGTGTGGCAGATCGCCCCCGAATATCAACGCCCAGCGCCTTCCAGGAGAACGGCTGCTGAAAGATACGCTGACCGAGGTCACCCGCAAAGAAAAGGCTGTTCGCGCGCCCTGCCCCGAGAGCAGCAAGAAACCTCAACTGGGGGACGCTGACGTCCTGCGCTTCATCTACACAAGCGAAGTCGAAAGGCTGATGGGTGCTCTGCGCCAGTTGAACCGCCATCCGGCTGAACAAGTCAGAGTACGTGACCAGGCCGCCGGTCTTCAGGGCTAAACGGACCCGCTCGAAAATCGACCAGAGAACCACGCGCTGCTTCTCCGCCAGCCGCGTCTTGCGCCCCAGGCGCGCCACATCACGGTAAGCCTCCCAACTTTCCAACTGCCAGGCGTCTACCACTTGCTCCCACTCTGTCATCAGGAAGCGCAGAGAGAACTTGTGTCCCTCCACTGCCGCGGCCGCTTCTTGGAGAATCTGCTGGTTGGTGCCTCGGGAAGCGATTTGTGGACGGCCGAAGTTTAGCTCGTAAAGCCGCCGCACAATCGCGTTCATGGCGTGGACTTCCACCCTTTCGCCAAGACGCGGTTCGTTGCTGATCAGGCGGCGAAGCTTCGTTCTCAGTGCGTTCGATAGAGTGTCGGAAAAGGTGGTCAGCAACACTCGGGCATCCGGGTTGGCCCGGGCAAGGAAGACCGCGCGATGGAGCGCCACAATGGTCTTTCCTGTGCCCGCCGACCCCGAAACGCGGGCGGGGCCGTTGTAGCTGCGCTCAACCAACTGGCGCTGCGCCGGGTGGAGGAAGACCGTCCATTTCTCCCATGGATAGTCGAGGGCGCGCTCAAGTTCTTCGAGATTGCTCATCACCCGGAAACGGCGCTGCGCATCGGGATGATCGAAGGGACCGGCGGTGGCGGCCACCAACTGCTTAACCGGTGGCGTCACGCCCGTGGCCAGATTGAGCAGGGCCTCGGCGGCCTCGGCCGGCAGATGATCGGCCAACTCCAGCACCGTGGCCTCCGTGGCATGGCGCACTTCATCCAGCCATGCAACCGGCACGCCGTAGCCAAGTAGTTGCTCGTCGGGGATGCCCCTGAACAAGCGCGGCGAGCGGTGCGCCGCCTGCTCCACTTCCACGTATTTGGGAACGGCGATTTCCCGGACCATTTCCCGAATTTCCACCAACTGCGCCGCCCCGGTCTTCGGGTGGGTTTCCAGCTTGCGCCGTTCGGCCCACTGGTACGCGTTGTCGTGGTGGTGGACGTAGCACAGCAACAGGCTGCTCTCGGTTCGGTGCACAATCATCCGAATGTCGAGACTCACGCGAACCGACCAGAAGTTTGGGTCTTTCGCCTTGTCCAACTTGTGGAATTGCAGCGCCGGATGAGCCTGGTTCAACTGTAGATCGAAGGCCGCGGTCTTGACGGCCTTCTGCTCATCGCCGCTGAGCCTGGCGAGACTGTCGGTGAACGTGTCGGCGATGCGGAATTCCATCTTCTACGCCGGCTTGCCTCCGTGAGTTCCGGTCAGCGAGACCAGCTTGCCAATGAATTGATGGACATCGTCGTGAATTTCGTCGGCGACCATACTGACTGCTACCTGCTCCCGAATGAGTTGCACCGAGGGCGTGCCGGTTCGCAGTTGCTGAAAAAGTGAGTTGTCGTCCTCGAACAAAATGCGCTTGCCGTCCACCGCGCTAAACACGTTCGCCGTCACATTCCGCCACGTTTTTCCGGGTGGCAGAGTCAGATTCTGCCCCACAAAGAAGTCGTCGATTGCCGGCAAGACTGGCTGCACAAACAGTTCGCCCTCACCAAATCGCAGGGCGGCCCGCTTCCAGGCATCCGGCACCAGCAAGTAGTTCTCGATGTTCTTGCGCTTCCACTCGACCAACGTGGGGTTATTCGGCTCCGGATGGAAGGTGGCCCTATCGTCGTAGTCGAAGAGCATCAACCGTGAGACCTCCGGGATGATTTGTCTCAGAGCCGCGAAGTGCTCGTCCGCCCTGGTCTTCATGCTCTGCTTGTCGCCGCCGCCCATCGATTTGAAACACACTTTGTCTATTGCGGTCTGAGCGCCGCATGGAGCCGCCCAAGCACGCAGGATGCGCTCATCGCTTTCCCCCTCGACGTATAGGATGTAGGGCGAGGCCATCAGGCGCGCGATCTCTTCGTTCGAAACTTCCGCCATGGCCCGCAGCACCTCGGGTGCCGACTGAACACGCCTGGGCACCTGGTTCAGCAAGGAAACGATCTGGGCGGCATCGACGCCGCGCACAAACTCCTCGGCGTGCGTGGCGATCAGGAATTGCGTGTTCGTCTCTAAGCCTTTCCGTTTGAAGTAATCGAGAATTTCGCGTTGCAAGTTGACATGCAGGTGGGCATCGGGCTCGTCGAGCAGGATGGTTGTCGGTCGATAGCCGTACAGAAAAGCCAACAGGGTCAACGCCTGGTGGAAGCCGCTCCCCCCGGCGATAATATCGAAATCCTTGTCGTTCTGACGGTACTCGACAGTGATGTAGACATCCTTGGCCGAGTCGTATCCCGGCTCATGTATCTCGACCGAGAACCAACTCTTGATGATGCCCGCCAATTCTTTCCAGTCCGCGGGTGCTGTATAGCCCTTTGCGACGCGCCCATCCGATCCGCGGGAAGGCGAAGGACACACCCGCAACAGCAGATTGCGCAGCACGCTGCCAGGCTGTCCTTTTCCGACTTGCTGGCGGATTGGGGCTTCATCCAGCCACTTCTCCGTAGGCTCCAGGCCGGAAAATGGCGGTACATAGGCAATCCTTGGCAAGTCCCCGCGTTGCTCGCAAACGCGGAATTTCTCCCATCCACCGCTCGGAATGGCGTAAATGGTCTGAGATGAGTGATAGCGTAATTCCACGCCAAACGAGGCTGTTTCGCCTGTCGCCTGCCTCCATTCCACGTCGATGCCGATCAGGATGTACTCCTGCTTCTTCTTGCCGTTGATCGGGGGCCAATGGCGATCCGTCCGGTCCTTCCACAGCAGGTTGAACTCCGGTACTGGCAGCGCCGTGAAGTTCGGCAGTACTACCTGGGTGCCCGTGGAACCGCTGCGCTTGGATCGATGAAACTCGTCCACGCAAAACTGCCAGATCGCCAGAGCCTGGAGCACTGTGCTCTTGCCGCTATTGTTTCGCCCAACGAGCAGATCGAATTGGGTGAACTCGTAGGCCTGCTCGCTCACGCTTTTGAAATTGCGCAGGGTCAATCGAGTGATCATTCTTGCCCACCATTCTCGCAGGATCTTGGCGTTTTAGCCTCAATACTCTTCACTTCACACCACCTTGAACACTTTCATGACTTCATCGCCAAGATGATTGATCACCTTGACCGCAATGCGCCTGGAGTCTGGTTTGTTGAAGGGCCGCGAGGTGTCGCTGTGCAGCGTGGACCAGGCTTCTTCGTTGACCTCCGCCTTCAGCGTGGTTTTCAATGCCTTGTATGGATCGTTCGCGCCCAGGAAATAGGCGTGCCGAACGAAGAAGCTTTCCTCGTTGTAATCGGTATCGATGAACCAGCAGGCGATTCCTTCGGCGCCGTCGCTACGGACCTCGCCGGTGTTGGGATGGAACACGTCCACCCCATTGACCTTCACCTGGATCTGCCCGCCCGGTACCGGGAGAATCTCAATGTCCGGCTCGCCGAAGATGACGAAGAGGTTGCCCTTGCCGGTGTTCTTCAGGTCGTCGGCCATGTGCAGATCGGCGTTCATGCGCGCCTTGAGCACCGGAATGCGCCCGAGCTTGTTGAATTCCGAGGAATGGGCGTCATAGTTGAAGGCGCAGGCGATCAGCACGTCGAATCCGACGTCCCCGGCCTCGCGGGCCGCGGCGACCAGATCCGGGCGAGACACGGTGCCGAACTCCGGGCCAATGAAGATGGCCGCGCGCTTCTCGGCGCCGGAGTCTTTGTCGCCCTCAGAATAGCGGCCCTCGGCGCAGACCAGAGCGCCCGGCCACGGCGCAATCGAGGAGAACGAAATCTTGTCTCCCTTGTGCGCCTGCTGCACACCGGCAGTCTTGAGGTTTTCCAGGATCATCTGGACGAATGCCTGCTCGTCCCCGCCTTTTGATGCCGCAACACCGTCGATAAGTTCGTCGTTCTCGCCGATAGCCAGCACACGGTGCGGCGATAGGCTTTCGACGGTAAATGGCCCGGCGACGCGGACCTTTCGCCTATTGTCGTATGGCTTGTCGTAGAGGTACTCGAAGTCCGCTACAGCGACAATGGAGGCGTCGATTTCCCTCTGCCGGGCAATGCGCTGCTTCCACCACTGCGCGTGTACTTTCTTCGCATTCTGGGGCCATTTCTCGTCAGCCTCGCGGGGCATCTCCCATTCTTCCCAAGTCTTGCCGAGCGCATTGTTGAACTGCTCGCGCAGCGGTTCGAGCGTCCCTTGAAACTTCTCCCAGATCACGTCGATTTCGGCATTGTGGGCGATGGACTTGAGAGAGATGTGCGGAACGCGCTCGTAGACAAATCCCTGACGGACGTTGCTATGGGTTGGGGATTCAGATGGCGCGCGGCCAGTAATCTGGCCTTCCCT
>JBEKDV010000347.1:0-11358 GCA_050014175.1 Candidatus Solibacter sp. | reverse complement strand
CGATTATGCGGAGGCGCACAATAATCTCGGCCTCGCCCTGGCCGCGGAAAACCGCCTCGACGAGGCAGTGACCCAGTATCGCGAAGCCCTCGACAGCAATCCCGCGTACACCAACGCCCACAACAATCTGGGCGCCACCCTGGCGCGGCAGGGGAAGCTCGACGAAGCCACCGCGCAGTTCCGCAAAGCGCTCGAATCGAATCCCGGCGGCTCCATGGCGGAGGCCAATCTGGGGCACGCGCTGCTGGCCCAGAACAAGTTCGACGAGGCCAGGCCGCATTTGGAACGAGCGCTGCAGATCTCTCCCGAACTGGTGGAGGCGCGCTACGATCTGGGCGCGGCGCTGATGATCAATGGGCAGAGGGCGCAGGCGCTGGCGCACTGGCGGCAGGCGCTGCGCCAAGCCCCAGGCAATGTCCGGGTGCTCAACGACACCGCCTGGGCGCTGGCCACCTGCGCCGACGCCGCCCTTCGCAACGGAAGCGAGGCCGTCTCTCTCGCCGAACACGCCGTGGCGCTCACCTCCGGACGCGACGCTGCGCTGCTCGCCACGCTGGCCGCGGCCTACGCCGAAGCCGGCCGTTTCGACCGGGCGGTGGAACTGGAGAAACGCGCCACCGACCTCGCCACCCAGGCAGGAAACGCGTCCATGGCCGCCACCCTGCGAGCCCGGCTGACACAGCTGGAGGCGAAGATCCCGATTCGACAGCCATGATCCCGTAGCATCCGAAAGCCGAGACGCCTCCCGCCGCGGGAGCGGCTCATGGCGCCGGTTTCACTGCGCGAGTCCCTTGGCGGCCGCGTCCTGAAAGGCAATTCGTACGTCGGAATTGTCCGGATTCCCTTTGCCGTCGCGCTGAAACATGATAATCCAGATGAGGTTTTTGGCCGGGTCGGCCCAGCTTCCGGTGCTGAAGGCTCCGCCGTGGCCGAACGAATTGGGTGACAGGACGCTGTTGGCGGACATCTTCGACGGATCTTCGACCACGCAAAATCCCAGTCCCCACGGCATCCCGGGCCGGGCGGCGAGCGCGCCGGTCTGCTGGCGCGTCATTTCCGCGACGGTCGCGGGCTTCAGGATGCGCTGGCCATCGAGAGCGCCCTGGTTGAGCATCATCCGATAGAACCTGGCGACGTCCCCGGCGGTCGAGAAGAGCCCGGCCCCACCGAGCGGCGGACGCTGCCGGTCGGTCACCGCCGTGTTGTAGAGATACGGGATGGTCGTCTCTTCGAGCTTGGATGTTTGCGGATTCCAGCGATAGCTGTGCGCCCAGCGCGATGCTTTCTCCGGCGCAATCCAGAAGCTGGTGTCCTTCATTCCCAACGGGAGGAGCACACGCTTCCGCAGGAACTCGTCAAACGCCATCCCGCTCGCCACCTCAACCACGCGCCCCAGCACGTCGATGCCCGCCGTCGAGTACGCCCAACGGCTTCCCGGCTGGAAGCGCAGCGGCTGCTGCGACAGTCGCTTGCTGGTCTCCGCCAGCGTGAGGTGGGGCTCGCGATTGGTCATCTCCCCGATGCCGCTGGTGTGCGTCATCACGTCGCGCAGGGTGACGGGGCGGGACGGCCTGGCGGTCTGGGCGTTTTCGTTGACCATCAGGCCGGCGAACTCCGGCAGATGCTTGGCCAGCGGGTCGTCAAAGCCGAGCTTGCCTTCATCCCTCAGGACCGCGATGCACACAACCGTGATCGGTTTGCTCATCGAGGCGATCCAGAAGATATCGTCGGTGCGCATCTTCCGATCCCTGGCCATGTCCGTCTTGCCAACGGCGCCGAGGTGGATCATCCGATCCCTGGTGGCGATCAGCGTCACCACGCCCGCGATCTCGCCTTTGTCGACGAACTCCTGCATCCGCGGCGCGATGGCCGCGAAGCGATCCGGCGGCTGGGAGAGCAGCAATCCCGGTGCGGCGACGCTGCCCAGCCACACTGCCAGCACCGAAACGGCCATGATCTTCTCGTGTAACTTCATGCGAGTGCCTCACTTTGCGGAACACGATCGATGCCGCGGCCCCCCAGTTTACCCAAATCGCCGCCCTGAAGTGAATTAAACTGATACCGAAGAGATTGCCACGGAGACGCGTCACCATGAGACTGAACCGACGTCAAGCACTCAAAGCCATGTCCGCGGGCTGGTTCGCGGCGAATGCCCGGCGTGCAATCGCCGCGCCACAATTTGCATCGCCAGTGGGCAGCAAAGTCGAGCCCATGGCCGAAGGTCAGTTCGAGCCCACCTGGGAATCGCTCGAGCAATACCAGACGCCCGAGTGGTACCGCGATGCCAAGTTCGGCATCTGGGCCCACTGGGGTCCGCAATGCCAGCCGGAGTATGGCGACTGGTACGCCCGCAATATGTATATGGAAGGCAGCGCCGACTATAAATTCCACCTGGCACATTACGGCCATCCCTCCAAGTTCGGCTTCAAGGATGTGATCCACCAGTGGAAGGCGGAAAACTGGGATCCCGACAAACTCATCAGTCTCTATAAGCGCGCTGGCGCGCAGTATTTCGGCGCTTTGGCCAACCACCACGATAACTTCGATAACTTCGACAGCAAGTATCAGCCATGGAACGCCGTCCGCCTCGGTCCCAAGAAGGACCTGATCGGTGGATGGGCCCGCGCCGCGCGCGCGCAAGGGCTGCGCTTCGGCGTCAGCGTTCACGCCTCGCATGCCTGGATGTGGTACGAGGTGGCGCAAGGCGCCGATAAGAGCGGTCCTCTCGCCGGCGTGCCTTACGATGGCAAACTGACTAAGGCCGACGGTAAGGGCCAATGGTGGGACGGGCTCGATCCGCAGGATCTCTACGCCCAGAACCACACACCTGGCAAGCTCACCGACACATCCAAGCTTTGGGATTGGCCCAGCGACGTGGGCGCCAGCATTCCCGACGTAGCCTACTGCGAACGCTTCTACAACCGCACCGCCGATCTCATCAACCAGCACCATCCCGACCTGGTCTATTACGATGATGACGCGCTGCCTCTCTATCCCATCAGCGATGCGGGACTACGGCTGGCCGCCCATCTCTACAACAGCAATATGAAGCTGCACGGCGGCAGGCTGGAAGCCGTGCTCAATGGAAAAGGGCTCAAAGACCAGCAGCGCAAGGCCATGGTCTGGGATATCGAACGCGGTCAAAGCTCCGCCATCGAACCCCTGCCCTGGCAGACGGACACCTGCATCGGCAACTGGCACTACGACCGGAGAGTGTTCGAGCAGCACAAGTATAAGACCGCCGCGACCGTGGTGCGCACTCTGGCCGACATTGTCAGTAAGAACGGCAACCTGTTGCTAAGTGTTCCCGTGAAGAGCGATGGCACCCTGGATTCCGACGAGATAGCCGTGGTGGAAGGGATCGCCCACTGGATGGAGATCAATCGCGAGTGCATCTTTGGGACTCGCCCGTGGAAGGTTTTCGGCGAGGGCCCGGGCTCGGAAAGCGCGCCGCTTCGCGCGCAGGGGTTCAACGAGGGAAGAGGCAAGCCGGTTACCGCCGACGATGTGCGCTTTACCACCCGCAACGGCGCCATCTACATCATCGAGCTCGGCGTGCCCACGCAGGAATTGCGCGTCAAATCGCTGGGTAAGACCGCCAGGCTGCTCGACCGCCCTATCGAATCCATCGCGCTCGTGGGCAGCGGCGAAAAACTCGAATGGAAGCAGGGTGACGACGCGCTTTCCATCGCGGCGCCGCACTCCGCGCCCTCGCCCGAGGCGCTCGTCTATAAGATGACGCTGAAGAGTTAGCCGACGGCGCGCCGCGCTTATAATCGGACTCTATGGACCATACGCAGCCGCTGGCCGGCAAGACCGCCATCGTGACCGGGGCCAGCCGGGGCATCGGCCGTGCCATCGCCGGGCGGCTGGCGCGTGACGGCGCTCGCGTAATGCTGTGCGCGCGGGATCTGGCGGCGCTCAACGAAGTCCGTGCCGCCATCGAAGCCGCGGGAGGCGCGGCGGACGTGCTGGCGCTCGACCTGCGGCAGCCGGATGCCCCCGCCTGCCTGGCCGCCTTCGCGGCGGAGCGGACCGGGCGCATCGACATCGTGGTCAACAACGCCGGCGCCACCCGCCGCGGCGAGTTCGCTTCGCTCACCGACGACGATTGGAGCGACGGCTTCGCCCTGAAGTTCTTCGCGGCGGTGCGCCTGACGCGCGCGGCGTGGCCTCACCTCAAGCAATCGCGCGGCGCGGTGCTGTTCATTTCGGGAATCGGTGGACGGACGCCGGGCGCGCAGTTCGCCATCGGCGGGTCGGTCAACGCCGCGCTGCTCTCGCTGACCAAGGCGCTGGCCGATACCGGGCTGCGCGACGGGATACGGGTCAACACCATCAACCCCGGAACCATCCGCACGCAGCGCTTTCAGACGCGGCTGGAGGCCCTGGCGCGGGAAAAGGGCATTTCACTGGCCGCCGCCGAGAGAGAGTTCGTCACCGGCGCGAAAGTGACCCGCATCGGCGAACCCCAGGACGTGGCGGCGCTGGCGGCCTTCATGCTCGGCCCCGAAGGAAGCTTGCTGCACGGCGCCATCGTCGACCTGGACGCCGGCGCCACCAAGACGGTCTGAAGTTTTCTATAATCGCAGCCCCAATCGAGATAAGCTGTGGGAGGATCGCGTTTCGTATCACTATACTCATGAAGGACCCGTTTAATTCGTGGCCACACGCCCCCGCTTCTATCACAGCCTGTACTTTCGCGTGATCGCCGGCATTGTCACCGGCATCGCGCTCGGTTGTTTCTATCCTTCCACGGGCGAGATGATGAAGCCGCTCGGCGACGGCTTCATCAAACTCATCCGCATGATGATCGCTCCGGTCATCTTCCTCACCGTGGTGACCGGTATCGCGCGCATCGGAGATATGCGCAAACTGGGCCGCGTCGGGCTCAAAGCGCTGCTCTACTTTGAGGTGGTGACCACGATCGCGCTCCTGGTGGGGTTCGTGGTGGTCAAAGTAGTGCAACCCGGCGCCGGTATCAACGCCACCGCCGCCACCCTCGATGCCACCGCCGTGCAACAGTACGCCACTACCGGAAAGCAGTTGGGCGCGGTGGATTTCCTGCTGCACATCATTCCCGACACCCTGGTGGGCGCATTCGCCAACGGCGAAATCCTACAGGTCCTGCTGATCGCCATTCTCTGCGGCGTGGCCCTGGCCGGTTACCGCCTGCGCCAGCCCATTGTCGCCGCAGCCGACTCGCTGACCCATCTGACGTTCGAAGTCATCGCGCTGATCATGAAAGCCGCGCCTTTCGGGGCGTTCGGCGCCATGGCCTTCACTATCGGAAAGTACGGTCTGAAGACCCTGTTGCCGCTGGCCAAACTGCTTCTCTGCGTGTACCTGACCAGCGGGCTCTTCGTCTTCCTGGTGCTCGGACTGATTGCCCGATTGCACGGCTTCAGCCTCTGGAAATACCTCAAGTACATCAAAGAAGAACTGCTCATCGTGCTCGGCACTTCCTCGTCGGAGGTGGCCTTGCCGCGCATCATCGTGAAGCTGGAGCGGTTGGGTTGCGCGAAATCCGTGGTGGGCCTGGTGGTCCCCTCGGGCTACTCCTTCAACCTCGATGGCACGGCGATCTATCTCACCATCGCCGCCCTTTTCGTGGCCCAGGCCACCAACACACACCTCACCGGGAGCCAGGAGTTCACCATGTTGATGGTGCTCATGCTCACCAGCAAAGGAGCGGCCGCGGTCACCGGCGGCGGCTTCATCACGCTCGCCGCCACGCTTTCCTCGCTGGGAACGGTGCCGGTGGCCGGCATCACTTTGCTGCTCGGCGTGGACCGCTTCATGAGCGAGATGCGCGCCCTCACCAACCTGGTGGGCAACGGCGTCGCCACCATCGTGGTGGCCATTTGGGAAGGCGAATTCGACCGGCAACAGGCCAACCGCGTGCTCAACGGCGAAGTGGACGTCGAAGGGTCGGACCCGCTGCTGAGTGAAGGCTAGCACTCCGACTCCGTGGAGCCGCCTTTCCAGGCGGCCACCCCGGCATTCGTGCCGAGGTGTCTTCCGATAAGTAAGGACGTGCTACGATTTTGGCCATGACTCGCACGATTCTGGCAATCTCCCTATTGGCGTCCGCGGCGTTGCTCCCCGCCCAAGGCCTGCCTCCGATCATCGATCGCGAACTGCTGTTCGGCAATCCGGAGATTGCCGGCGCGCAGATCTCGCCGGACGGGAAGTATCTCGCCTTTGTGAAGCCGTGGAACGGCACGCTCAACGTCTGGGTCAAAAAGACCGCCGAGCCGTTCGATGCGGCGCGGCTGTTGACTACCGAAGCCAAGCGTCCCGTGGCCGGGTACGTGTGGACGCGCGACGGCAAGTATGTCACCTACGTGAAAGACAACGAGGGAGACGGGAACTACAACTTGTACGCCGTGGACCCCGCGGCCGCGCCGGCGGCGGGCGCGCAGGCGCCGCCCTCGCGCGACCTGACCGGGCTGAAGGGCGTGCGCGTGCTCCAGTACAGCGCGCCGAAGAGCGATCCGGACACGCTGTACATCGGCATCAACGATCGCGATAAGGCCTGGCACGACCTGTACAAGCTGAAAATCTCCACCGGCGAAAAAACGCTGCTGCGGAAAAATACGGAGAAGATCGCGGGTTGGCTTTTCGATCTTAAGGGGCAGTTGCGGATGGCTGCGCGGACGGCGGACAACGGCGACACCGAAATCCTGCGCACCGATCCCAACGGGTTCACCAAAATTTACTCCTGCAACGTCAATGAGACCTGCGGGCCGCATCGCTTCCACAAAGACGGCAAGCGGGTCTACTTCGAGACCAACAAAGGCGATGCCATGGATCTGACGGCGCTGGTGCTGCTCGATCCCGAAACCGGTAAGACCGAGCTGGTGGAATCCGACCCGTTGAAGCCCGCCGATCTCGGCGCCGTGGCGTTCTCGGAAGTCACCGACGAACTGGCGCTGACGGCCTACACCGATGAGCGCACGCGCCGCTATTTCCACGACAAGACGCTGGAAAGCGACTATAAATGGCTGCAAGGCAAGCTGCCAGGGAAGGAGATCGGGTTTGCGTCGCGCACGGCGGACGAGCGTCTCTGGGTGGTGAACGCCCGCGCCGACACCGAGCCTTCGGAGGTGTACCTGTACGACCGCCAGGCGAAGACGCTGGTGCTGCAGTACCGGCTGTTCGAAAAATTGCCGCGCCAGTCGCTGGCCGCCATGCAGGTGGTGAAGTATCAATCGTCGGACGGGCTGGAGATTCCCGCGTACCTGACGCTGCCCAAGGGCGTGCCGTCCAAAGGGCTGCCGATGCTGCTGATCCCGCACGGCGGACCGTGGGCGCGCGATAACTGGGGCTACAATCCCATGGCGCAGTTCTTCGCCAATCGCGGCTACGCGGTGCTGATGCCGAACTTCCGCGGGTCCACGGGGTACGGCAAGAAGTTTCTCAACGCCGGCAACGGCGAGTGGGGACGCAAGATGCAGGACGATCTCACTTGGGGCGTCAAGTACCTGATAGCGGAAGGCATCGCGGACCCCAAGCGCGTAGGCATCCTGGGCGGCTCGTACGGCGGATACGCCACGCTCGCGGGGGTGGCGTTCACGCCGGATGTGTATCGCGCGGCGGTGGACATCGTGGGGCCGTCGAACCTGCTGACCCTGCTGGATGCCATTCCGCCCTACTGGGAGGCGGCGCGGAAACAGATGTACGCCCGCATGGCGGACCCGGGGACGGAGGCCGGCAAGGCGTGGATGAAGGAGCGCTCGCCGCTGAATTCGGCGGACAAGATCAAGACGGCGCTGATGGTGGTGCAGGGCGGCAACGACCCGCGCGTGAACCGCGCGGAGGCGGAGCAGATTGTGATCGCCCTGCGCGACCGTAATTTTCCGGTGGAGTACCTGATGGCGCCCGACGAGGGCCACGGCTTTGCGCGGCCGGTCAACAACATGGCCATGTTCATGGCGGCGGAGCGATTCCTGGCGAAGTATCTGGACGGCCGCTACCAGGCAGGCGGGACGCCGGAAGTGGTGAAGCGCCTGGCGGAGATCACCGTGGATCCGAAGTCGGTGACGCTTTCGCGGAAAGTGGAAGCGGCGGCGGTGGGCGTGCCCAAACCGGCGGTGGATCTACGGCCGGGGACATCCAAATACCAGGCGAAGATCGCCATGGGCGGGCAGGAGATTGCGCTGCGCATTTCGCTGGCGGTGAAAGAGGAAGGCGGCGGCTGGAACGTGTCGCAGACCATGGAGACGCCGCAGGGCGCCGCGGTGCAGACGGTGTGGCTGGAGAAGGGCACGCTGATTGTGCGCAAAATGAGCATCACGCAAGGGCCCGTGGCGGTCAACGTGGATTTCGCCGGCGGTAAGGCGTCGGGGAAGATGAGCATGGGCGGCCAGGATCGGCCGATCGCAGCGGACCTCGGCGGCGAGTTGTTCGCGGATTCGGCCAGCCTATGGAGCGCGATCGGGTGTCTGCCGCTGGCGGAGGGGTACAGCGCCATTTTCCGCAACTTCTCCATCCAGACGCAGAAGGTGAAGCTGATGGAGGCGAAGGTGGCCGGGGCGGAGACGGTGACCGTGCCGGCCGGGAAATTCGAGACCTGGAAAGTGGAAATCACCTCCGCCGACGGCGGCACCGACCACACCACGCTCTGGGTGGTGAAGACATCGGCGGTGATGGCTGCGGCGGGCGGCGCCACGATGACGGCGGAGCTGCTGCCGTAGGGGGCGGCGCCACTGCATCTTCTTCGCCCGGTTCGGCATCCAAAAGGACAGAGGTGCCCACATGCCAAATGCAACCCCATCTACCGTAAAGATTGTACGCTTCCATCGGGTCGGCGGCCCCGAGGTCCTCCAACTGGACCAACTTCCTCTTCCCGATCCTGCCGCCGGAGAGGTCCGTCTCCGCGTAAAGGCGATCGGCCTCAATCGCGCGGAAGTCATGTTCCGTATGGGCAAATATCTTGTCGAGCCCAAGCTCCCTTCGAAGATCGGCTACGAAGCCTCCGGCATCGTGGAAGCCGTCGGCCCCGATGTCGACCGGAGCTGGATCGGTAAGACGGTCAGCACAGTCCCCGCTTTCCCGGCCAGCACGTATGGCGTCTACGGCGAAGTCGCCATCGTTCCCGTCTATGCCATTGCCGTTTACCCCGACAGGCTCTCTTACGAGGAGGGAACCAGCATCTGGATGCAGTACCTCACCGCCTACGGCGCGCTGATCCACCAGGGCCACCTCGCCAAAGGGGATTTCATTCTCATCACCGCCGCCAGCAGCAGCGTGGGAATCGCCGCCATCGAGATCGCCAAAGCCGAAGGCGCCATCAGCATCGCCACCACCCGCACCTCGCGCAAGAAAGCCGAGCTCCTCGCCCTGGGCGCTGACCACGTCGTCGCCACGGAAGAGGAAGACCTGGCCGCTCGTGTCGACAAGATCACATCCGGCAAAGGCGCCCGCATCGTCTTCGACCCCATCGGCGGCAAGGGGCTCCCGGCCCTCGCGGCAGCCGCGGCCTCTAGTGGAATCATCTTCGAATATGGAGCGCTTTCAACCGACCCCACACCGTTTCCGCTATTCTCCGTTCTCGGCAAGCACCTCACCATCAAGGGGTACACTCTCTTCGAAGTAGTCGGCGATTCCGCGGCCTTTCCGAAGGCCAGGCAATACGTCTTCGACCACCTCGCCTCCGGTGACTTCAAGCCGCGTATCGACAAGACTTTCCCACTCGACAAAATCGTGGAGGCTCATCGCTACATGGAGTCCAACGCGCAGATCGGCAAGATTGTAGTTACCGTCTAGAGTGGTGCGGGCGTGGCAACCAAACACCAAGAACTTTCATCTATTTATCTATGGAATTCAGACAGCTTGGAAAATCGGGCCTGCAAGTCCCTGTTCTCTCTTACGGCACCGGGACCTTCGGAGGCCGTGGCGATTTGTTCAGCGCTTGGGGCGCCACCGAAGTGGAGGAAGCGCGCCGCCTGGTGGATATCTGCCTGGAGGCGGGTGTCAATATGTTCGATACCGCGGACGCGTATTCCGGAGGCCGCTCCGAAGAGGTTCTCGGCGAGGCGGTCAAAGGCCGCCGCGAACAGACAATCATTGCGACGAAGTCGTTTTTTCGCATGGGCCCGGACGCCAACCAGGCCGGCAGTTCGCGGCATCACCTGGTGGCGGCTTGCGAGGCCAGCCTGAAACGGCTCGGCACGGACTATGTCGATCTGTATCAGATGCACGGGTTCGATGCCCTGTCGCCGGTCGAGGAGACGCTGCGCGCCCTTGACGATCTGATCGCCGCCGGAAAGGTGCGCTACATCGGCGCGTCGAACTTCTCCGGCTGGCATTTGATGAAGTCGCTGGCGGCCAGCGATCGCTCCGGCAGGTCCCGATATGTCTCCCACCAGGTGTATTACTCGCTGATTGGACGCGAGTACGAATGGGAGCTGATGCCGCTGGGCTTCGACCAGGGTGTGGGCGCACTCATTTGGAGCCCGCTCGGTTGGGGCCGGCTGACGGGAAGAATCCGCCGCGGCCAGCCGATTCCCGAAGGCAGCCGTCTGCCCGCAACCGCTCAATACGGCCCGCCGGTGAACGACGAGATGCTGTACGGAGTGGTGGATGTTCTCGATGCACTCTCGACGGAGATTGGCAAAACCGCACCCCAAATCGCGCTGAATTGGTTGCTCCGGCGGCCCACGGTTTCGTCCGTAATCATGGGCGCTCGAAACGAACGGCAGCTACGCGAGAACCTGGGCGCCATCGGCTGGAGCCTCACACCGGAACAGGTCGCGCGGCTGGACTCCGCGAGCCACGTCACCCTCGTGTACCCATATTGGCACCAGCGTCAGACGGCATCCGATCGGAACCCGCCCCTCATCGCGGGGTGACCAACGAATCGCCCGGGCGGAGCCAGGATGGCGGCGGACTGGATGCCGTAGGGGGCCGGCAGGATGCGGCCGAGTTCACCGCGGCTTCTCGATCAGGTGCTGCTCGGCGACCCGGCGAAGAAATGTCAGGACCTGTCGTGCATCATACTGGCGGGCTGGTTCCAATTCACCCTGGTTGGTGATTCCGACCGACTTGCCATCCGGAGCGAAAAATGCCACCGCGGGCACGCCCTTCTTGAGGCTCACACCCAGATCCTTGGCGATTGCCAGGTTCGCGTTCATTTCCCCGATGTTCACGTTCACGATCTCGAAGTGCTCTGCCACGTATTCGCGTACCGGCGACTCGTGGAGCCTGTCGTGAAGAGCCCTGCAATCGGCACACCAGTTGCCGCCAAAAACGACCATCAGCAACTTGTCGGCGCGACTGGCGCGCTCCCGGGCCCGCTGAAGATCGGATGCAGCGTTAGCCGGCGGAGGATACAGGTCCGCGGCGGCAAGCACC
>JBEKDV010000346.1:0-8663 GCA_050014175.1 Candidatus Solibacter sp. | reverse complement strand
CAAATATTCTATTGCCTCGCCGCCCCGCCGAGTACATTTCCTCTCAATTTTGTTTTGTACCGACACCAACCAGGGGCTCTGGATCCGGAATTTTGCAAGTCCCTAGAAAGCGCCTGCCCCACCCAGCTTCCGAAACGGCATATTGCCTCCGACGGGACTACAGAAACAGCGGTTTGATGTGGCGTTCGAAAAGGTTTTCCGTGACGTTGCGGGAAATGCTGGCCTCGCACGTGTCCAGCATCTTCAAATACTTGTCGCCCATCTTGGCGGCAACCTTAAAGCCCACATGCAGCAACTGGCGCAGGTCCGGATTGAAGCCCGGATTCTTCCGGTCGTGGCGCAGCGCGGAAGTGTACTGCCCGGAACTCCAGCCGTTGACCACGGCGGGGTCGGGCAGTTTGGCGTAATCGATATCGATCACCGTGGCGTAGGGCTCGCACAGGGCGTCGCGGTTCTCGAAAGCCTTGGCGTACACCTGCTTCGCCAGGTCCAACCCCGCGCCGCCGGCTTCGGCCAGGCCGATCAACTCTTCCAGCCAGGTCGTGCCCGCGGTCTTGACGTGGACTCCGGCGCCGGCCTTCTGTAGCGCGCGCCTTATGGGAGCGTAAATCGAGAACTTGTCGCTGCCCGAATGCACGCTCAGCTTGAGGTTGGCCGGCAGGCCATACTGGCCGACGGCGAAAGCAATCACGGCCAGATCTTCGCTGAATTCCTTCTCAAACTGCGCCACGTCGCCCACGTAATCGACGCCCTTGTTGAAGCGCCCGGTGAACTTGGGGGCGATGGTCTGGATGGGAATCTGCTCGTCGGAGACGGCGGCCAGGATGACGAGCAGTTCCGGCGGGGTCTGCGGCGCATCGGTCTCATCCATCGAGACCTCGGTGATGAACTCGCGTTTGCCGCGTTTCTCGTCCACGTGCCGGTAGATGGCGCCCGCCTGCTGCGCGGCGGCCAGGTACTTGCGGGCGATGCGCGCTAAGCCAGCGCGGTCGAGGGTGAACGGCTCGGCGATGCCAGGGATGCCGACGGTTCCCAGGAGTTCCGGATGGCGCGCGATGAAAGTCTCGACGCGCTCCGCCTCGGCCGGTTGGCCAATGGCCGCGGCTACATCGAGCGTGTAGAAATCGCTCGCATCGATGAAACGGTCCACGGTGCCGAGGTTGATGTGATCGGCGTCCACATGGAAGGGCTGTTTCCAGCCGGCTTGCCGCACCGCCTCTTCGGCGGCGGCGCGCACGCTGGCGGGCTCCGAGCCCACGATGCCGTGCTCGCGATTCGATTTGTTCCAGACGGGGATTACGGTGACGCCGCGGGCCGCCGCCATCACGCAAGCCTGCAACTGGGCTTTGGCTTGGTGCGCGAAACGGTCCCCTACGCCGAGAGAGAACTTTTCCAGGGTTAGCATGAGGTGATCCACCTAAATTGTAATTCAATAGCGGATATTACATCCCGAAAAGGATGTGTTTAGCGCCGCTAAACGATTCTCCGCTTGACGCAGGTTCTGCACGGCCCTACCATCGGTTCAGATGTCTACCTACACACGCCGCCATGCCCTAGCAGCCATGGCGGGAGCCGCGTTCGCCGGTTCCCGCGCATGGGCCGCCGACGATCCCTGGGTCACCGTTTACCCGCAGATCCTGAAACGCATTCAACCGCCGAAATTCCGCAATCGGGATTTTGACGTGACGCGCTATGGCGCCAAAACGGACGGCAAGACGGATTGCACGGAAGCCTTCCGCAAAGCCATCGAGGCAGCCAACCGTGCCGGCGGCGGGCGCGTGCTGGT
Source organism: Candidatus Solibacter sp. (assembly GCA_050014175.1). Lineage (GTDB taxonomy): Bacteria > Acidobacteriota > Terriglobia > Bryobacterales > Bryobacteraceae > Solibacter. The sequence goes on along the minus strand of JBEKDV010000346.1, from coordinate 6,877 downwards.
GCGGGAGGGCGTCTGCCTGACCGGCGCCATCCACCTCAAGAGCAACGTGAACCTGGTGGTGCGGAAGGGCGCGACCATCAGGTTCGACACCGATCCGAAGGCCTACCCGATCGTGCTGACGCGCTTTGAGGGCCTGGAGTGCATGAACTACTCGCCTTTCATTTACGCGCTGGACCAGCAGAACATCGCGATCACGGGGGGCGGCACGCTGGACGGCCAGGCGAACGCGGAGACGTGGTGGACGTGGAAAGGCAGGCGCGCGACCGGGGGGGACGACAAGAACCAGAACAAGGCCCGCGCCGCGTTGGGCGAGATGGCGGAGAAGGGCGTGCCCGTGGCGGAGCGCAAGTTCGGCGACGGCGCCTACCTGCGGCCCATGTTCGTGCAACCCTACCGCTGCACCAACGTGCAGATTGAGGACATCACGATTGTCAACTCGCCGATGTATGAAATGCACCCGGTGCTGTGCAAGAACGTCACGGTGCGCAACGTGACCGTCAACAGCCACGGTCCCAACAACGACGGCTGCGACCCGGAATCGAGCGTCGATGTGCTGATCGACGGCTGCACCTTCGATACCGGCGACGATTGCATCGCCATCAAGAGCGGGCGCAACGCCGATGGCCGCCGCCTGCACGCGCCGTGCGAGAACCTGATCGTGCAGAACTGCGTCATGAAAGACGGCCACGGCGGAGTCACGATGGGCAGCGAATGCTCGGGCGGCATCCGCAACGTATTCGCGCAGGATTGCCAGATGGACAGCCCACACCTGGAACGCGTGTTCCGCTTCAAGAACAACGCCATCCGCGGCGGCGTGATCGAGCACGCCTACATGCGCAACGTGAAGTGCGGGCAGGTGTCGACGGCCGCCATCGACGTGGATTTCTACTACGAGGAAGGCGAAAAGGGGCCGTTCACGCCGGTGGTGCGCGATGTGGAAGTGGTGAACCTGACGGTTAAGAAGTGCGCCAACGCGTGGTCGCTGCGCGGCTTCAAGAACGCGCCGATTTCGAACATCCGGCTGAAGAATTGCACCTTCGAAAACGCCGCCAAGCCGGCGGTGACGGAGAACGTCCAGGGGCTCACGCTGGACAACGTGACGGTGAACGGCCAGAAGGTTTCGGCGTGACGACGGGCGTTGAGACGCATTCGGTGGTTGCACTGCTCGAAGACTTGCCCGAAGAGGGCTTGGTGCGCGGCCAGGTTGGCACGGTGGTCGAGAACTGGGCTCCCGGTGTGTACGAAGTCGAATTCGCAGATGACGCCGGAAGAGCGTATGCCATGATCGCATTGAGGGCAGAGCAACTCATGCGCTTGCACTACAAACCTGTCCACCAAGCGGTGCGCAAGACCGCTCCCTGAAAAATAATCGCCAGCGACCGGAATTGGCAGGCGAAAGCGCCTGCCCCACCTTTGCGCGCAAACGGTCGTGGCTATGATTGCAGTCGCGTGTTACCGACGACGCCGTCAGAGCCGCGACCGTCAGGGAGCGGTCTTGAACTGCACCATCCCCTTCAGCAGCTCTTCATACGCGGTGGTGACCGCGTCCCAGGAGTAGTGGGCGCGGACACGCGCCATCGCCGCATCGCGCAGGCGTTCGCGATCGGACTCCGGCATGGCGAGGACGCGACATAACGCGGCGGTGAGTTCTCCGGGTTCGAACGGGATGCCGGCGTCGCCGGCCACTTCCGCGTTTTCCGGCGTATTGCGGTAAAGCACCAGCGCGCCGCGGCCCATGGCCTCGATCAGCGCGGGATGCGTTCCGCCCACGTCGGTGGCATGTATGTAGGCGAAGCAGTGGGAGCCGAGCTCGCGGTACCCGGCGCCGTAGATCGCGCCCGGCATGACAATGCGCGGGTCGCCCGTATCGCGCACCTGGCGGATGTACTCCTCGGCGTAGGGGGCGTCGCCGATGAGCGCCAGTTTCATCGGCGTGACCACCTGTTCGAAGGCCTGGCGCACTTCGAGCGGGTGATTCTCGGGCTCCAGGCGGCTTACGTAGAGGAAGTAGCGGCCCGCCTCCAGCCCGAGCATGGCCAGCAGCTCCGTGCTCTCCACTTTGCCGATTTCGGCGCCGTAGGGGATGAAGACGCTCTCCTTGCCGTAGCGCTGGCGGTAGTATTCCTGGATGGTGAGCGCGTCGGTGACCACCGCCGTGGGGCAGAATTTGGTGAGCCACTCCGAGACCAGATACCAGGCGCGCGCGGCGCGGTTCCACTTCTTGCGCTTGCGCTCGATGCCGTCCACGTTGAGCGCCACGGGAACGCCCAACAGGCGCGGCCACGGCGTGAAGATGGCGGTGGCTCCGTTGCAGTAGATGGCGGCATCGGGACGGTGGCCGAGCAGGTGCCAGGTGGAGACGGCGGTGTGCGCGATGGTGTCCAGATATTTGTGCCGGATGGTGGGGAGGTATTGCAGGCGCACGCCACGGTACAGGGGTTCCGGATGCGCTTCGCGGCAGTACACGGTGACCTGATGGCCGCGTTCCACCAGGCGGGTGGAGAGTTCTTCGGCGAAGGTTTCGAATCCGCCGTAACTGGCGGGAATGCCGCGCGTGCCGACAATCGCGATGCGCACTTACGTTCTGGCGGTTTCGGAACGCGCCAGCGTGCGCGCCATCTTCTTGGGTGCCCGCTTGCTTACCGGCGCGTACTGGAACCAGCTCGCCATATATTGATCGTCCACGCGGCGGGCGGCCTGAATCCGGCGGCGCTTGGCCAGCACCCTGGGCAGGTTCCTGGCGAGGAGCCAGAAGGCCTTCAGCGACGTGTGCTCCCACATCAGGCAGCACATGACCACCATCAGGTCGCGCGCCGTGATGGAAAACCAGTTGCGCCAGTAGAGGTTCGGCGAGATGTTCTTGATGCGCATCAGGAAGCGGTTCTTCACCGAGTGCATATTGATCTCCGCCGGCAGCGCACGGCGGTTCCCGGGCAGCACCTTGCGCACGTGATAGCCGCGCGCATAGGGCGCGTACAGGCACTTCCACCCCATCAACTGCGCGCGCCAGGCGACGTCGGCGTCTTCCCGGTAGACGAAGAAATCGGTGTCGAAGAATTCGCCGTCGAGCGCGATATCGTCGATCATGGCGCGGCGGTAGAGCGCGGCGGCGGCGGTGGCGCCGAAGACGTATTCGTATTGCAGGTAGTGGCCGTTATCCACTTCCTGGCTGCCCCGGTCCAGGTGGCGCAGCATGGGGTTGAAATAGATGCCGGTGGAATCGACCACGGGCTTTTCGGGAATCTCGAAGTGGCTGGTCATGGTGAGCAGTTTGCCGCACACCGCGCCGATTTTGGAATCGAACTGGCCGGCATCCACCAGCGCCTGAATGAAATTCGGCAGCAGCAGCACGTCGGGATTCAGGGTGAGCACCCAATCGCCGTTGGAGAGCCGGATGGCCTGATTCTGCGCCGCGGCGAAACCAACGTTTTCTTCGTTGTAGTAAATCTGGCAGCGATCTTCGAACTGTTCCAGGATGTCGATGGTGCCGTCGCCGGAGGCGTTATCCACCACGATGATCTCTTTCAGCCGGTAACGCTGTGCGAGCACGGATTCCAGGCACCGTTTAATGAACCGGCCGCTATTGTAGGTCACTATCGTGACGGATACGACGTCGTTGTGCGCCATGAAGCAAGAACCTGAGAGCCGCGAATGTGTAGAACGTATCCCTAAAACCCGCAAAACAGACTGCGGGCCGCAAGGCTTGCCACTTTCCCATATGCTGCCATGGGTTTGCAGCTTCGATGCAAGGCCGATTCCGCTATGCCGCGCAGAAAGGAGCCCGTCACGACGGCCAAACACACCGCTCCGAATGCGAGCGGACGGAAGTGCTTGGCTGAATACCTTAGTAAACTACGATACCAATAAATCAGCCGCATCTCCAGTACCAGATGCGGTATCGAATGGCCACCCGTATGTTTGGCGACAGATTCCGGGACGTAGTACACACTGAATCCCCGGTCTCGAATTCTGCGGCAGAAATCCACATCTTCAAACCACACCGGAAAAAAACTTTCGTCCAAGCCGCCCAGTTCCTGCCACACCGCGCGGCGCACCATGAAGAACGCCCCGGCAGGTTGCTCCACCTTCGCAGGCAAGGAGCAGTCCTGGTCGAGGCACCGGTAACGCCGGTTCACCGGATTCCCCGGAAAGATTCTATTCAGCACGAGAGCTTCCAAAACCAGGGCGGCCGGCGTGGGCAGTCCCCGCACCATGAATCCGGCCTGCGGTCGGCCGGCGGCGTCCACCAATTGGCCACCGGCGCCGGCGGAACCCGGCAAGTCGCAGGCCTGCCGAAGAGGTTCCAGACTGGTCAAAATCACCACATCCGGATTCAAAAGAAGAACATAAGGGCTATTTAATACGCCAAAACCCTGATTCACGGCCGCCGCAAAGCCCCGATTCTCCGCATTGGCGATCAAGCGCACCCCGCGCCGCGCCACTTCCGCGATGGTGCCGTCCCCGGAGGCGTTGTCCACCACGACGATTTCGGCGCCGGAGGCGAGCGCGGCATCCAGGCAGGCGCCGATCTCGGCCGCGGAGTTATAAGTGACGATAATAATGCCGACGTCGCTCATGTGTCACATCGCCCCACCGGTGAGGAGCAAATATAGTTTCCAATACCGGTCCCGGCTGGCCGCTCGGATGAACTGCTCGTTGGATCGCAGTACCCGATCTAGTACTTCCGGATCTCTTTGACGATTTGGCAGTCGGGCGGCGGAGAAAAGGCGAAGGCCCTGGAACTTGCCGCGCGCCCATGCCAGTCCCCGGCCATGGCGAATGGCGACGCCGCCCCAGAGCAACTGCGCGGCCAGGACCGGCCACAGGTGGCGGGCGGAACAGTGACGCGCCGCCAGGAGGACTTGATTGCGGGCCATGCGGCGCACCGTTTCCGCATGCCAGCGGCCCAGCGCGGCGCTCCCCACGTGGATCGCCCGGGCTTGCGGAACGTAGCGGCCGCCGATGCCTTGGGCGGCGCAGCGCAATCCGAAATCCACATCCTCCAGGTACGATTCGAAGGATTCCTCGAGCAAGCCCACCTGCCGGAAAACTTGGGCGCGGTAGAGGACGGCCGTCCATGGCGGCGAAGCGATGTCGCGCGCTTGGTCGAAGGGTGGCGCATCGGCATACCCGGCGCCCGAGCGCCAGGTGGTGGCGCCCCGGCAGGTCAGATCGAAGCTCCCATCGAGCAGGCCGGATGGGCTGAGGATCTTGCCGGTGGCAAAGGGGGCGTCCGCGGCGGCGAGCTTCTCCAGGTAGTCGGGGGCGAGAGTGACGTCGCTGTTGAGGATGGCAAGCAGCGGGTGGCTCGCTTCCAGGATGCCGCGATTCACGGCGGCGGCGAATCCGGCGTTGCGGCCCATGGCGATCACGCGGGCGCCGCGGCCGCGCGCCAGGTCGGGCGCGCCATCGCTGGAGCCGTTGTCGATGACCAGCACCTCGGCGGCGGGCCGGGTCTGCGCGTCGAGCGTGGCCAGCAGGCGCGCCAGCAGGTCGCGGCCATTCCACACCGGCACGATGGCGCTGATCTTCATCGGAAGAAGCGCTTCTTGCACAGCAGCAGCAAATTCTGCACACCGTCGCGCCAGAGATTGAGTTTGGTCTCGCCCACGCGCGAAGTGTACATGATGGAAATCTCGCCGAAGCGAATGCGCGAATCGCGCAGCGCCTCGATTTTGATCTCCTCGCTGAAGCCCATGCCGTCGGATTCCAGCTTCATGTTCCGGAGGATGGAGCGGCGGAAGACCCACATGCCGGATTGCGAGTCGCGCACCCAGCGGAAAAAGAGAACGGACATGGCCAGGGAGAGGCCGAGGTTGCCGATTTCGTTGATCAGGCTCATGCCGCGCCGGTCGCGTACGGGAAAGCGCGAGGCGTTGAGGAAATCCACTTCCAGGTGCAGGAAAGCCTCGATCAGGTACGAGATGGCGTCCACGGGGTAGCTGTGGTCGCCGTCGAGGGTGATGATCAGGTCGCTGGTGGCCTCGGCGAATCCGCGTTTGTAGCTGCGGCCGTATCCGCGGACCTGTTCGCGCACCACCTTGGCGCCCAGCGCGCGAGCCACCTCGCTCGTGCGGTCGGTGGAGTTGTTGTCCACCACGATCACCTCGTCGACGAAGTCCGGCATGGCGCGGAGGACCTTTTCGACGCCCTGCTCCTCGTTGAGGCAGGGGATGATCACGGTAATGGTGAGGGACTTATACATGGGTCCGTCTTTTTCCGCTTGCCCCGCGTCTCGATATCATGGGTTCTATGAAGCGGCTTGCGTTCCTTTTCTCCTGCTCGGCGGCGATCGTGTGCGCGGCGGATCTGGCCAATGTGCACACCGTGTACCTGCTTAAGATGGCCAAGGGGCTGGACCAGTTTCTGGCAAGCCGGCTCACCACGGACCACGTCTTCCGGATCGTGACCGACCCGAAACTTGCCGATGCCGTGTTCACGGACCAGCTTGGCGAAGGTTTCCAGGCGAAACTGGAGGAAATCTCCCCCACGCCGGAGAGCGAGAAGCCGGCGCCTCCTCCGAAGAAAAAGACCGAGGACGAGGGACCACCCGTCAGCCCTCTGCTGGGCGATACGGTGAACAAACTCTCCAGTCCGGACGCCGGTTCCTCGTTCGGGCGCGCCAAGGGCACGGTCTTCCTGGTGGATGCCAAGTCGCGGCAAGTGATCTGGTCGGTGTACCAGCCTGCAAAGGGTGGGACCCCGAAAGAAATGGATCGCACGGCCAACGACATTGTAAGCCGCATCAAGAAAGATCTGAACCCGAAAACGAAATAAGGCATGGGAGGCAGCCTATTCACCGCAGAGACGCAGAGAGCGCAGAGGGAGCGCCGCGGACGGACCGTGGTGGAATGGGATGGGAAACCTGAGAAGAATG
>JBEKDV010000345.1:0-8686 GCA_050014175.1 Candidatus Solibacter sp. | reverse complement strand
GCCGGGAATGGACGTCCCGGGCGAGCCGCACGCCCGCCACGTAACTGGCATAGGTGCTGGCGCACAGAACCAGCACAACCAGCGGAAGCACCCAGCGCCAGATCCGGTACCGGTAGCTGAGGACCAGAATGGCAAGGTAGACAAAAATCGGCCACAAAGCCTCTAACTGCATGTACCTTGTTCCCCAGAACGCCTGCTCCACGCCCAGCCCCAGGCGGCCGTACAGCAGGGGCGCCAACAGCAATGCGGCATATAGGAACGCCGCGGCAAAAGGCAGCAGCGCGGACGACGTCTCGCGGTCGCGCAGAACATACCACATGACCGGTAGCAGTAACATCACCAATACGAGACCGAACCAGCACGCCTGGTCGGGGGTGACGGCTAGAGAGGATCCGGCGTAAATGAGCGAGTAGGCCCCGGCATTGTACTTGTTCTGAAGAACAAATCCGATGCCGGTCGGCCATGGCACCTCGTGTTTGATGTAATTGTGGAAGTACACCGCCACACAAACGATCGTCGCGGCGAGCCAAATCGCGATCCGCCGGCCATACCGGCGCCCGCGGCCAAAGAGCAAAATCAAGAATCCGACCACCCAAATCATCAGCCCCTGTGACAGCGAGAAGGCCCCCAGCATGGCGCACACAATTGCCGCCGCAAGAAAGCCCTCCCGGTCGGCCACCTGGATACAACACCAGACGGAAAGCAGAAAGAACATCACCACAAGCTGGTTACCAAGGCAGGCAGATTGCACTAGCGCCTCATTCCCGCGCCAGTTCAAAAACAGCAGCGCCACCGGCAGGAAAGCGATGGCCGGCACCGGAACCGTCTTCTGCAGGCGAACGAAGAAAGCATATAACACCAGGACGCTCACGGCCAGGCACACATAGGATAGGTAGAATTCCGCCAGGACGTTATAGCCGGTCGATTTTGCCAGAAAAAGAGCGATCGACTGATAAACGGCGATGCGGGATCCGTTGTGTGTTGCGTCGATATCCTTCCACTGCAAACCGCCTTCCTGCATGTGGCGCACCATCGGCACCATGTCCCACATATCTTGAAACGGCAACTCCACCGTAAAATGAAAGACAAACCATGCCGTTACGAGGACGGGGACAAACACAGCGGCCAGTTGCAGCCGCCGCAGAAATTCCGGATTGCCCGTGCCTGGCTGCTTCCGGAAAGGTGCCCTGGCGGTTCGGATCATTTGAGGTTATTATCGCAGGCGTGGCGGAAACACGGGAGAAGGCGCCTGACGCCGCAGCAACGGCGCTTAAACCGCATGATATACTCGGAGCTTCCAACATGAAATTGCGTATTCTCCTTCTGTGCGCAATTGGTCTCTTTTCGGCCGGATGTAGTCAACAGAATGCCCGGCACTCCCTGGCCCCGGACTCGAACCTCCTGGGGGTATTTGACGAACCGAGAGACGGTGCACAGATCAAACAACCCATCGTGATCGCGGGCTGGGCGATTTCCGAGGATGGTACCGAGTGGGTTGGCGTCTATGTGGACGGCGAATTTCTGGGATACGCCAAGACCGGTATGAGCCGCCCCGACGTGCATAACGCGTTCCCGGACAAAAAGGGAAGCGCCACCTCCGGCTGGAGTTTCGATGCCGATCCCGGGCTCTTTACCAATGGCGGACACCGGATTACGGTAGACGTTTGCTCGAAAACCGGGGCCATTTACTCTCTCGGGACGAAATCGATCGATATCGTTCATTCTCGTTGATTCATCCCCAAACCTCCTCGGAGCCGGCCCCGTGAGCCCAGTCTTACCGCGCCGAGCACTATAATAAGCACGATGGCCGGATCTGAAGATCACGATAGCCTGCTCCGCCGGATCGAACGTCAGGAAAAAGCGATCCGGCGGCTTGAGGACCGGCTGCTTGTGATCGAAAATAGTTTGTTCTTCCGGCTGTTACGCAGGCTTGGCAGTCTTCTTCTCGGTTGGAAAGGGCTTCTGGGTCAGACTCTGCTCCGCACTCCTCTCCATCCGCTCTATGTGAAGTTCGTGCGGCCGAAGGCGGCGTTGAATTTATATCAGCGCTGGATTGCCACTGAGCGGGCGCCGGCCGGCGAATTGCGGCGGCGGCCGCTCATCAGCATCGTCATGCCGGTCTACAACCCGCGCCGCGAATGGCTCGAGGCCGCCGTGGATTCCGTCCGTCGGCAATCGTACGATTGCTGGCAGTTGTGCGTCTGCAACGACGCTTCGGCCGAGCGTTGGGTTTCCGCCTACTTCCAGTCCCAAACCGACCCCCGGATCAGCTTCACGGACTCGCCGGAGAGGCTGGGAATCTCCGGCGCGGCCAATCGGGCCGGTCAACAGGCGCACGGCGAGTACGTTGGATTCCTCGATCAGGACGATGTGCTGGCGCCCTTCGCGCTCCAGGCCGTGGCTGAAGCCGTGCAGGATGCCGGTGCCGACCTCCTTTATTCGGACGAAGACCGGCTCAATGAAAGCGGGCAGCGGGTCGAACCGATTTTCAAGCCGGGCTGGTCGCCCGACCTGCTGCTCTGCTGCATGTACCTGGCGCACTTTCTGGTGGCGCGGCGCGAGGCGCTCGATCGTGTCGGCTGGCTGCGTCCCGAATACGACGGCAGCCAGGACTACGATCTCGCTCTGCGCCTCACCGATGGCCCCGCCAGAGTGCGGCACATTCCCGCCGTGCTATACCATTGGCGCAAGCACAAAGACTCGACTGCGGCGAACACCGGCGCCAAACCCTATACACACGCGCGCGGGAAGCGGGCGTTGGAAGACACTGTGCTGCGGCGCGGGTGGAATGCCTCCGTCGAAGACGGTCCTCTGCCCAACAGCTATCGCGTGCGCCGGCCCGTCTCGGGGGAGTCGCGCGTCAGTATCGTGATCTGCACGCGCTCGCCGCGGCTAGCCGGACGGGTGGTACGCGCCATAGGACGGATGACGTCGTATCGAAACTACGAAATCGTGATGGTGGAACATGGCATCCAGACGGGTCTGGCCGTGGAGGCCGTGCCGTATTCAGGCCCGTTCCACTTCGCCCGGATGAACAATTTGGGGGCGCACAAAGCGTCGGGCGACATTTTGGTTTTCCTCAACGACGACGTCGTGCCGCTGGACACCGGTTGGCTCACCGCACTGCTGGCGCACGCCGAGCGGCCCGAGGTTGGCGTGGTCGGTGCCCGTCTCCTCTATCCTTCGGGAGCTATCCAACACGCCGGCAAGGCCATTGGGATCATGGACGGCTCCGGACATCCGCACCGCGGCACCTTTGCGTCGGCGTGGTGGAACTGGCTTCCTTTCACCAGGAATGTTGCGGCCGTGACCGGAGCCTGCCTCGCCATCCGGCATCAGGTATTCGACCAGTTGGGCGGGTTCGACGAAGCATTTCTGGTCAACTACAACGACGCCGACCTGTGCCTCCGCGCCCGCGCCGCGGGCTATGAAGTCATCTACGAACCGGACGCCGTGCTCCGCCACGAGGAAGGCCGGACCCGGACGCCGGGGGTCCGTTTGGAAGAGATCGAACTCTGGGAGCAGCGTTGGGGGAGTTGGAGCGATCCGTTCTATAGTCCACACCTCACCCAGACTCGGGAAGACGCCGGCTTGGAGGTGGGGTGAGCGGAGCCCGGCTCCGGCGCGCCTGTTCGTCCAATCGAGCAGTCGGCAAACTCCAAAGCCCGATCATGCTATATTGTGCTTTATCTCAATTTCGATGGAGGCTGTTTTGAGAAGAGCACTGGTGTGTGGCGCGGGCGGCTTTATCGCGGGTCATCTGGTCAAGAGGTTGAAACGCGAGGGTTACTGGGTACGCGGCGTGGACAGAAAGGAACACGAATTCTGCCCCAGCGCAGCCGACGAGTTCCGTGTCCTGGACCTGCGTGAAAAGCAGAATTGCGAGGCTGCCCTCACAATCGATGGCGGCGCTTTCGATGAAGTCTATCAATTGGCCGCGGACATGGGCGGCATGGGATTCATCCACTCGGCCGAGTGCGAGATCATGTACAACAGCGTGCTCATCAACGTCTATATGACCCACCTGGCGGCCGAAATGGGCATTCCCCGGTATTTCTTCTCCTCCTCCGTATGCGTCTACCGCGATATGAAGCACGGCGAACCCGAAATGACGGAAGAGCAAGCGATTCCGGCCCTCCCCGACAACGAATATGGATGGGAAAAGTTGTACTCCGAGCGTGTGGCTCTGGCCAACGAGCGGCGCTGTGGCATGCAGGTTCGCATCGCGCGTTTCCAGAACTGCTACGGCGCCGAGGGCACATGGCGCGGCGGCCGCGAAAAAGCCCCCGCGGCGATATGCCGCAAGGTTGCCGAGGCGGAGGAAGGCGGCATCGTCGAAGTGTGGGGCGACGGAACGGCGGTCCGCTCCTATACCCACGTCAACGACATGGTCGAAGGCATCTACATGCTCATGCAGTCGGACCTGCACGGAGCCGTCAACATTGGCTGCCCGCAGTATGTGGACGTCAATGAACTCGTCGCCACGGTGGCCGAGGTGGCGGGCAAGAAAATACACGTGAAGCACATACCCGGCCCGGTCGGCGTGCAATCGCGGAACTTCAGCAACGAGAGAATCTACTCCATCGGCTGGCGCCCCAAGGTCTTCCTCAAGGAAGGCATCCAGTTGACCTATCCCTGGATCGAACAGCAGGTTCAGGCCGCCCGGATGGAGAAAGTGGCGGTCGCTTAAGTCGCGAGGTGCAGGTTTACCGGGCAGGAGCGAGGCTTTCCAGCAAATCGACTGCGTCGCGGATCGAGTCGCCCACACGCACCTCGAACTCCGCCGGGCGCCAGGTCAGAACGGCCTGGCGATGTTTCGCACCCTGTCCGGTCAGGACATGCAGGCCCCCGCGCAAACCGGCGTTGTAGCCGGCAAGCAGATCGCCCCGCTGGTCGCCGACGATCCAGGAATTCTCCAAATCGATATTTAAGAATCGCTTGGCGGCCAGCAGCATTGCCGGGCGAGGTTTGCGGGCAGGATGGGCCGGATGGGCCCACGGGCCAACCCCGTCGCGGTGGTACGGACAGGCGAACACGGCGTCAATGACGGCGCCGGCGCGGCCTAACTCACCTGCCAGCGCGTCTTCCACTTCCAGAAATTGGTCCCAGCCGTAGTAGCCCCGTCCGATGCCGGATTGGTTGGTGACCACAATTACCGGGACGGCCCGCCTGTTGGCCAGGCCGATGACCTCCGCTGCCCCCGGAATCAGGATCACATCGGCCCCCCGCGAAAGGTACCCGGGGTCCTCCACAATGACGCCGTCGCGATCCAGAAACAGGGCGGGACGCGGAGATGCGAGTGGGGCGCCCGGCGCCCGGACCCACATGCCTAATCCCGCGTGAAAACGGCCCTCGGAAGGGAAAGCATCGATAGAGGTCATGCGCCTGCCGGATCAGCCTCGCCCTGCTCGACTATCTGCGCCATCCATCCACATTCGAAGTGGCGGAGGAAGAGGGATTCGAACCCCCGAACGAGTTTCCCCGTTAACGGTTTTCAAGACCGCCGGTATCAACCACTCACCCATTCCTCCGGCATCCCTATTATAAAACGTCACGCCCGGCCGCGCGCTTGCGCCAGGGCATCGAGTTTGCCGCTGAGATCTTTCAGCGCGCGCATGATTTCCTCGTGGGCCAGTTGTTCGAGCGGCGGGTTGATTCCCTTCACGTCGAACGTGCCGCCTGGTTGCAGAATACAGCGGTCCACCTCCTCCACGGTTTCAAAGCCCTGGCGATGCAGAACCGTCATCAGCTCGGCTGTGGTCAGCATCTCTTTCGCCAGACCTTCGGTCTTGACGCGGCCATGCTCCACCAGCATCGTCGGCGCGCCTTCCAGAATCTCGTCGAGGCGGCGATGGCGGAACAGGAAGCGCACCACCAGGTAGTTGAGCGCCAACAGGGCCAATGCGCCGATCAGCCCGCCCGACAGCGAGTTGTCGTTGCCGATGATGGCATTCTGCACCGTGTTGGATAGCGACAGCAGCACCACCAGGTCGAAAGGATTGAGTTGCGCCAGTTCGCGCTTGCCGAAGACGCGCAGCGCCACCACCAGGAAAACGTACACCAGCGCCGGGCGCACGATCTTTTCGGCGATCGGCACGCCCACCACGAAAATTTCGCCCCACATCTTCTGCGAAGCCAGCCATTCAGGCATTCCATGCCCTCCTCACGTAGTCTATCCCCCCGATTGTCCATTTTTTTGCTAAAACAGAATAGGGGCTTGGTGTTTTGGGGGGACGGCAGGGCTTGGCGGCGCCGAAAATGCTGTGGAAAAACTGATGACGACTGGCGGCGGTTGTGCAAAACTCGCGCCATCTGCTGATTGCACGCGCGTTGCTCATCCACAGACATCTACCGCGTTTGGCGTTTTAGGCATTGAGCCTCTCCTCGCCTCCCGCTACGCTTAGTGATCGCGATGTCTGCGCAACACACCACGGAAAAAGGTTTACCCACGAATCTCGACGCCGAGCGCTTCGTGCTCGGCTCCATTCTGCTGGACGACAGTTTCTACGTACAGGCGGCCGGCACGCTCGAAGGTGACGATTTCAGCCTGGAGAAGCATCGCCGCATTTTCAAGCGCATGGGCGACGTGTACGAGCGCGGCGAGAAGATCGACCGCATCACCGTCGCCAATGAGCTGATGAAATTCGGTGAACTGGAATCCTGCGACGGCCTGAGCTACCTGGTTTCCCTGGACGACGGCCTTCCGCAGATTCCCAACGTCGACTCCTACATCCGGCTCGTCAAAGACAAGGCCATCCTACGCAGCATCATCTTCGCTTCCGAGCACATGAGAAATCGGGCGATGATGGCCGAAGAATCGCCGGACGAGATTCTGGCCGGGGCCGAAGAGACCCTCCTCAAGCTGGGCGACGCCCAGGTCAAAAGCGGCTTGCTCACTCCCGACGAGATCTTGCACGGTTACGAAGGCGGCATCAGCGCCTTCCTCGACCCCAGCAAGCGCGTCAAGGGCGTCGCCACCGGTTTTCTCAAGCTGGATGAGATGACGGGTGGGATGCACGGCGGGGACCTGTTCATCGTCGCCGGACGCCCCTCGATGGGCAAGACCGCCTTCGCCTTGAACATTGCGCAGCACGTGGCACTCGAGAAAAAGCAGACGGTAGCGGTATTTTCGCTTGAAATGTCGAAAGAGTCGCTGCTCACCCGTATGCTCTGCGCGGCGGCACGGGTGGACAGCACGCGATTCCGCACCGGTTACCTCTCCCAGGAAGAACGCCGCAGGCTGAACGTGTCGTTGCAAAAGCTGGTGGAAGCGCCTCTCTACATCGACGACACCGCGGGGCTGCACCTCATGGACATGCATGCCAAGTTGCGCCGCTTGAAATCGGAGCGCAAGCAGGTGGGCCTGGTGATTGTCGATTACCTGCAATTGATGAGCGTGCGGGGGCGGAGCGAAAATCGCAATCAGGAAGTCAGCGCCCTCTCGCGCGGTCTCAAACTCCTCGCCAAGGAGCTCAACGTCCCCATGATGGTGCTTTCCCAGTTGAGCCGCGCCGTGGAAACCCGGCAAGGCGACCATCGGCCGCAATTGAGCGACCTCCGGGAAAGCGGCAGCATCGAGCAGGACGCCGACGTCGTGGGCTTTGTCTTTCGCGAAGAAGTATACAATCGCGATCGCGAAGACCTCAAGGGACTGGCGGAGTTTATCGTCGCCAAGCAGCGTAACGGACCCATCGGCACCGTGAACCTGGTTTTCCTGCACGCACAGACCAAGTTCGAGAACCGCGCCGAAGATACCGGAGAGTTGCCGGAGGAGTAGAGTAGCCTTTTAGGCTGCCATGACCCCATTCGTGGGGGCATTCTTCCTACGCCTCTCGTTTCACCCACAGCTCGGCGTGCGTGAACCCCTGTGTGCGGATCTGCTCGCTCAGCATCGTGTACCGCACCAGTCCGCCGGCGCCGCGGATTTGCCCAACTTCGGCGTAGCTGAGCTCGCGCAGGTAACGGTCCGAGCGCTCGCGGTACGAATATCCGGCGTAGGCCGGCTCGGCCCCCTCGATCACCTTCATCAGCGCATCCCAAAAAGTCTCCCGCTGGAACAAACCCTTGCGTCCGCCGGCTTCGCGCGAAATCTCGACGGGCTGCCGGCCGCCGCGCAGCGTGGCGCGCGTGCAATGCGCCGCCGCGAACCGGCGCGAGGCGTCGGCATCCGGGAACGTCGCCAGCAGTTCGCGCACGCCCTCCAGGTCCGCATCCCAACCCGTCCATCGGAACCGCGTCCCGCCGCTCACCAGGTTGCCCCGCAGCAACAGTTCGCGTATGCGCGCTTCGTCCTTGCCCGTGACCCCCAGCATGTGCTCCACCAGTTCCCGAACCGGCATCTCCTGCACCACCACCGGTGTGATCGAAATGGACTCGGCGCCTTCGGAACTCAGCTTCACGCGCACTGTCGCCGGCAACGCCATCGTTTTTCACGCTAGCATAAGTCCGTGACCTCACTCGAAAAGGTGCTGGCGGAAACCCGCCGCTATGAGCACGCGCTCCTCGACTTCTCGGCCCGCGAGCACAACGGAGGGGTCGAACTGGTCATCCAACTCAAGGATCGCCGACTCGGCCTGCATACCTACTACGCCCCCGTCCACGCCCGCGACATCGATCACCCACAGTTTGCCTGGACCTTCCAGCGCTACCTCTACGATTGCATGCACGATTATCTGGTCGAGATGTT
>JBEKDV010000344.1:0-8735 GCA_050014175.1 Candidatus Solibacter sp. | reverse complement strand
CCTGTGTATCCGTAGCTCAAGTACATCAGCAGAATGGCCCACAAGTTGCCTGAGCGAAGCAGCCTACGCCAGTCTACGGCAACCGGTTCCGACGCCGGGCCTGCGCCGCATAGCAATTTCAGTTCGCCCGGCGTCACCGAGCGGTGGTCCGCAGGGTTGTCCCGGTACCAAACAAACCAGAGAATTCCCCAAACGACCCCGAGCGCGCCCAAGGCAAGAAAGGTGAGTCGCCAGCCCCAGTGCAGCAGCCCCAGCGTTACCAGTGGCGGCGACAACGCGACGCCCGCGCTCATGCCCGAAAAGTAGAAGCCCTGGGCGCGCGCTCGTTCTTCAAGCGGTATCCAGCGCGCAAAACTCTGAGAGATATTGGGGGTGGCCCCCGCCTCGGCGGCTCCGAACAGGAACCGGATAGCAAGCAATGAGGACAGGCTCCAGGCGGCAGCCGTCGCTGCAATAAAGGCGGACCAGAGCGCCACAATTACCGTCAGGACTCTACGCGCTCCCCAGAGGTCTCCTAGCCAACCAACGGGAACATGAAGCAGGGCGTAGCCCCAGATGAATGCCGTGAAAACGCCGCCCATCGCCATCGGCCCGATATTCAGGTCCCGGCGGATCGCGGGCGCAAGCATACTCAGTGCGGCCCGGTCCAGGAACAGCACGAGTCCCAGCACAAAGGCGAACGCCACTACGATGTGGTGCACCCGCGAAGGCGCGTCTTCGGAATCTGCGGTCACCGCCGCCAGATTATCCTCCCGTTCCGTTTGGATGTTCCGCTGCACTCGCAGTCAACTGGCCGAAGTGTGAGTGTACTCTTGCTGCATCGGCTCGTCAACGCAATTTTCAAGCATGTTGAATGACGGCACGGAGCGCGCTCCTACTCTCGAAAATACGATTGCTCGATTCCTCGCACGCCCGCCCTGATCCGAAACAGATCTCCAGCCCAGGGCTCCTGGACCGAAAGAGCCGGGGTCAGGCCCGTACTGGCGGAAGTAAACTACAACTCGTCCCCGTCGTAATGAAGCTTCCCCAAACAGGATGAGTTTGGATAGGCATACTTGCTTGATCCTAAGAACGGCAGTTGCCCTCATCCCTTGAACAGAGAAATGGTTACTATTGTTCAACATGAGCAAAGAAGCAGATCTCGTTCAGGCTCACCCGGAGGGTGAGGTCCAAATCGCAGAAAATCAGCCAGCAGCAACCGGTACCAGCCTGGACACCTTCGCGGGCAAGATTCACGTGAAGTGGGCGCCAGAGGCCACGGTGAGCAGCTTGGGCCTGATGCCGTTTTTCATCGAGTTTCTCAACAAATACCCGCTGAACGCCTTGGCGCGTCGCCGTTTCGTCCCGGCAATTGGCAATGAAAACAAGTTGAATCTTCTGGACATCGTCATGGTAGTACGCCTGGCGCGTATTCCGGTTTCGGATGTTGACGGTGAAGAATTCCCAGAACCGTTCCGACGCCCTCGCGTGTGGCGTGAAAACGGAGGGGATTGTGAGACCTGCGGTACCTGTGACAAGCGCACAACTGTCAAGGGAGTGTTGGAGCATGGCAAAGCAACCCTTCGCTGTATAAAGGACATTATGATTCCTGGACCATGCCAGAAATATTCTTGAAAATACAGGCTTGAAGTTGTGAAAGTCCATTGAGACCTCCCAACCGAGCCCCGGCCGACGCTTCCGGCGGTCATGTTGTCTGCACAGGCCAATCTGTTGTGACCTCTGGGTGCCTCTGCAAACTTTCCATCTTGGCTATCAGGAGTGACGGATTGCGACCACGACGCCCTGGTGTTGAGGTCACCGGTGAACGGCGACTACCGCTGATTATTCAGCTCGGTGGTCCGTGCGGACAGGAAACTCGCAACGCAGGTGGCGCGGTCGTTGTCGGTAGCGGCGTGATTACATGTGCGGCTGTAGTTCCTAAACCAGGTAAGATGTTGTTGTTGCAGGGACTTACGACCAGCATCTGGCAGCCGGTTCAAGGCCTGATTGTAGGCTGAAGCCATTCCGGCTTCGAGGGAAGCCAGATGTCCATCTCGGCAAATAAGGAGTTCGACCGCCGTGCGGGCTTTGGCGCAATCGAAGCTCGGTCTAACAATTGACTTCTTCTTCTTTGGGACCTTGGTGACCTGCTGTGATGGTACCGCCGCCACGCTTGTCTGCCGGGGTATAACCGGCTGAGGCCTGGAGGTCTGGTGGAGTTCATAGAGCCCGATCCCGGCGGCGACCGCGTAAACCCCAACTGCGATGCTTCGGCCGACGATCTCAGACTTCTCCTTATTAGGCTGACAGAGGCCCACAAGGGCCTGAATCGGAATTATGATCATCGCGGCTTCAAGTCGAATGCAAAATCCAAATACTAAGCTCACAAACCAGCCAAGAATCTTGCCAATCCATGCTCCCTCGCCGGAAGCGCCCTTCGTCCCGTGTTTCGCAAACCTGGCAGATGTCTGAAATATGGCGCGAATCTGCATCGCAGTGTAGAATCCTGAGCCGACGTACCAGGTGTGGCCGCAGACCGGATCGGTTAGCTTACCGAGGAACTTCCACTCAAACCAATCCAGGGCTCCACACTTTGGGCAGTGAACTCTAACGGCAACCTTGTCGTCAAACGGATTCAACTCCTCGTGAGCGTGCGGCCTTGCCGGTGCGGTGGACCCTGATACGAGTCCACTTCCGCCGCACGTTGGGCATCGGCCCGTGCCATGACACTGGGGACACGATCCCTTCCCGCCGGCGATATCGTTTGCTATTGTCCCGACTTTCCCGCCACCGTAACATTTCGAGCACTTGCCATTGCCGACGCCGAAAACTCCACCACTCGCGCAATCGGGACACTGCTGCTTCATCGAGGTTCCTCCGGGGAAGAATTATAACTCAGATTTCACACTACTTGAGGTCCGGAGGCACAAACGCAACCGGATCTACGCCTGGGAGCACGAATGGCGGTCCTCTGACATCCCGCCACTGTGGCGGAATGACAGTGGGCCTATCCTGAGGGGGTGGATCCCCCGCCAGGGCCTCTCAGACGGCCCACTATGTCCTGATAGGAAAAGTTGGGAATGGCCCAGTTGATCTGGCTCGGCTCGAAAACGCCGTTGTCCCAAGGGCACCGGTAGGTGTCGGCACCGAGGCCTTTGACCCAGAAGTGCCGAAAATCCCAGAACTTGATCGCCAGCGGTCCATGCCTGCGGCTCCGCCACCGCTGAAGCATCCTGTCAGACGGCACAAGGAAACCTTCACAATCCCAGGAGTTCGGCGTGGTCGCGCCAGGTGGCAGCACATACGGGGAGGTGTCGAAAATCGACCGCTCCCTGTCATGCTTCGGGCCGTAAACGATCAGGTGCTCTTCGGTCTGATTCGTGCACTGGCCCCAGCCGTGTCCGCGAAGGATGCGGAACGGCGGACGGATCAGGTCTCCATAATCCAGATCGAACAGCAGCATGTCTTCCGGTCGGCACTTCATGCTTCGGCACTCGCTCTCAGATTACCGATCATATCGCCACGGCATGGCGTCCGCAGATATCCACCTTCAGACCGGCAGGATTGGCATTTCAACCAAAGTTTCCCTACGTTCCGAAATGCTGGTTTCTGCTAATTCTTGACCGTTTCTAAGGGAATCGCTATAGTACCAGCGAGGCCGGAATGCTTGAACTGCCGCCTCCCACGATTCGCGTGGTGTGAACCCCGGCCATTCGGAGCCACGATTGCGAAAACCGCCCCATCTTCACGTGAAGCTAAAGCGCTGATGCGCCGATCTACAGACCTTTGAGATCCCTGCCCTCTTCCCGAAGCCGCTCGGCAATTCGGATCATGACGGCGAGATACCGCTCAAGGTTGTCCTCGGCGATCTTCAGTTCTTCTGCCGTCAGGTGCGGGTAGAGATCCTTCAAGGGTGGCGCCTGTTGTGGTTCCCTGGATATGCCGGTACCATACCGTCTCGATCCAAAGAGAACAACAGCAAAAAGTTCAGGCGGCAATGGACTCCGCTGGGACGACCAATTCTGTACCGGGAACAATCCGCAGCAAACGCTTAATTAGGGCGGTCCAAGTTCGAGGGATGCTCCGACGCGGGCCACCACTCGTACATTCAAAGCGGTTTGCGACCTCATTGAATGGCGAAGCCAGCATGATCTCGGGAGTTTTTCCTGAAACCAGCCGGTTCGAGGTAACGGAATCGAGCAGATCGCGCTTTTCCTCCGGCAAGCCCAGTTTGTAGGCCAAATACGCGCTGTCCGCGCGTTCGAGGAAACAAAGCAGTTCGTCCGCCGGATTGCGCTTGCCGCTTTTCCACTCCGCCAACCGTTGTTCCAAATCGGTGCGCTCCACAAGGAGCGCACTTTTGCGTTGCTCAAACAGATCCTTTTCAATGAGCCGGTCAATGTAGGCATCGGTCAGCCGATTCAACCGGTCCTCGATCTGAGCGAGTTGTAGCGTCAAGGCGGTCACGATTTTCTTTTGCTCCTCGATGTTGCTGAGTTTCATCTGGGCCAGTTTTGGGCGGAACCAGGCGGACTCGTCCTTTGCGAAGCGGAGCCGGGCGAACTGCTCAAGAACGGCCTGCTCAACCGTCTCCTCTCGGACGCACATGGTTGGACAATCGCGGACTTGGCAGCGGTAGTAAACATGCCCCTTCTGGCGCTCGCCGACCAGCGAGTAGCCGCAGCTCTTGCAAGCCAAGCGGCGGCGGTGCAGGAAGTCATGTTTGAAACTGCGGGCGTTGGTCTTGCCCTGCAG
This sequence comes from Candidatus Solibacter sp., assembly GCA_050014175.1. Classification (GTDB taxonomy): domain Bacteria; phylum Acidobacteriota; class Terriglobia; order Bryobacterales; family Bryobacteraceae; genus Solibacter. Next base: position 4,001 of record JBEKDV010000344.1, on the reverse strand, counting down.
GATCTTCTGAACGCGCTCAAAGAGCTGGCGGCCGATCAGCGGTTCGTGGACGCCCGTGAATGTCTCGTTGGTGGTTTTGATGTGGATGAGTCCAATGTAGAAGGGGTTCTTCAGCAGCTCTGACATTCGATTCGGATGGAGCTGATTGCCGCCGCGTCGCCTCAGGCCCAGCCGATTGAGCTCCCCACAGAGGCCGATGAGGTTGTATCGTCCGGTGCTGTACAGATCGAATGCCTTCCGTACCAGGGGAGCAGTTTTGGGATCGAGTGTCTTGGGTTTGCCCGCGCCATTGTTGACGTAACCGAGCGGTGCCGGCATAGGGAACAGCCCCTGCTTGAGCCGTCCCCAAAAGCCTTTTATGGTTTCCTCCCGAAGGTTTCGAATGTAATCGGCAGCGACTACGGCCTGGATGTCGGCGGACAGGCGCCCGCCGCGGGAGTGCAGGTCCAGCGCTTCGTTGACGAAGTGAACTTCAGTGCCGCGGTCGATGAGTTCGCCGAGGTCAGCCCAGTCGCGGAGATTGCGGGCGCTGCGGTCGATCTTGTGAATGATCACGCCGCGGGCGCTGCCCCGCTTGAGCTGCTTGATCATCTCGCTGAAAACCGGTCGTCCGCTCTTGGCCGCCGTCTCCAGTTCCTCGAACCATCTGGCAATCTCCAGGTTGTGCCGCTGGGCGTACTGCTCAATGGCGGCGCGTTGTTGCTGGAGGGAAACACCTTCTCCCTGCCGGACCGTTGACACGCGGATATAGCCATAGAAGTGATTCATGGCTGTGTTTGAAATGAGTTAATGATTATCTTTGGTTGGGTTCGACTTTTACATCCGGAATGCTAGCGTTCATTTCCGGAACAGTCAAATCCGGGGCGGTCAGGTCATAGCCCTCACTGCGCAGCCTCTCGGCGATCCGCATCATCACGGCCAAATACCGCTCCAGGTTGGCTTCCGCCTCCTCAAGCTGTTCGCCTGTGAAATGAGGGTAGAGATCTCGCAAAGTGATGGGCTGGTGCTGTTCCATAGCTCCGGCACGTTACCGCAAAATTCGACGATTGCAAAGACGGGAAAACTTGGCTAGTTGGCCAATCCCCTCGGGCGATCCAGCCAGGTTTTCCCGCCTTTACGTTTCGTTTTTGTAGCGCCATCATCGGTGCATGTTCATCATCGAAACCCTCATCGAGATCATCCGCGCGCTTGTGGCGGACGAAATGTCGGAGCGTCTCACCTCGGCGCACCGGCGCTTTCGACGTGGGCCTAAAGGTATGACGGGCGTGCGCCGGCATATCCACCGCCGCTGCCGCCAGCGCCTCTTGAACCGGTTATCCACATGACCAGGCGAAAAACAGGCTACTCCGCCAAATTTTCCCTACTTTACGGAATCTCTCAAATTGCTACATTGACCTCACCTAAGAAAAATAAAAGTGCAACATGCAGCAAAATAAACAGCGGTACCAAAACCAACTCGATCATTTTAGACGGAGGATGAGGTTTACGCCTGCTCAGGTGGCCAGCCTACTCGGACACAAAGATGGCTCGACGCTTTCGGACTACGAACGCGGCGACCGCTTTCCGTCTTTAAGCAACGCCTTCCGTCTCGGCATCATTTTGCGCGTCCCGGTCGAGTTTCTGTTCCCTGCACTCTACGACGAGTTGCGCCAGCAAATCCGAGCAGAGGAGGAACGTCGGGCACAACCCGAACAGCCAACCTTGTTTTGATGAAGGTGCCATGCCCCCACACTTATGATCAATATCCTAGACCGGGTAGCGCGGACGTTCCCCTCTGCCCAAACGTCACAATTCCTCCCAGAAACCCCGAGTGAGTTTCTGGCCCTCCGCCTGGCCAGCCGCTTCGGCGACGAAGCCGCAGTCCGCCACTACCTGGCCCTTGCGGAGTGCTACGGCGATGACCGGCTTCTGACTGCCTATCGCCGGGTGCGGCACCGTGGCTGCCACACCAATCCTGGCCGCCATTTTCTGGAAGAACTGAAGCGGCTTTCCAGCAACGACAGCGATGACCATGACGTAACCAGCCGGCGTCTGGCCGCCATTCGCATCGAGCGCCGAGCCGTGGCGGTAGTCACACTCTCCGGAGAACACCTGGATTCAGAACCGATGGTGCGGCAACTGTCCTCGGATGGCGACAAAGCCCTCGACAGCACGGTGGCTTTCATTACCCGTCTGCTGGAGAAGCGCCCATTTACGGTGGCGGCCATGGAGATCCTGCCAAACCGCGAGGAAGCGCAGCGCACGCTGCTCGATCAAGCCATCATAAAGGCGTTGTCTGAGAGCAGGCAGCCTGTCAGCATTTGGCGGGTTTCCAAACAGGAAGTACTAGCGGCATATGGGTTTCCGCGCCTGCGATTCCGCAATCAGGTGCGGGAAGCCATTGAGCGCATTTTCCCAGGCTCCAACGGCAGTTTCGGCGGCCACTTGATCAAAGACGCCTTGGCACTGGGCCTCTACTGCCAAATCGAACACCTTCTAAACCTTTAATTCTTCGAACTCATGGTTGGTCCCCTCGCCTACATCGGCGGCAAGAATCGCCTCGCCGCCAAGATTATCTCGCTGCTGCCCGAGCACACTACCTACGTGGAACCCTTTGCCGGCGGCGCCCAGGTTTTTTTTCACAAGCGCCCTTCCGAGGTTGAAGTGCTCAATGACCTGGACGGGGAGATTGTCAACCTCCTGCGGGTCTGCCAGTGGCACCATTCAGAACTGATCCGGTATTTGAAATACACCGTGGCCAGCCGCTCGTGGTTTGATCTGCTCGCCAAAACCGACCCAACCACGCTGACCGATATTCAGCGCGCCGGCCGATTTTTCTATCTTCAGAAGAACTGCTTCGGTGGTCTGGTGGTCAAGCGGCATTACCACTATGGCGTGGTGCAGTCCCCCAATTTCAACCCGGAGCGCCTGCCGACCGTCATTGCCAAAGCGCACGAGCGCCTCCAGCGCGTGCAGATCGAGTCCTTACCCTACCAACAGATCTTGGAACGGTACGACCGTCCCACCACCTGCTTCTACATGGATCCGCCGTACTGGCGGCGGAAGCTTTACCGTTACAACTTCAGCGACCAAGATTTCACCGAGCTCGAACAGCGTCTGCACAAAATCCGCGGCCGGTTTCTGCTTTCCTTGGACGATCACCCCGAAGTGCGAAGGTTGTTCGGCGGCTGGCTGATTACGCCGGTCCAGATCGTCTACACGGCGCAGCGCCGACCGAAACAGCGGTACGGCGAAGTGCTTATCAGTAATTATGAGCTTCCCGAGCAAAGAGAAAAGCGCGGGTGACACGTTCGCCATCCCAATAATCCAGCACGGCGCGAATCGTCCCGGAGTTGCCGCGACACGACCAGTCCTGCGATTTGCATCCGAATTGAGACTTTCACACGGCCCCCGGCGCGGTGTGTAGAGCCAAAACGCTACGCACTGCATTTCAAGATCCTTTACCTGCCTTACTTCATGAACGATTGCGAATTCAATGGCTTGCCACAATCCGATCTTGCGGTTAATCGCATCTACCACGCCGATTGCCTTGAGGGCATGAAATTGCTCCCTGCGCGCAGCGTGGACATGATTCTTTCGGACCCGCCCTACGGCGTCACCGCGAACGCGTGGGACTCGATTATTGACCTGGAGCGGCTGTGGGCCGAATACAAGCGGATCATCAAGCCCAAGGGCGCAATCATTCTCACGGCCCGGTGTCCCTTTGACAAGGTGCTCGGTATGAGCAACTACCCGTGGCTTCGGTATGAATGGATCTGGGAGAAGTCGCGGGCCACCGGCTTCTTGGATGCCAAGCGCGCGCCGCTGCGGGCACACGAGAACATCCTGGTGTTTTGCGACCGCTCACCGCCGTACCATCCACAGTTTGAAAAAGGCAAGCCGTACAAAACCGCTCGCAAGGCCCGCTATGATGCCAACACGGGCAGGCACCTCCGCGCTGCCATCTCCGAGAATCCCGGCTTCCGCTGTCCCCGCAGCGTGCTGCATGTACCGTCCGAGTC
>JBEKDV010000343.1:0-8763 GCA_050014175.1 Candidatus Solibacter sp. | reverse complement strand
AAATAGAAAGGAGGCTTCTCGCAGGTGGTCGAGCCGCTGCCGGACTTAATCGCCGCACCCTATTCGAAGCCGTAACCGCGCTCCGCGGTATATAACTCCCCTTTCCCCGTACTTAGATCGAACTTCTGCCCCCAGGCGGCAGCCGATACCAAAAGAGTTACCGTGACCGATAGTTTCATGTGCCTCTCACCTCGCCTCCAGCGCCACCGTGCCGCCCTTGAGACTCGCGGCACTGGCGCTTACCGCGATCCGCCCCGCCGCGCTGGCCCGAACGATACCGATACACCGCCCCTGATACGCGCTACGCACATTCCCTTGGAAGGACTCGTGGCTGGTGATGTCCTGATTGTCCACCGCCACTACCGCCCCGGGGCCCGTCACGGCGAAGGTAATCTGGTTGGCCGCCGACGGAACCACCACGCCATGGTCGTCCACCACCTCGGCGGTGACGTAGACCACGTCATCCCAAGTGGCGGCCAGGCGCGGACGATCCACCTTAAGCGTCACGGCCGCCGCTTTCCCCGCCGTGCGCAACTCGTCGCGCGCCGCGCCGTTCCGGCACACCGCCTGCAGCGTGCCGGCCACCCAGGTCACCCGCCAATTGCGCGGCGACGCGTCCCTCTCCAGCGGCTTGGCGCCCAGCGCTTGGGAATTCAGCAGCAGTTCCACTTCGGCGCAGTTGCTGTACACCTCCACGTTCTCCTCATGCGCCGCGCTGTTGGGCGGCGTCCAGTCGTCATACAGTGTCTGCACGGTGCGGCGGTAGGCCTCGTAGCCGGGGTCGGTCGGCGGTACTTCGCGCGCCGAAATGCGCCGCGTGATGTGGACCATCGGCGTCGCGCTCCACCAACTCTGCCGCTCGTACCCCATGGGCTTGATTTCCCCGGTGCGGTCGAGCAGGCCGAAGAAGCCGCTGATGGTGGGCCAGGCGCGCGATTCGCCCAGGTAGTCGATGCCCGCCCACAGGAATTGGCCGGCGTACGGAGCGTTGTCGCGCAACGCCAGCCAGGCGCGCCGATCGTGCGTGTTCTCGGTGCCCAGAATCTTGCGCGTGGGCTTCTGCTCGTGCGCCGCCAGGATTTCGTTCTCGCGGTAATTCTGCCCCACCACGTCGAGCAGATCGGCAAGCCCGTTATCGTAATCGTGGCTCACGTTGGGGCGGAACAGCGCCTGCGTCACCGGCCGCGTGGGATCGTTCGCGTGGAACACCTCCACCAGCCCGCGCAGGATGCCCTTGGCGAGTTCCGCATTCGGCGTATCGTGGATCTCGTTGCCCGCGCTGTACACCACGATGCTCGGGTGATTGCGGTCGCGCCGAACGGTATCGCGCGTATCGATGTGGCTCCATTCGCGGAAATTCAGATGGTAGTCGTACGGGTTCTTGGCCACGGTCCACTGGTCGAACATCTCGTCCATCACCACGAACCCCATGCGGTCGCACAAATCGAGGAACGCCGGATCGGGTGGATTGTGCGCCGCGCGAATGCCATTCACCCCCACGCGCTTGAGCGTTTCCAGTCGCCGTTCCCAGACGCGCAAGGGCACCGCCGTACCGACCGCGCCGCCATCGCCGTGCAGGCAGACACCCTTGATCTTGAAATTCTTCTCGTTGAGCCAGAAGCCGGTGTCGGCATCGAAGCGCGCCTCGCGGATGCCAAAGGGAACGGTCTCGTCGTCGAGCACGTTCCCGCCGTCGCGCACTTCCACGCGCGCCTGGTATAAGTTGGGCGTCTCCAGACTCCACAGCTTGGGATTCGCCATGGCGAGTTCCAATTGAAACTCGGCGGACTTGCCGGGCGCGACGGTTTGCGGCCCGCCGGCGTCCGATTTCACTTGCCCCACGGTGAGGCTCACGGTCACCGTCCGCGGCACACTCGATTGATTCACCACGCTGGTCTGCACGCGCACGGTGGCCGCGGCAGCGGTCGTTTTCGGCGTGGTGACGAAGGTCGCCCACTGCTCCAGATGCACCGCGTCCATCATCAGCAAGCGCACGTGGCGATTGATGCCCGCCCCGGCGAACCAGCGCGACGCCGGCTGCTTTTCGTTATCCGCACGCACGGCGAGCACGTTCTCCTTGCCCCCGGAGTTCAGATGCCCGGTCAGCTCATAGCGGAAGCTGACATACCCATTGGGCCGCTTACCGAGCGAAAAGCCGTTGATCCAGACCTCGCTATGGGCCATCACGCCATCGAATTCCACAAACACGCGGCGCGGCGCGGCACCGGCGGGCAGCACAAAGTGCTTGCGATACCAACCCACCCCCGCGGGCAGAAACGCTCCCGCCCCGCGCGCCGGAGCCTGCTCGTCGAACGGGCCTTCGATGCCCCAATCGTGGGGCAGGCTGACAGAACGCCAGGCGGAATCGCCGAATTCGGGCTTGTCCGCTCCCGCCGCATCGGCCTTCAGGAAACGCCAGCCGGAATCGAATGGCAGGGTGGTCCGCGGCGCGGCGGCCAGCGGGATGGCGGCGAGAAGAACCACCGTCAGCGACAACATATTATTCTCTTGCCTTTTCATGCTGAACCCTCATCATCGATCCGCGACACGCGCCGGGTCAAACACGTTCGGGCCCGCACAACCGATCCGCATCTCCAAACCCCTTTTGGGCGAAGATAAGAGTATGCGCTCCGCCGTCTCCTTCATCCATCCCCGCGACGAGATTCTGCAAGCCATTCAACGCATCTACCGCTACCGCATGACCACCACGTCGGGCGGCAACCTCTCCATCCGCGAAGACAACGGCGATATCTGGATCACGCCCGCGCGCCTCGACAAAGGCAGCCTGCGCCGCGAGGATATCGTCTGCGTGCGCGCCGATGGCACGGTCGAGGGACCGCATATTCCATCCAGCGAACTGCCCTTCCACCAGGATATTTACCGCACGCGCCACGATATCCGCGGCATCGTGCACGCCCATCCGGTAGCGCTGGTGGCGTTCAGCCTGGTGCACCAGGTCCCCGACACGCACCTCTTCCACCAGACACGCCTGGTCTGCGGCGAGGCCGGTTTTGCGCCCTACGAACTGCCGGGCTCTCTCGCCCTGGGACGCAACGTCGCCAGGATCTTCGGACAGGGCTTCCATTGCGTCCTGCTGGAAAACCACGGTGCCGTCACCGGCGGCGCCAATTTGCAGGAGGCGTTCCGCCGCTTCGAGACGCTGGAATTCACCGCCAAGACCATCATCAAAGCGCGCATGCTCGGCGACGTCCGCTACCTCACCGACGACGAGATCGCCCTCGCGCGCGATTCCGCCCCCGAGTGGACCGCCTTCCCACACCAATCCCCAACCACCCACGAAAAGGAACTGCGCGCGCACCTGGCCGAGTTCGTACGCCGCGCTTACCGCCAGCGCCTCTTCATCAGCACGCAGGGCAGTTTCTCGGCGCGCGTGGACGGCGAGAGCTTTCTGATTACGCCCTACCGCCAGGACCGCGGCACCATGGACGTTCACCAGTTGGTGCTGGTGCGCAACGGCGAGTGCGAAGCCGGCGGCGTCCCCAGCCGCGCCGCGCGCCTCCATGAGGAGATCTACCGGCAGCATCCCGCGATTGCCGCTATCGTCAACGCCTACCCGGTGAACGCCACGGCATTCAGCGTCACCGGCGAGCCGCTGGACAGCCGCACCATCCCGGAAAGCTACATCGTGATCCGCGAGGTCAGCCGCTTCCCCTACGGCCTGCAGTTCTCCGGCGCCGAGGCGATCGCCACCGCCATGCCACCGCGCCGTCCCGCCGCGCTGCTGGAAAACGACGGCGTGCTGGTCACCGGCGGCAACATTCTGGAAGCTTTCGACCGGCTGGAAGTTCTGGAATCCACCGCCGAAGCCATCATCAATTGCCATATCGTGGGCACGCTCGCGCCCATGCCCGAAGCCGTCACCCGCGAGCTGGATCGCGTGTTTTTGGGGGAATAGGAACGGTTGGCTAACCAAGGTATCGAAGTGACAAAGTGGGCGACGAACTGCCATGCTTAGACAACCCATGCCTATATCCACCATGAAAGATCCCGTCACCTGGCTCTACCCTCCCATCGAGCCCTACCACACGGGCCGGCTACAGGTCTCACCCGTGCACGAAATCTACTTCGAGGAAAGCGGCAACCCCTCCGGCAAGCCGGTGGTCTTTCTGCACGGCGGACCCGGCGGCGGTTCCGACCCCAAGCAGCGCCGCTTCTTCCATCCCGAAAAGTACCGCATCGTGAACTTCGACCAGCGCGGCTGCGGCAAGAGCAAGCCCTACGCGTCCCTGGAAGGCAACACCACATGGGACCTGGTCGCCGACATCGAGAAGGTCCGCGAGCACCTCGGTATTGAGCGCTGGCAGGTGTTCGGCGGATCGTGGGGCTCGACCCTCGCCCTCGCCTATTCCCAAACTCATCCCGATCGCGTCACCGAACTCGTGCTCCGCGGCATCTTCCTCCTCCGCAAGCAGGAGATCGACTGGTTCTACCAGCGCGGTGCGTCGGTCCTCTACCCCGACGCGTGGGAGCCGTATCTGGCCCACATCCCGGAGGCCGAGCGCGGCGATCTGCTTTCCGCGTATTACCGCCGCCTTACGAGCGACGATCCGGCCGCGCGACTGGAGGCTGCGAAGATCTGGAGCGGATGGGAGGGCGCCACATCCAAGCTCCTTCCCGACCCCGCCTTCGCCGGCCACTACGAAGAGGACGAGTTCGCCCTGGCCTTCGCGCGCATCGAGGCGCACTACTTCTTCCACAAGGCCTTTTTCGAAACCGACGACCAGTTGCTGAGCAACGTTTCACGCATCCGCCACATCCCGGGAGTGATTGTGCAGGGCCGCTACGACGTCGTTTGCCCCATGGAAAGCGCGTGGGCGCTCCACCGTGCGTGGCCCGAAGCCGACCTCATTATCACGCCTGACAGCGGCCACAGCGCTTTCGACCCTCCAAACAGCCGCGCCCTCGTAGCGGCGACGGACAGATTCGCCTGAGGTGTCGCGCGGTGCCGCAGGGGAGGCTGACGAGTCATTCTACGATAATATGCGTTATCGTCCATTAGCCTCGCCCAGGGGGACCTGTACGGGATTGCTATGCAACCTGACCCATTACCCTTAAGGCCTACGGCCGGTTCTCCGGAGGTGCATTCGGCTCCTCGAGCGTGGTGACCGAATCGATCTGGACCAGTTTGCGCACCGCTCCTCTCCATTGTGCCCGAGCGGAGAGATATATACTCTTGGGATGGCAGCTCGCACCTCCACGAAGAAAGACGATTCGCCCGAAAGTCAGCTCGACACCTTCCTCGATAAGTTCACGCCCGCGGTGGCGACGCTGGCGCGCGCTTGCCTGGCGAAAATGCGGGCGCGCCTGCCGGGCGCAGTGCAGTTGGTGTACGACAACTACAACGCGCTGGCGATCGGTTTCGGCCCATCCGAGCGGGCAAGCGAGGCCAGCTTCTCCATCGCGCTCTACCCGCGATGGGTCACCTTATTCTTCCTCCAGGGCGCCGGCCTGCCGGACCCGCGGGGGCTCCTGAAAGGCAGCGGCAAGGTGGTGCGCCACATCGTGCTGGCGTCGGCGGCGGACCTGGACCTGCCGGCTATCCAGGAACTGATGGCCCAGGCCTTAAAGCGCGCCGAAGCGGGCATCGACCCGGCCGCGCCGGGCCGACTGGTCATCCGGTCGGTTTCCGCCAAACAGCGCCCGCGGCGGCCGGCGTAATTCCTGGATCTTTTTGCCCCGGAACTCGTATCTTTTAGGTATGAGAACGATTCGAAGTGCGATCCTGTGCCTCGCCGGGTCCACCCTGCTGTTGGCGCAGACGCCGCCGCCGCGTGCGGAATTCGAAGTGGCGTCGGTCAAACCAACCACCCTCGTACCCGATGTGACACAGGTCCATGTCGGCGTGCAGATTGACGGCGCGCAGGTCCACTGCACCTACCTCTCGGTGAGAAACTACATTCGCATCGCCTACAGGGTGAAGGAATACCAGATTACCGGACCGGACTGGATCGCCTCGGAGAGGTTCGATATTCACGCCAAGCTGCCGGCCGGGGCCACGCGCGAGCAGGTCCCGGAGATGCTGCAAACCCTCCTGGAGCAGCGCTTCCAGCTCAAACTGCACCGCGATTCGAAGGAGTTCCCGGTCTATGGCGTGGTGGTTGGCAAGGGCGGACTGAAGCTGAAAGAGTCGCCGCTCGATCCGGAAACCCAGGCCGGCGTCAACGTCACCGCCGAGGGCAGCGCGCGCGGCACCACGCTTACCTTCGGCAGAGGCGCCTACTTCACGCTCGCCGACAACCGCTTCGAAGCCAGGAAACTGACCATGGTGCAATTGGCCGACTCCCTGGGACGCTTCGCCGAGCGGCCGGTCGTGGACATGACGGACCTCAAGGGGACGTACGATCTCACGCTTGAATTCACGCCGGAGGAATACCGCGTTGTGCTGATCCGGACGGCCCTGAATGCGGGCGTCGTGCTGCCGCCGGAAGTCATGAGGTTCCTGGAGGGGGCGTCGGACGAGTCGCTCTTCAAGGATTTGCAGAGGCTGGGGCTTAAACTGGAATCGCGCAAGGCGCCGCTGGAAGTGCTGGTGGTCGATTCGGCGTCAAAGACGCCGATCGAGAACTGACTCACGGCAGAATTGCGAACGCCATAATGCTCGGGCCGGCGGCAACCGCCACATACTGCTTGCCGTCGAACTGGTAGGTCATCGGCGACGCTTTCCATAACTGATTGGTCCGGAAGCTCCACAGCGGTTTGCCGCTCACCGCGTCGGCGGCCATCAGCGCGCCACCCTCCTCGCCGAAGATCACCAGACCGGTGGCCGTGGTGAGCGTCCCGCCCCACGATTCGGCCGGCCCCGGCTGCGGCAGACTCCACGCGATCTTGCCGGTCTTGATGTCGATGGCTTTCAGAATCCGCTGCGGCTTTTCGCCTTCCGGCCGGCGCTGCGACCCGCCCAGGTACTCCTTGCCCGCCTGCCACGGCCCCGGATCGCGCTTGGTGTAGACGCTGCACTTCTCGAACGTCTGCACATAAAACAAACCGGTGGCGGGGTTGAACGAAGGCGAGAACCAGTTGGTGGCGCCATCCTGCGAGGGACACACCAACGTCCCGGCGGCGCTGGGCTCCATGTTGGGGAGCTTGATGGGCCGTCCGTCGGCGCCGATGCCGCTGGCCCAGTTCAGGTGGGTGACGAATGGCTTGGCCAGCAGCAGCTTGCCATCCATGCGGTCGAAGACGTAGAAGAAGCCGTTGCGGTTGGCCTGGATCAGCAGTTGACGCTTTCGCCCTTCCCAGGCCGTGTCGAGCACCACGGGGGTTTCGGTGGCATCCCAATCCCACAGATCGTGCGGCGTGGTTTGGTAGTACCACTTGAGGTGGCCGGTCTTGGCGTCGAGGGCGAGGATGCAGTCGGAATAGAGGTTGTCGCCCAAACGGTCGTCGCCATTGTATTCCGCGCTCGGATTGCCGGTGGGCCAGTAGAGGGTGTCGGTTTGCGTGTCATAGGTGCCGGTGAACCAGGTGGGCGCGCCGGGGTGCTCGATCCCATTGCCCTGCCAGGTCTCCGCGGCCGGCTCGCCGGGCTTCGGCACGGTCCAGAACCGCCAGACTTCCTTTCCGGTGGCCTGGTCGAAAGCCGCCAGGAATCCGCGCGAGCCGTGCTCGCCGCCGCCCGTGCCGGCCGCCACCAGGCTGCCCACGGCGAGCGGCGCGGAGGTGGAGAAATAGTTCAGATGCCAGTCCGCCATCTCCGTGTCCCAGACCAACTCACCGGTAAAGCGGTTCAAGGCGATCAGGTGGGCATGGTCGGTGGACATAAAGACGCGGTCGCCCGCCGTGGCCACGCCGCGATTGGTGCCGCCCACGGCGGCCGAAGGCAGGCCCGGAGTGGGCGGGCGCCGGTAATGCCAGATCTCGCGGCCGGTGCCGGCGTCCAGCGCATAGCACTCGTTGGCGGCGGAGACGTACATGATGCCGGCCACCACGACCGGCGTCACCTGCAGGCGCGCCACATTGGGCAGCGTGAACACCCATTTCGGTCCCAACTGCGCCACGTTGGCCTTGGCGATTTGGGTCAACGTGGTGTAGCGGTTGCCGCCGGGGTCGCCATTGTAACCGGGCCAATCGGTGCTCGATGTCACCTCGCGGAAGCGATCGCCCGCGCGGCGCAAGAGGTGCACGCGGTTGTCGGCGGTACGCAATTGCACGTCGTCAAAACCCTGGTTGACGATCTCCCCTTCCAGGGTCTTGCCGTCGGTGGTCACGAGTTTCTGGCGCACCACTTCGCGGCGAGCCTGGCGCGGCTGCAAGCCGCGCAGGAAGCGGGTGAGCGGTTCCATTTCGGCGTCGCCGATCTGGCTGGGGGGCATTCCCTGCCCCGGCAGCCCGGTGCGAATCAAGGCGATCAGTTGCTCGTTGGTGCGCGCCGCCAGCCGCCCGCGAATCGCCGGACCCAGTTCCCCGCCGTTGCCATCCGCCCCATGGCAGCGCGCGCACCGGCCCTCAAACACCAGGCGGCCGGGGTCGGCATCCTGCGCCGGCAGGTTCAAAGTGACGAGTAGTGCGGCGAAGAACAAGGTGGAGACGCGCATAAGAGGGTCTGGGATAATACTACCGCGAACGGGATTGCCCGAGCTTCGCTCGGGTGCACAAGGCGGAGCCTTATGCCACGGGTGCGCAAGGCGGAGCCTTATATTATTTACTTTTAGTTTCTTTGTGCGCTGCGAAGATTTTCAGGCGGCCTGCGCCAGCAGTTGGTTGAACAGATGGAGGCTGGCTTTGCGTGCCGCTAAAACAGTG
>JBEKDV010000342.1:0-9227 GCA_050014175.1 Candidatus Solibacter sp. | reverse complement strand
GGACAATCTCTTCAAACAGCCGAAGTCTCCCATCCGGCCAATTACCTCTCTGGTCACCGATCCCTGGCTCGAGGCAAAATATGGCCCGGCCCCTTGGATTGTTCAGGACCCGAATCAGATTGAGAAACTGCTCATCCGCTGGTCGCGACGAATCCGAATCACTTATCTCGGCGTCTACGACACCGTTGGGGCGATAGGCTGGGACGCACTCGCGATTCCGGGCCTGACCAGCGGCGTGGCCATGCACAACAACATGCGCCCCACATCGATCATCCGGCGTTGCCGTCATGCGCTGGCGATTGACGAGAACCGGAGCAGTTTCAATCACACTCCTTTCGTCTCCTTCATCGGCCTGGGCGGCGCCACCTCGGAGATCGAGCGAAATACCGGCGCCAGTCCCCCGCCCGCCGGGGAGAGGGACGGATCCAACGATGTCAAGATCCAGTGGGAACGAACGCGCGCGACGTGGCGGGACAAAATCGCCCAACGCTGGTTCGTCGGCGCCCATTCCAACATCGGGGGCGGCTACGAGGACAACCGCCTGGCCGAGTTGCCGCTGCAATGGATCCTCCAGGGCGCCGGACTCAACCTCTGCGAGCAACCCGCCTGGGATCCACCGCCCGGCGCCGCCGACCAGGCGCCGCGGGATTCCTTCGCTGAGTTCGCCCAGCCGCTATGGACAAAAATACTGCGCGCCAAGCGAAACTATCGCTTGATCGATCCGGACCCGGTTCGAAACGCCAGCCGAAAGGCAGCCGTGGCCCACGACGATCCGCCGCCGGGGTACTCGCTGGAGTCTATCCACGAGGAAGTTGACCCGAGTGTCTTCCCGTATTGGGCGGGATCGGGGAAGCCCCTGCCGCCCAACTTGTACGAGTACGGCCGCCTCAGGGGCATCCGAACCATTGCCGCGGACCCCAAGCATTGCTGGCCCGGAGACCGTTTGAGCGACTTTGTGGCTGTGATCGTTTGGGCGACACTCGCCGGAACCGCGCTGGCTTCGTTGTGTCAACTGATCGGCTTGCCAGTCACGAGCGACTGGCCTCGATGGGCGGCAGGTGTAGCGGCTTTCGCCTTTCCCTTTGTCGATTTGAGCGAAAGCCTCGTCAACTTCAAACAGGCCTGCGGATTCCGATCGCCCGCTTTCCGCGCCTTCCAGGACAGCATTTACTGGACGCGCGCACTTGGCTTCGTGCTATTCGTGTGCGGTCTGGCCGACTCGATTCACTACCTTGGATTGTTCGGCTGGCAGTGGAATACAGTGGCGATGGGGCAACTGGCAGGCTCTTACTGGCATCTTCCGCTACTCGCGGCCGCGGCAGTGGTCGCCGCTAGTAAATGCTCCAAACAGGCGCTTATTTCTCTCCTCGTCGCGCCGGCCGGAATCTTCGGCGCCGCCGCCGTTGTTTTCGGTCTCTTCCGGCTTGCCGGTGCCCTGTTTCAGGCGTCCGTGGAGCGTGGGCTTTCGGATCGCGGGGATTTTGCGATTTCCACCGCCGGATTGCTGCTGGCGCTTCAATTCGCCCTACTATACTTCTGGCGGGCGTTCTTATGGACCGCGGAGCCGATGACCAAGGCAAACCTCGGTAGCATCGTCAGGCTTCAACGGTGCATAACGCCCGGCCAAGTCGGAAAGTGTCTGGGCCGCTGGCATCGCATGCTGGAATGCCGTTGGAGCGCAGAGGACCCGGCAAAGGGACCGGCCGCCATGCGCATGCGCGACGTGGCGGGAGTGGCTTTATGGCGGGACATGGTGGGATTAATCCCCGTCTACGCCTCCTTCCTTGCGTTCGGCCTTTGGTTCGGCGCTTACTACGCTTACCATCCGGATCAGAATGCTCACCGTCTGGACTGGAATCCACTGGAGTTTTTGCAAAGGCCGGGAACCGGGATAGCCTGGTGGTGGCTGATTCCGGCGGTCGCCGCTGCGGCTAACTACCTGGAAGACGCCTGTCATTTAACATATCTGCGTCTGCACGCCAAAGGCTCGCAACCCGGTTGGGCGCTAACAGTTTTTTCGAGCGCGATGTTTGCGGTGAAAGCGGCGAGCCTGACCGCGGCGCTCGTCTTTACTGCCTGGGCCCTGGTTGCCGGTACGTTGCAGGTCTCGGGGGACTTGACGGACTCGCGCGCAAAATCCGCGATTCTGGTCTCGAGCGGGCTCCTGCTGGCGATCGCCGTCTACGTGGTCGGTCTTTTGATTCATTTCTTCGGCAAATCCGCAGACCCGACTGCGGTCACAAGGGAGTTGAATCCGGCGGGCCTGGTGGAGAGCGCGGAATAGTTCGTCCCCTTTTTACGGCGAACCCCGCTTTGTTGGTCAGAAGCCGGTCTTCAGAGGGGCAAGGATTTCCGGCAGATGAAAGGGTAACGGAGAAAGAGTGGAAGAAGAAGTTTGCAAAAGCGATTCTTCGACCTTATACTAGTTTGCATTTTCGAATAGAGAAGGGAGAACCCACATGCGTGACGCTTACGCCGCCGTTTTGATCTGTGCCGTTTTTATGGGAGCGGTCTTCGCACAAGACATTCCCACCGACACAGAGAAGGCCCTGGCTACTGAATGGAAAAATCCGACAACAACTCTGTACTGCCTGAACGCGCTTAGGCTGTACACCATCAACGCCACCCCGGATGGCGGCTTCCTGCCCACCGCCGCCGCGGAAAAAGAGGCTCTGGCGGAATTAGTGAAAGGCGCCGCGGGCAACGAGGATCTCTACAAAGTGGCGAAGGACACGACGGATTTCCCCGACACGCTGGCGAAGGCGATCGGACCGTCACCGGGCACAGTTGACGAACTGTTTGCCAAGGCGCAGGCGCGGATCGAGCAGATTTACGCAAGCGCAAAGGGCAAGCAAGCGCTCAACCTGGTTCAACAATCCGCAGACCCGAAACTGAAGATTCTCCAATTGTTGGAGGCGTATCCGAAACCCGTTCCCATCGACGGAGCGTACGCGGAGAGCCTGGAAATCTTCAGGGCTTGTTATAAGGCGGGCAGCGACAGGCTCTTCAAGCTGGTCAGCAACAAGATCCTGGGAAAGAAATAGGCAACGAGTGTTCCCCGCCGGCCGAATCGGCCTGGCGAGATATGCAGCTACCCGGAATCCGGCGAATTAAAGGAGACCTTTATGCGAAACTTGAAATCCCTCTTCCTTTCCCTGCTCATGCTCGCGGCCCCGTGCTTCTCCCAGAACGGCAAGGCCAAGCCGGACGCAGGGCTTTTTCAAGACCCCAGGCCCTTCGGAAAATACCTCGCCGAAATCTGCACCCTCTCCGGCGAGAAACGAACGCTGAGTTGCACCCGCACACCGCTGCCAGGAGCGCCGCCGTCCCACGACAAGGGAAAGCCCGGAGACTCGGAACACCTCGACCAGAACATCACGGTGAAACTGGTTTGCGATCCCGCTGCAAAGGGATCTTGCACTTCGCCGGCGTATCCCCTCGAGGCCGGCACGGAGTTTTTCGTTGACGTCAGCGCGGACTCGGGCCTACCCGTCCAGCAGAGGGTTCTTTCCGGCAAGGTCACGCCAGTCGCCGGAAGCGGCACCGTTCGGTATCACGCCGCCGCTCCGGGTTTCATCACCATCCGGGCCACCGCCGGCGGCAACGACCGTTTCGCGGAGGCAGCGCCGGTCGATATCATTCTGGAGGTAGGTGTCAAGAAATCGGACCCGCCCTGTGCCGTGCTTCCGCCGGCGCCTCCGCCGCAGAGCACGCTACTCGACGCCTCCACGATCGCATCGCTGCTCGGCAATCCGACGCCGTTTTTGCTCGCGGCGCAGGGCGCGAACACAATCGCGATCTACGCCACCCGCCTGCCGCTCAACGACAACGAAGGAAAGATCCTGGGCTCGTTTCAGGACGCCATCGCCGCACTCGCCGGCCGCACTGTCGCGTCGCTCGGCATCACTCCTCCCCCAAAGCCGTTCAAGGTCGAGTTGACCATCCCACACGCCGGCGGGCTTGGCGATCTGGCCGCGCGGGTCAATGGACTCAACTACGGCCAGTTCTCGGTTCAGGATGTCGGCAAGGACGCGGTTCGCATCACAACGCCCACACCTCCCGATTGCGAGACATGGAAGGGCCTGCTCACCGATATCCGCCGAATGGAGTGGCAGTTGATCTCGGAGCCCATGAGCACGAAGCTGTTTTACCTTTCGTCATCCGATGTAGCCACGGCGTTCACTCCAACCTCCACCGCACCGGCCGCGGCGCCAGCCACGCCTGCCCCGGCCGCAGCGCCAGCCGCACAGACCGCTCCGGCCACAGGCGCTTCGCCGGCAAACATCACTGTGTCGCAGCCGCCCGGGAGCAATATTCAGATTGTCTCGGATACGACGCCATGCGTCGTCGCCGGCCTGGCCTTCGGGAATACGGGCTCCTGCGGACCCGCAGCCCCCGCCGCGTCCGCGCCCGCTGCCGCGCCGCCGGCCACTCCGACGCCGCAGGCTCCTCCCGGCATGGCATCCCTGGCGGTCTCCGCGGGAGGCGGCACGCAGACGCCGCCCGATCTCCTCGTCTACACCGACACCAATCCCGGCGACGATGCCCAGATTCTGGAAAGAAAGCGGGTTCTGGCGCAACTCGACCTGCCGCGGCCAGAGATGATCATCAACGCCTGGGTCACGCAGAACTCCACCGCCAGCCACGAAGCCATGGGCGCCTTCACCAACCTGGTCAAGGGCATGATTTCGGAATACGACGACGAATTTCAACAAGTCGTGCTCAGAGGCTGGGAAAGCCTGAAGAGGCAATCCTCAGTGCGAGGCTATTTCCACGAGCCGTTTCGCAGCTATGTTGCCGATCGCTTCGTTGCCGACACATTCCAGGAAAGCAAGCCCGGCAAGAGCGCCCAGGAGTTATCGCAAGCCTTCCTCGACAGTAGCCAGGCGAAACTGGAAGACCCCATTTCGCCGCTCACGCGCACCGATCTCGGCATCTGCGAGCGCGGACGGTATTGCCTTGGATACGCCGACTTGTTCCAGCCTCTCAAGCCGTCTCTCACGGACCTGCTGATCACGATTATCGCCGCCCGCGATCCGCTCGCGGCTGTCCAGGACGCCGTCTCTGCAGTCGAGAAACCGCACGGAGCAAAGTTAGTGGATGCGAAAGTGAAAGACCTCACTTGCAAAGCGCCGCACTTAGATGCCGGCGGTCAAAAACGATGCGACGTCATCTGGACGACTTTGGATCTCGATCACGTTTCCCCCAACTCCGGCCCGAAAACCTGTTCCGAACTGGACTATCGGGGGATACTGGGTTCTCTCTTCAGCCCAGCTGCACCCGAAGATATAGACACGAAGAACGATTTCCGGCACCCCCGCGTCCACCTTCAGTGCTTCCAAGAGGAACTGGAGCGGTTGCTCACGCCGACCGTCAACCCACCCTCCGGCGCGGGACTGCTGCGCGCCGCCATCGCCAACTTCCTGTTCAATTACAAGATGAGCCAGCAGTATCCTCACGAATTCACCCCTTACGATCTCAGCCACAGCGCCGATGCCCTCAACACGGCGCTCAGCCCCATCATCGACGCCTTCAATCGCGACCTCACCGCGTTTCAGCTTTTCGTTCGCGCCGATATGCAGTATCGCGTGGATCAGCTCAACGCCAGGGCCGACAGCCGGAACGCCGTCAAACGCATTTTCGGCGTCGACAAACCCTCGTTTTTCAACGACGGCCTGATCACTGTCCGCACCATTTCCGGCCAGTGGACTTACGTCAACACCACCTCGCAGAGCTACCTGAACGCCAGCACGGCGCCCGAACTGAACAGCATCCTCAGTTCTCTCTCCGCATCCAACGGCAGCGGCGCGAATGCTCTGGGCGGCGCCTTCTTGACCGCCACTCCCCTTGGCAAGGCCGAGGCGCTGGCCGGCGTTCTCGCCAACTATCAGACCACCTTCGCCCAGATTGGCCGGTCGCTCGCGATTTCCGCCATTCCGCGCAGCCTCAACACGGCGTCCGCGGCCGAGATAGCGGTCACCCTCAACGCGGATGAATCGGCCGGCGGCCCCACGTATACGGGAGGCGGCGCCACCGACCCAGCCACCAACACCTCACGCGTCGCCAACCACGACACCGCCACCCGCGTGCGCATCGATTCGGTCAAGCTCTTCGAAATCTCCTCCTTCAGCGCCATTGTCGAGCGCTCCCGCTCCCGCTTCCCGCTGCTGCCGCCGTTCATCGAGATTCCTTATATCGGAACCTTCGCGGGCATTCCTTTGACGCCGGCGAAGGAATACCACAGCAGCACCGCCATCCTGAGCGCCTACGTGGTTCCAACCGCGGCCGATATCGCCTCGGGCCTGCGATTCGTGACCGACCTCGTGGCGGACGGTCTCAACCCGGGCGCCTGCAGTTTCGTCAAAGGCGCCGCCGGACCCCTCGTGCCTAACGCCTGCGTATTCCGCAAGGCACTGTCTCTTCACGATTTTGGAAATCAGCCGCTGGGCAGTTTCAACAAGGCAATGGTCCGATGCCTGGCCGACGACACCGCCGCCAGATCGTGCCTGGCCGTATCGTTCGACGGCTTGCCCAGAACGTTTTGACATCCCGGGAGGAAGACATGGCACAAGACGCATCACAAGCCTGGCCGGAGGCGAGGTACCGAGGGAGCAAAGCGCAACGGCGCGCCGGCTATTTCGCCGAGCAGCGGCGCGTGAACGGCGCGGCGGCGTCGGCCGATCCCGCCGCGACGGCCCGCCGTTACGCGGCGGCGTTTGCGCTCCGCGACAAGGCCGAAAACCAGGACCCCCAACAGCCTGTTTGGCGCAACATCGGTCCGTTTTCAATTCCGCACGGGCAGATGACCCTCGATTCGGCTACGAAGCTGAGCGTCTCCGGCCGGGTATCCTCCATTGCCATTCACCCGCGGCAGCCGGAACGGATACTGCTCGGTTCGGCCGAAGGCGGCGTTTGGGAATCGGCGGATCGCGGCCGCACCTGGAAGCCGGTGACGGACGACCAGAGCTGTCTGGCGATCGGCGCCCTGGCGTTCGATCCAAGCGACGGAAGACTCGCCTACGCGGGGACGGGAGAGGGCAACAGTCTCGGGGACGAGCTTGCGATCGGCGACGGTCACAAGAGCGGCGCCGGATTGCTTCGGTGGAGCGACGAATGCGGATGGCACATGCTGGCCGCGGAGACCTTCCGCGGCCAGGCGTTCTTCGATCTCAAGGTGGACCCGAAAGACCCCAGCCGGTTATTCGCGGCTACGACCGCCGGCGTGTTCGAAGGCGCCGCGAACGGCAAGACATGGGCGCCCACGCGGCTTCCGTATCGGGCCTGGAGCATCTCCATTCATCCGGAGGCGGACGAAGTATTGGCCGCCACACAGCGCGGGATTTTCCGTCTCTCCGGCGATGTCTGGCAGCAGGTAATGCTGCCGGGCCTGCCGGAGCAGCCAATCCGCATTGCAATCTGCCACGCGCCCTCCGACGGCGACGTGGTCTATATATTCGCGGCCGGTCCGCCGCCGGACTTTGCTCCCCAACTCTGGAGACGCGAAATCATGGATTGCTCCTTCACCCCTTGCGCGCTGCCGCGGGATTTGATCTCCAAACAGGCCGACTACGACTGGTTTGCGGCTGTCGCGCCGAACAATCCCGACATCCTCTATCTCGGCGCATACGACGCGCACCGCGGAATCCGGTCGCCATCGGGAGGTTGGGACTGGAGCAACCTGACATCGAAAACCGACGGCGATTGCATTCACGCCGATCAACACGCCATCGCCTTCGACCCGTCCGATCCCGGAGTCCTTTACATCGGCTGCGACGGGGGCCTCTTCCGGTCCGACGACGAAGGGTTTCACTGGGAATCGCTCAACCGGGGCCTCTGCATCACGGAGTTCGAGTTTGTCGCCCAACACCCACAGCTTGACGCATGGCTGCTCGGAGGCACTCAGGACAATGGAGCGCTGCGGTACGAGGGCGGCTCCTGGATCCAATGCGGCGTAGGCGACGGCGGGGATTGCGGGGTCAATGCGCTCGCGCCCAATGTCTGCTACTTCAGCCACTACGGGATGGGTTTATACCGTTCCACAACCGGCGGCGGGTGGAGCGGTTGGGAGTGGATCGGCCCCGATGTCGAGCCCGAGCAAAACCAACCCGACGGCGCCCTCTTTTACCCGCCGATGGCGGTGTGCGGCAACGTCGTGGCGCAAGCCGGCGCCACGGTCTTCCTCCGCACGGAAGAATCCTACCCTGTGCCCAAGTCTCCCTGGGTCCGCGTCGCTCTTCCCGCTGGCGAAAGAGCCTCCGCGCTGGTCTTTCGCAACGCCGACTGCATTTTCGCCGGCACCGATCGAGGCAGTATCTACAGAATCGAAAAGCGAGGCGGCCTGTGGCAGGCGCCCTCGCGGATTCGAGAGGCCCGTGGCGTGGTCAGCGATCTCCATTTCACAGCAGGCGGGGAAGGAACTCCCGACCGCCTCTGGGCTGCCTACACGGCAGGCGACGATTACCTGATTCGCTCCGACAATCCGACCGAGAATGTGCCCCGTTGGGTCTCCCTGTCCCGGCAAATGCCCGAGGGCTTCGACCGCACGCCAGTCAATGCCATTGAAGTGGACCCGTCCGAGCCTGACGTGGCTTACGCCGGGCTGGATACGGGGGTGCTCCGCGCGACCGGCGCAACCGGCGAAAACCCGCAATGGAAGCTGTTCAGCAAAGGGCTCCCGAACACTCTGGTGAAAGCCCCTACATCGCTCAAAATGTCATCGACACCGGCCGCGCGAGGCCAGCCGCCATGAACGGCAACAATCCTTTCTTGCGGACAGGCAGCTCGGTATTCTGGTGGCAGTCTCCGGATATCAAAGCGGACTACCCGCCATTCCAAACAAAATGCGCGGCCCGGGTCGATTTCGAGAATTTCGTCGACGACCACGGCGTCGGAGCATCGGGGCTCCGCCATGTGAATCCACGCCGCGGGTCGCAGGCGCGTTTGTACGTTCGCTTGCGCAGTCGCCAGGGTTCGGTGCCGAAGAATCAGATCGTTCGTCTCTATTACACGGCCGCCTCGCTCGGTTTCCCGGATCTCCCGGAAGGGTTTTGGGCGGACTTCGAGCGGGACGCGCCGACACCTGCAGCCTCACCGTGGAGAGTTGTGGTCCCGGAACAGGAACCGAGCATCAAACTCGCACCCGACGGCTCCGCCATCGTCTCTTGCCGATGGAGCGTTCCGGATGACGCTCCCTCAAACCTCTGTTTCCTGGCCGTTGCCGCCGGCCC
>JBEKDV010000341.1:0-11641 GCA_050014175.1 Candidatus Solibacter sp. | reverse complement strand
ACACCCGTGATATGGAGCAGCATACAGTCAGAATAGATCACCGGCTGACCGACCATAATTCGCTGTTTGGCCGTTATACTCATTACCAGGAATTCACCAACGGCGTGATCGGGTCGGCCCTGACGCTGTGGTCGAATCCGGTCATCAATCAGCGGTGGGACCATTACAGGCCACAGAATTTCATTTTGTCCGATACGGACATCCTTACGCCGTCCACGCTCAACGAGTTTCGGGTGGGGTTCACGCGCCTCAATTTTCCGTTCGTTGCGGCGAGCTATGGCGAGGACTGGCCACGCAAACTTGGCTTGCCGGCCAACGTTCCGGACACAGTGCTCCCCAGGTTTACGATTGACGGCCTGACGGGGTTCACCCAGGGCGACTCCAGTGTAGGTTTTCGCGGAAGCATGGATTGGCAGTTCATCGATTCAGTGACGCTTATTCGCAGGGCGCACACGATCAAACTTGGCCTAGACGTTCGATTGAAGCAGGTCAATAACTACCAAGCGAGCGCGGCATCGGGGGGGTTTAGCTTCCCTGCCAGCCTGACGAACAATCCGCAGCAGCCGAGCGGCACCGGGTCGGGCCTTGCCACATTCCTGCTGGGAGCAGTAGGCAGCGCAACTGGCAACACCTACCTTGGGGAATCCCACAAGGGCCACACAATCAGTGCCTTCGCGGACGATAGCTGGAAAGTGACTCCCAGGCTCACGCTGGATCTGGGCCTGCGGTACGACTACCAGTCACCCCCGATAGAATCGCACGCCGGGACTTCCAACTTCGACCCCAACGGGACGAATCCGCTAACGGGTTTTCCAGGGCTCATGATTTATGGCACGGCTGCCCGTTACTTGCAGCCGGACAAGAAAGACTTTTCTCCCCGCGTTGGCCTGGCGTTTGATTTATTTGGAAATGCGCGGACGGTCCTGCGTATGGGGTACGGTATTTTCGTTCCGACAATCTTTTACAAGCAGTTCTTTGGCTCCACGGCGGGATTCGCCGCAACCAGCACCAGTTACGTGCCCGCGGGCAATAATACCAACTTTCCTGCCTTCACGCTGCAGAACGGTTTTCCATCGCCGCCCCTTCTTCCCCTTGGCGCAGCGCTGGGGCCGAGCGCTTTTCTCAGTGGCGGCGTGAGCTACGATCAGAAGACCGGCCAGTATCCCTCGGTACAGCAGTGGAATGTGTCTTTACAGCGTCAACTCTCCGGCAATTGGATGATTGAAGCGGCTTATGCCGGCAGCAAAGGCACCCATCTGGATGCTGGTAATTACAGTCTCAACCAGATTCCCGATGACGACTGGTCAATGGGACTGGCCTTGCAGAACCAAGTGCCGAATCCATATGCAGGACGCGTGACCGGGAGCTTGGGAGGGGCAACCATCAGTCAGAGCCAATTGCTCGCTCCGTACCCCTACTACAGTTCCATCTCTGTCCGAAACCCGAATCTTGGCAGTTCAAGCTATCACTCTCTGATGGTGACCTTGCAAAAGCGGCTATCGAACGGTCTGACGCTGCTCGCTTCCTATACGTTTGCCAAGCTGATCGACGATAGCGTCGTCTCCGTGTTGAACTTCGGCGCCACCACCGAGCAGGTGGCTGTCACCGGTTATCAGGACGGCAAATTCAACCGTCGGCTTGAGCGTGCTATCGACCCCACGGACGTTGCTCAGCGGTTCGTTCTGGGCGCAGTTTACGAACTACCCTTTGGAACCGGTAAGAGATGGCATCCGGCAAACCGGGTTGCAAGCAATCTCGTGGGAGGATGGCAACTCAATACTGTAACAACCCTCCAGGGAGGACTGCCGGTCGTGGTGACAGGAGCCAATAACTTCCGCGCAACTCGCCCGAACTCTACGGGACAGAGTGCCAGTCCAAACTTCACCCTGGGCAACGTCGGCCGCGTTCTGCCCGACGTCCGCTGTCCGGGTGCCTTCAATATCGACTTCTCCTTGATCAAGGCCACCCCGTTACGCGAAAGACTGCTTCTGCAATTCCGGGCAGAAGCCTTTAACTTCCTGAACCACGTCAACCTCGGGTTGCCGAACGGATCATTCTCGGCTGGTGCGAACGGACAGAACGTGTCGGCAGCTTTCGGAACCATCACTTCGGCCCGTGATCCACGCACCATTCAGTTGGGTATGAAACTCATTTTCTGATGGGTTGGGCTCGGTGCGGAATCGGAACTTGAAGGAAACCATGACGCTGTCGCACCCGGAACGTCTGCGCTGGTATGTAGCCGGGCTCTTATTTCTGGCAACCGCGGTGAATTACCTTGACCGGCAGACGCTTTCTGTACTCGCAGGCACGATCCAAAGGGAACAGAAACTGACTGATGTGCAGTACTCCTGGATCACCTCCTCCTTCCTGCTGAGCTACACGATCCTGTACGCTGTCAGCGGTAGATTGGTAGACCGGATCGGCGCTCGCTGGTGTTTGACCATTTCGGTGGCCGGATGGTCTTTGGTCAGCATGCTCCACGGAGCCGCCGCAACATTTTTTGAGTTTTGTCTAGTGCGATTTCTGCTAGGGGCATTCGAATCGGCGAATTTTCCGGCCGCTGTGAGCACAGTAGCGGAGTGGTTTCCGATGAAGGAGCGCGCGTTAGGCATTGGCGTTTTCAACGCGGGGAGTGCGGTAGGCGCCGCAGTTTCGGTACCAGTCATAGCTTTTTTGGCGCAGCGCTTCGGCTGGCGTATGGCCTTTGTCGCCACGGGCGCTGCGGGATTGGTCTGGGTGGTGGCCTGGACGAGAACCTATTACCCTCTTGCCGACCACCCCTGGCTCAGCCCCGAACAGAGGGCGGAGCAGGCGGCCAGCGTCGCGGGTTTAGTGGTCAAGCGACAACCCCCACCGCTGGTTGCCGTGCTGCGCATGCGAGAAGCCTGGGGATACGCTGCTGTGCGTGTGCTGACGGATCCGATGACTTATTTCATCACCTTCTGGATACCAAAGTACTTTGAGCGGGAGCAGAGCTTTTCTCTCGCGCAGATCGGCCGTTATACCTGGATTCCATTCGTCGGATTGTCCCTCGGCCATGTCCTGAGTGGAGTGATCCCCAGAAAACTGGTGGGACGCGGCTTAAGCGTGAACTGTGCCCGTAAGAGCACCATGCTGGTCGCCTCGCTGGTCGTTTTCGCCTCCTGCGTAACGATTCCAGCGATCACCCAACCGGGTATGGCAGTCGTACTGATGACCGCGATCACTGTCGGCCACGGTTCCTGGGGAAACGTGGCGATTGCCGCCGAAGTGTTTCCGAACGAGATTCTCGGCTTCATTTCCGGGCTGGGCGGATTCTGCGGCGGCGTGGCGGGTATTGCGGGTCAACTGCTGCTTGCCCGCGTAGTCGAACGATTCTCATATCGACCCATTTTCTTTGGCTTCAGCGTGACTTTATTGATCGCCCTGGGCTGTGTGCAGTTGCTGATCCGCGACCTGGGAGTAATCCACGCGCGGCCGGTCGAGGTTGGCGCGTGAGGGTTTGACCATGAGCTTTGCGGTCGGGATTCTTGGTGCGGGAGTGATGGGCGAAGCTCATGCCAAGGCCTACTCACAAGCGGGGGTTAGAATCCAGGGCATCGCGGACTTGAATTTCGAGCAGGCCAAGTCCCTGGCGGCACGTTACGGGGCAGAGCCCTACGCAAACACGGAAGACCTGCTTCGTACTGACCCCACTGCCATTAGCATCTGCACCCCACATGGATTTCATGCAGATTCCATAGTTGGGGCGGCGCGCCGCGGCATTCATGTTCTTGTCGAAAAGCCGCATTGTGTCACGATCGAGCAGGCTCGCGCCATACGGCGAGCCTGCACGGAGTCAGGGGTGCGGCTAATGGTGGGATTTACTCAACGCTTCTTTCCCTCCATGCGCGAACTGCGGCGCCGCATACAGGATGGCGTTTTCGGCGACCTGGTGCTGGCGGTGGACTACCTGGTCGCATGTGCCATCAAAGCACCCAGGCCTTTATGGTATCTAGACCGCGAGGTGGCGGGCGGCGGAATCGTCATGATTGGATGCATCCACGCGATTGACCGGCTCCGTTGGATCGCGGCGAGCGATATCGTGAGTGTTTCCGCCGTAGCGCGGCAAGTAGGGGCGGACGGCGACGTTGAAGACCTGGCCAGCCTGACACTGCGGTTCGAATCGGGGCTATGCGCGATGCTCGTTGGCTATCGTTCGCCAGTTCCTGCACATGCGCGGCGCCACACCTTCGAGTTGTACGGAACGCTTGCTGAGGCCGCCGCGGATCTGAACAACGTCGATCGGCAAACGCTCGAAATCACGACCGGCAGCCACCGGCTCACAAGAGAGTTTCCGGAAGAGGATCCATTCGTGGCCGAGATCAAGGAGTTCGTGTCGGCCATAGAGTCTGGCCGCGATCCCGAACCCGGTCTTCGCGAAGCCGAGGCGGCGCTGGCCGTGGTTCTGGCTAGTTACGAGTCGGCTCACTCCGGCGCCCCTGTTGCGCCGGCTCGAATCCTAACCAGTTCCATACAGGGAAAGGCGAAGCATGACAAGGGATAAGACACGCGCGTTGGCCTCACCAGCCCACCCGGGATTGAGCAGATACAACCCCCTGCCACGGATTCTGACTTACGACGATTTCGACGAGGGCATAAACGGGTGGTGCGAACTGATCGGCAACCACGACGGCAATCTCGATAATGTGCGTGAAATCACGGCGGATCTACGCCCGCCGCAGTTGAGCAACTGCTCGTTCTTCGATATCGGCACGCATGGTTCTATGAGTGGGACGTATGCCTTAAAACTGGCTACCCGGGCACGGCCGATGCACATGGCGCAGGCGATCAAGCGCTTGACGTTCGTTGAAAGGGGTCTGGTCCGCTTTGAAACGTATTTCACGTACAAGGCCGAGCAGGTATTTCGGAATGTTGCCGAGAGCGTTCCGGAGTGGGACGGCAACGTGGACCCTTCTGAAAAGCAGTTTGGCGATTTCACCATAAGTAACGATGTCTGCGAAGGTGACGACGGCGTCCGCTACCATTGCGCGCTGCGGTACCTGAATACGGACCAAGAGGGTCATTTGAGGCAGACCTGGATGTACAAGACGTCTGTGCAGCCAACCACGAAGATGGTCCGTTCCGGTCTCGCCGCTCCCAACCAGGACTACCACGTGGTCGATCCCAGCGACTGGAAGGAAGTGCCGGGGGGCCACCAGCCCCTCTGCTATAACGAAATGCCGACCAAGATCAACTGGCACTACCTGCGATGGGAATTCGATACGCGTACGCGCCGGAACGCCGAACTACAGGTCAACAACAACATCATGGACCTTAGCCAGATTCCGGTGCCGGTCTTTGAACACCGTTACAAAGCCCTCGACCAGTTGCTCAATTTTTGTATTGATGTACGGACGCACCGGGCGGTTCGCAATTTTTTGTACCTGGATTCTGTGGTCATTTCTGTGGATTGGTGATCGTAATGGTGAAGCGCTCATTTACAGCGGTTCTGGAACGGAACAGGCGGTTTGCGGGGGATTTTGAGACTGAGCCCTACGAAACCGCGTGGGCATCGGAGGCGCGCTGGTTTGTCCGGATTCTCGATATGCGCGGGACGGGAACGATATTCGAGGCGGAGCCCGAGATCTCTCCGGATGGGCTGTTCTGGTGCCCGGAGGGAAACAAGGGAATTGTTACTAACGGACCTGGCCTATATTCCTTCGCATTGCGCGATTTCGGTCACTGGGTGCGGCTGTCAGGAAAAGTCTCTGGAGAGAATGCTTCGGTCACCGTCATTATCTATCTCGCGTTGAAGGAATAGCATCCTCGATGAACACGAGCGGAATACTCGCTATTAACGTTTTTCCCTGGGATTTGGATGCGGAAGGCATTGATAAAGGCCTGGAGGACATCCGCTCGCTGGAATGCAACCGCGTGCTGGTAAGTGTCAACTATCACCGGTGCAGGATGTTTCGCCCCCGCGATCCCTCGATGGGTTTTCACTACCGGCCGTTCGACTTTCTGGACTTCGAGCCGGATACCTCTCTTTACGGGCCGGACTGCCCTCTTCCCCCGGTCAATACGGGCGCCGCCGGCAGGGGATTGGTGCGAAGAATTCGCGAGGCCTGCGGCAGGGCAGGCGTCGAGTTTACGGCGAGCGTGATCGGCTGTCACAACACGAGCATGGGCTTGGCGTGGCCGCGTCTCACGGCGTGTAACTTTGTCGGAGATCGGTATGCGTTTGCACTCTGCCCCGCCAATCCCGAAGTTCGAGCGTACTTACGGGCGCTGGTGGAAGATGTGTGCCGGCAGTTTTCGCCCGGCGCGATTCTGCTGGACAGCTTCACCTATCTTGGCACCGTTCACCGAGAGCATCACGAGCTCATGTTCGTTCGGCCCGGGTTGGTGGGCGAGCACCTGCTCTCGCTCTGTTTCTGCCGGCACTGTGAAGCAGCGGCGGCCGCTGGCGGTGTTGATATTGTGCGCCTCAAAGCTCTCGTCCGAAGCCTTCTGTCAAGACTGCTGGCGCGTGAAGGCGCCGATGCACATGACCCGGACCGGGAAGGGCTGGCGGCATTGTTGTTCGAATACCCGGAACTGTACGCGTTCGAGCAAGCTCGCCGACAGGTAGTGACCTCGCTTTTGGCGGAGATCAGGGACATCACGAAAACGTGTAGCGTGGGTCTGGACTCCATCAGTGGTTTGCTGGCGCGGCCCTGTACGCGCTCCTGGACCGAGGGCTCCGCTTTGCAGGACCGCGCAGCGCTTTGCGACCACATCTACCTCCAGTCGTATTTCCAACGCACTAACATGGTGGCCGAAGATCTGCGCTGGGCCGTAGCAGCCTTGCCCAGTTCGCAGATCGTGCTGGCCAACATGGTCGGAGAAAGCCACATCGCTTCGTGCGCCGAATTGAAGGAGCGGGTGTTGCTCGCCGCGGAGGCGGGCTTGGCTGGCGTGAGCTACTACAACTATGGCTTGCTCAATCCGATGCGACTCGGGTGGCTGCGTGAGGCCAACCAAGCCCTTGCACCCGCGCATCTCCATGAAACCAATCGAGAAAGGAGAGTAGTCCAATGAGTCTTCTTGTGAAGCTTGCATCAGCGGCGGTGCTGCTGATTCACTCCGGCACGGCCGCCTCCACCCTCACTCTGCATGTGGCAACAGACGGACGCGACACGTGGTCGGGCCTGGTGGCTGCACCCAACCCGGAACGAACCGACGGTCCGCTGGCCACGATCACAGGCGCCCGCGATTTGATCCGGAAACTCCGTCCGGACGGGCCGGTTCAGGTGCTGGTCCACGGCGGCACGTACTGGGTGCCGGAAACGATTGTTTTCGCCCCGGAGGATTCAGGCACCGTAACCGCACCGCGCACGTACGAGGCCTACCCGGGTGACCGACCCGTCCTGCGAGGTGCCCGCCGCATACACACCCTCTGGACGACCCATGACGGGAAGATCTATGACACCGATCTGCCGGAGGCCCGAAACGGGGGGTGGAAATTCCGTCAACTCTTCGTCAACGGGAAACGCGCGGTCCGGGCGCGGTATCCGAACGCGGAAATGATTACCGTGATTGCCGATGGAGACAAGCAAACAATAAACGTTCCGCCGGGGACGGCCAAATCCTCCTGGGCTGCCCAACCGGACGCTTTGATCAATATTATTGCCGAGCACGCCTGGTTCAATGAACTGGTGCACATCGCCGGCGTGAGTGGCGATGGCTCCACCATTCGGATTGCTGGTAGAGAGTGCCAGGGGCGAATCCTAAAAGGTAACCAGTTCTTTATCGAGGGCTTGCGCGAAGAGCTGGACGCACCCGGCGAGTGGTACTTGGACTCCCGTGCGGGCAGACTCTACTATTGGCCGGAGTCCGGCGATCCGAACGCGATGGAGATTGCCGCCCCCGTAACCGATCGCCTCTTTGAATTCGCGGGAGAGCTAACGGGAAAGCGCCGCGTGGAGTATATCCATCTGCGGGGGTTTACTATTACGGACCTGGATTACTCCATAGACCACGTCGCGGTACGCACAAACCAGGATGCGGCCGTAAGGCTTTTGAACACTTGGCATTGCAGCGTCGAAAAATGCCTGTTTCGCAACGTTGGCGGATATGGCGTCTGGCTGCACCTCGACAGCCGCTATAACCAGGTGAGTGAGAATGAGGTGGTAGACGCGGGCGCCGGCGGCATTTTGCTTACGGCGGCGAAATTTTCGTACGCCACCCCGGAGGATGTCTACAACCCTGAGCCCGAGGTGGCCCAGTTCGCCCCGCTGAATAACTCCATTGTCGGAAACCACGTACACCACAGCGGTGCCATCCGTCGCTACTGCGCGGGTGTGCACCTCGACAGCCGCCCGCTCAGCA
The DNA here is from genome assembly GCA_050014175.1 of Candidatus Solibacter sp. GTDB lineage: Bacteria > Acidobacteriota > Terriglobia > Bryobacterales > Bryobacteraceae > Solibacter. The sequence continues at coordinate 3,310 of JBEKDV010000341.1, read as the reverse complement.
CAGCCCTGCAGGCCGGCAACTGGATAGCCTACAACCACATCCACGATATGCCGCGGAATGGCATTTTCCTTTTTCAAAACCAGGGCGGTAACATCCTCGAATATAATCACATTCACGACGTTATCCAAATGGTCGGCGACGCAGGCGCAATCCACATGGCCACCATGAACCCGCTCTCCGCGCCCATTTTGATCCGGAACAACCTCCTGCACGATCTTGGCGGACGCCTCGACGACGCACGTGCAGTTTACCCTGACTGGTTCACTAGCCATCTACGCGTTGAAAACAACGTCATATACCACACGAGGCAGTACGGAATGCTCCTGCTCGGTGGCGATGATGTCCAAGTGATCAATAACATCTTCTATGGCGACCCAAATTCATTGGTGCGCGCCGTGTTGTGGCACACGGACAGGATGGTTCCGGCACGTTTTCATCGGAACCTTTTCGCAAACAGTCACGGAGTGCTTATACGGTATGAGGTGTCCGCGGATTCGGGCATTACCCCTGAGGAGCTGCAAGCAAACCCAGCCATGGTTGCTGAATCCAGCGAAAATCTGCTTTGGGGTTATGGCCACCCTGGTCAGTTCGAGATCGGCATCGACAGCAAACGGGGCGAACTTAAGACGTTCGAAGCCGCCGAGTGGCAGCAAAAAGGATTGGAGGCCGGTTCGGTTGTGGCTGATCCTCTGTTCCGTGCCCCCGACCAAGGGGATTTTTCGATGCCGGCGAACTCGCCCGCATGGCGGATCGGCTTTCGAGCGATTGACCTGAGCAGGGTCGGGGTGGCCGGCACGTACACGCCCTCGATCCCCCTCGAATCACTTGGCCGCGACGCCCTGTTCATTGCGTTCGATGATCCGCACGCCGCCGCTTCCACTGGGCAATGGGCTACGGAGCGCGCCATCCTGGCTGGTCAATCGTTCACGTTTGTGTCGCAGACCGTGGCGTCTCATGAGGCCACACCTTCGACGATCCGCTTTGCTGGCACGGTACCCAAGACCGGCGAATATGATGTATACCTGCGCTGGTATGGGTCAAACAGACCGCTTGCCGGGAACGTGCCAGTCAAGATCCGGCACGCAGATGGGCAATCTACCGTCATGATCGACGAACGCCAGGAAGGTCACAAATGGGTTAGGATCGGCGCGGGCGCTTACCGCTTCGAAGCGGATACACCGGCCGAGATAGAGTTGGCGAATCGTGGCGTGAAGGGAAGTGTGGCAGTGAACGCGATCGCGCTGGTGAAGAAGTGACACAGGCGCCGAACCAGACCAGAGTCCGAAGCGGGCAGGCTTGCGGGCAGGTCCAGGAGGAACGACCGGAATCCGACTTGGGTTCCGGTCCGCTGGTGGGCACGGACATGCATGCTGAGGCGAGCAGTTGGAAGCACAGCGGCAGCAGTGTCGCGCGGCGCCGGTGGGCGAACGATCCGGAGTGCCGGATCCGCACAAATCCTCGCGGCCACGCGTGCAGAAAAAAGCGGCGCAGAAACTCGGCGACAGGTAGGCTCATCAACCGCTTTTTGTTCTTGTGCGCAGAGTCGCGCCACCGGAAAGTGACGCGCCCCCGTTGCAGTGAGAACTCTTGGCGAGGCACTCCCGTTCCTTTTTCTCTTCAGGGGCGAGCAGCGGGCGGTTGTCTCTCTGGACCAGTTGCCGGTAGGGCATTCCAGATGCTCCGATTTTGACGCCACCGCTCAAAAGTAGCATCCCCGGGCTAACCCCTCCGAGTCTATCGACACAAAGGCGCTCGGCAAGAATGGGTTTTCGCGAGTGCCGAAGACGGTCGGGTGGCACGGAGGGGCACGCCTCAAGCTCAAGTGTTCCAGAGACTTCATCACCGCCGGTTCTTTGGTTCGGGGGGCAAATCGGCTTCAGCAGTACGCCGCAGGTCCACGTGTTCTCAGGATGCAGATTCGAATTCCCCAGCCTGGTTAACACCTCGGACAAACCCGCTCCGCCCGAGTTCTCCAAACGCATGTTCGTATTGGCGTTCCTCTTGGGGAGGCGAGCGGAACCCGCATCCGTAATGCAATTCCGACGGTGGTGCTGGTGGTGGTGACGGCGTCGTGTATGCCGATTATCTTCGCCGTGTCACTTGGGTGTCGTAGAATTGACGAGCCCATTGCCCTGATCCGCGTCTTGTGCGAAACCCACGTCATCCCGGCGGAAACGACCCCCGGCGGACACCTGCGAGGCTTGCCACAGGCTCGTTGCCGATCTCCCACTCGCGGGTCCGGTTGGAACCACCGGCGGCAGATTGTACAGCTTCCGGACCTTGAGCATCGTGATGATCCATCGTGGTCATCACGCGCCCGCTCGGTTCAGATCAGAATACCTGGGTCACTTTTGGAGAGTACGGGTGGGTCAGTTTTGGAGAGCGCCGAAGCGTTGAAGCCATGAAACGAAAACGTCTTCCGCTTCCCACTCATCCTCTGACGAAGTTCTTCGGACCAGCGGCAGAATCTGTGACGACTTCGCTGGGAGATTCGTCCGTCACCTCCTATCGCTGTACTGTCCGGCACTTCCTCATGTACCTGGGCGCGCGGCATCCCGAGGTTTGCTCTCTCGATCAACTGCGCCGCGATCCCCATGTCCTCGGTTGGCTGGCTCTGTTGCGTTCGCAAAATCCGCCGCTGGCCACGATTACACGCGCCAACTATGTCATCTACCTGCGCTGCATGCTGGAAGAACTTGCCTGGACCCAGCAACTGCCGGCCCTTGCCCATCTGCTCGGTCGTGGCGACGTTCCCCGCACGGAGCACCATCTGCCGCGCCCTCTGACTCCGGAGCACGATCAACTCGTCCAGCGGGAACTGCTGCGTCGCAATGACCTACTCAGTAATGTCCTATTACTCCTCCGTCACACCGGCATGCGTATCGGCGAATGTGTCGATCTCCCCGCGGTTTGTTTGCGTACCCTTGGGCCCAATCAGTGGGCCATCCATGTGCCGCTGGGCAAGCTCAAAACGGAGCGCTGGGTTCCCGTGGACTCCATGGTCTGTCAACTGGTCGAACGAATCCGTTCTCTGCGACCGCTAGACGCCCCCGAGACCGGCCGTTTGCTATTGTTTCGGCCGCGCGGCCGCAAAATGTTGGTTCGTAGAATCCGCGCGGCACTGCAGGATGTCGTAGCCGCGGTCGGAATTACCGCCCGCGTCGTCCCTCACCAATTTCGACACACCTATGGAACGGAGATGCTACGGGCGGGCGTCGGCTTTGCTGGCGTCATGAAACTGCTCGGTCACAAGAGTCCCAACATGACCATGCAGTATCTCGAAATCACCCAACAGGATCTCCAGCGAGAG
>JBEKDV010000340.1:0-8821 GCA_050014175.1 Candidatus Solibacter sp. | reverse complement strand
CCCATGCGCACGCCTTCGGCGTGGATGACGACGGCCCTTCCACATCTCGTTCCCAGTCCCGTTCTCAGCGTGGGTGACTCCAACCGAGCACCACTGGGTCACTCTTGCCAAGCGCCAAAGGTTTTCGTTGCCATAGTGATTTTCCTTGTGGTTGGATTGAGAAGTTGCACACCTCGGTGTTCCGCATACTCGGCGGCGTCCATCTCCTCGAACTTACTGGAGTCGCTGCCGACCCGCTGTAAGAACTCGATGGCTTGTAACCGCTTTTGCTCCGCTTGGGCCTCGGTGAATTGCTTCATCAGCCTCGATCGTAGACTGCTTCCGAGCACCTGTCCAGGGCGTATAAACTATTGGGAGTTTTTCGCGCTTTTGCAATTGGCTAAGTTTCCGCGCCGCCGCGCGGGCACCTTGTGTAACAATCTGGCCTCACGTATGGCTGCCTGCTCATCTGGCTGGAGGGTTCCTAATCTCGTGCGCATGCTTGACTTGAAGGTGTGCTGCTCTTTCTTGGGAATTTTCAGTTCGCGGCAGATCTGTGCATTGGTCATGCCTTGCTGTTTCGCCAGTTCCACTCCCTTATTGATGAGTGGGTCCAACGGACGCCCGGGCGGGTTTGGCTTCGGGGTGATTTTGAAATGTCGGCGCAGCCAATCCAAGTCTTCTCGGTCCATTTCCGTATCGAGATCGGCAACGCGGAATTCAACCTCCCCGCCGAGAAGGGAGTTGATATCGGTCACGTTTTCTTCTTTCCTGTCGATCGGGCCTCACCCGAAGCCGGCTCCTTGTCCGCCCACCTGGCCCGCGCCGCTTTCTGCGCGATTTCCTTGCGGCGTGCTGCCGACAGTTTCTTGTTCCGCATCGCGACCATTGCTTGCGCTACTGGATTCTTTTTCTTCAGCACGGCCACTATTATAGCTCACGTGAGCATTCTCCATGCTTTCATTGCAAGTCGCCGCCGATTGCGCCGACGCTGGCCACCGTCGCCAGATCCGGCGGCCGACGCCCGCGGGCGCCACCGCAAACAGCGACACCGCCGGCAGAGTTGCCAGATTCAGCGCCGCAGGCCTGCGTCGTCAATTCTGGGCGGCAGGGTCCACCCCCGTGAGAGTGGCGGACAAATAATGCTTACGTAAGCATTGACATTTATGCTCGCGTAAGCATAGAATTCTTATATGGAAGAAGAACGCAATTGCTGGAAGGCATTGAAAGACGCGGGCCTCACCCCCTATACCGACGTACGGATATGGAAGCGGCGCTTCTGGGCGGCCGTGGCGCTGCTGGCTCTGACTGTCTGGTTGTGGGCCACACGCTCTTAAAGCCTGCAACTGAACCAGGCCCCCTCCTGATGCCGGCGCCGGTCGCTGGATCTGGCGGCGCGCGCGATCGTGGATCCTGCCATTCGATCCGGCGGCGCGCGATCGCGCGCATCACCGGCGCTGGCGGCGGCGGCCGCTGCCGCTGTTTCCGGCGACTCCGCCGGCGGCGCCGTTATCCGGAGCGGGCGGAGACAAAAGATCAGTGTCGCGCGCCGCGACACTGGAACTTCCCCGCCGGCGCCCGCGATTCGCCCCGCCCTCTTACGTTAAGATATACTACGCCGGAGCACGGAAAAGCACACCCGAGCACACGCCTGTTGCGCAACCCCAGCCCGCGGCCCGAATTCGATCCCCGCTCCTGATGCCACAGCGCCAGCAGAGCAGGTGAACCAGAAGGAAGGCCCGCCCCGCTACAGTTTTGTACTGTACGTGGCGGCAATAAACAGGCAGGAACAGGCAGATTGCAGAAAAGCGCGCACGGAAGATCCGGCGATTCGTCCACCGCCGCCAGGTCCACCGGCAGAGGATCCGCCGCCAGATCCAGCGACCACCGCCAGGCGCGCGCCGTCAATCTCGCATGGCCGCCGTGAACGGCGCCGCCGGCGGAGTACAGTAGTTTAATATAATGTGCCCACACGGAAAATAGACGGAAAACAGACGGAAAACAGACGGAAACTGAATTAACCCTGTTTTTCGGGCCTCAGCTTCCGGGCGGCGCCGTTACTCCGGACACACAACATGCCGACCGTCCCCGGCCCGCTGGCGCGCGCATCGCCGGCGCCCTTCCTGATGCCAGAGGGCCTGATGCCGCCCTTCCCAGGCCGCTGGCACGATCGCCGGCGCCTGCCGGATGTCGCGGGCCTGGCCGACCCTTCCCGGCCCGCTGGCGCGATCCCCCGCACCCTCCCGATGCCGGAACCGGCCCAGCAGACCGGGCGAGCCGGAAGGAAGGCCTCCTGGTGCGATTCCAGGAAACGGAGTCACTTTCGTGCGAAACCGCCCGCGACCGGTTACCCAAAAGACCGCATGGTTTGTGAATCACCGTCTACGGTTTGCGTTGACCCGATGGCGGCTTCGGCCTTCACTCCGGCGAAGGGGAAATCACAATTCATCCAAATTGCACTACGCCGTCCACTGTGGCTCGCAGATCATCTTTTGTCCATTCGTGGGAGAACCCACGTTTATAGAAGAGGGATTGCGCGCCATCATCAAAACCGTCGCGTTGTCGGCGCAGGTGCCAACAAAATACATCTGCCACTTGCAGGGGTAGCCTGTCTTCCATTCTCGCAGGCATGAGTTCGCCAACCAGTTCCGCCAGTTCTGGATCTCGGCTTTGCATCCACCCCCGCATGTCTTCGTGGAAGGTTTTTATGTGCTGGGTGATGTTTCCGTTCAGCGCTACTACAAAATCCACTCGTTCAGCGTCTGGATGTTTTTGGCGGACATAGTTCATGGCGTGATAGGCGTAGCCTGCAAAACATGGGTAGTCTGGCTGTTTGAAATCCGGCCGTGGTGGTATAGACTGCTCCCGAAGCTTGGCCCGCAATTCGTTTTCTAGATCGAATACGTTTATTGCGGAGGCGATGATCGACAGATAGTCAGCCTCAATCATCAGACGAATTGCGCCAGCGACTTTCTGTTTTGCTACTTCAGGAGTGAGTTTCCATCGCTGCTGGAAGACTTCCCGTCGAATCTCAATCATGTGAAGATACGGGATAGGGGGATCGCTATCGAGAACCTGCTCCTGCCACAGTTTGGAGAAGTCGCCCCATTCATCAACATTGGCGATGCACCCGGCTACCAGGAAAAGCCTCTTCGGATTCTGAGATGCACTTTCGTCGGAACACGCCAAGAAAACGGCCATTCGTTTCTCCCGATGGCGGAGCCCACAGAAAAGAGACCTCGTTAGATCCCGAGCAAGTTCAGCCTTGCTAGGTGCTCGTACTACCGTCATTGTGCTACACTCCTGACGTTGGAGCTAATCAACGCTGGCGCTCCGCCAAGATTGACAGCGATGATCGCTTCCGAGTGAACCCGCCTTCGAAGTTTCAATTACATTTTTGGGGGAATACGCTTCAGAACGAAGCGTATCACGCCAGCGTTCGCCATGCTGGTGAATCGACGTTCAATGCCCCCTCGGTGTTTTGGTTGTTGTCTGCCCTGAAAGGCCCGCTGCTGCGATGCGTGATCGCTCCTGATGCCAGACAGGGCAAGCGTCGCCGCCTGGTGCGAATTCCCCTGCCCGCTGCCGCGGCCGTTCACTTTAGTTGCCCCGAAACCACTAACCAGAGCCGGTCTGGAAACTTCCTCGGTTTCAGGTTCAAATGTCCAATTGGAGCGAAAGGTACTGGGAAACTATATGAGGCACATTGCGAAACTGATCTTGGTTCTGATATTTGTTGGAGGACTCTGTGCGGGGGATCGCCCGATAACTGTGTCCCCGGCCGCGGAGAGACAATTGGCGGCTCTGGGCCTGAAACTGGAGGACCCGGTGCGTCGTCTAGATCACAAGCTAGTGAGTTTCATCAAGCTGGTTCTGGCCTTACGGAACAGCTCTGATAGAGTCTACGATAGCGTGGCCTTGACGATAGCGGTGCTGGGCAACGATGGAAATGAAATCGGGCTTTACCGTGTCGTGGAGGTACGGGACGTCATGCCCGGAAAGCTTACGCAGGTAATCGCGCACGCCCTTGTCGTGGACAAAGATCTCCGGGTTACGAAGGTGGAAGCATTTCAGAAGACGCAGTCGGACCCTGTTGCCGGACGATAGAGCCTGGTTGAGAATAACCCAACTTGCGATTGCCGGCGCCTCAAAAGCTTGGTGTGCCTGCGAGTGTGCCCGGCATGAGGGGGCCTGGAGTGATTCGGAAGGGTGTGGCTGAAGAAACAACTGGGACTTCGGCGCGCCATGTGCCCTCCAGTCCCCCCGAGAATCCATTCGTAATCAGTAGGTCGCCGGTTCAATCCCGGCGGGTGGCTCCATACCCTCCTGAAAATACAAAACTCTCACAGGGGTGCCCTTCACCGTGCGCCGGGGTCAAGTCACCAGCCAAAACAGAGTCTCTGATGCGGACGCTTTGCCGAGGAGTTTCGGAGGCTGTCGACGATCTACTGGACCTGCGCGGTGGGTGCCTGCGAAGATTCTCAACTCGCCTTCCGCAGCACATCCTCGACGGCCTCCGGGTGTTTCGCGATGACGGCCAGCAGCACGCGGGTGGAGGCGTCCGGACGCGACCTGCCCTGTTCCCAGTTGCGCAGCGTGGCCGGAGGGAATCCGAACTTGGTCGCAAACTGCGCCTGGCTGAGGCCCATCTTGGTGCGGACCTCCCGCACATCAACTTCGGGCACGTGGACCAGCGTCACGCGGACATCGTCGTTCTCGCCGCGGGTCCACGCGATGGCTTGCTTCAATCCTTCGATAATGCTCTCGCCAACCGTCTCGCGCTTTCGTGCGCTCGTAGTCTTCTTCGCCTTGGGTGATTTCTTCGTAGCCATTTCCGACCTCCTATGCCTTCCTCGGATACCCCACGACCAGGGCCGGCACCAAGCTCTTCATTGCATTCCGCTCGCCCTTGCTCAGGTTCTCCTTCCTGTTCTTCGCATACGCCGAGAGCAGGAAGATGGGCAACTGCTCGTTTCGATAGTAGTAGATCACCCGGGCGCCGCCCCGCTTACCCATTCCCGCTAAAGCCCACCGGAGTTTCCGCACGCCGCCCGTCTCCGGAACGATCTGCCCGGCTTCGGGATTCGCCCCAACAAACAGCACCAAGTCAGCCCGCTCCGCATCGGACATTAACTGTCCCGCCTTCCGCAGGAATTCTCCGGTCTCCACGACCGTCATCGGGACATCCGCCATGTACTCCTACAATACGCAATCTGCGCATGGCACACAAGGTGGCCGCTGGTGTTGGGCCGCCGGGGGTCCAGTCACGGCGAAAGGTCCGGATTGACACGTGTGCCGACCACCTTGTGACGCAGGTCATGAAAGCGGCAACTGACGCCGGAAAGTTCTCGCCAGTTCTGCCGGGCGGGCTTGATATCCATTCCATGACCGGCCGTTTCGTTCGTTTCGGACACCCGCGCACCGAACAGAGGCTACAATGAACGATTGCCCCTCCGATGCCCCTCGCCAGCAAATTAGCTTTCCAATTTGAAAGACGCCTCCAGTTCAAGGGCATCAGTCTTTATCACGCCCGCGCCGTGCGGATTACCGACGCCAACCAGGCGCATCTGTACGGCGAAGTGAAGGGCAGCATCCCCTACGCCATCCGCATGACCCACGAAGGCGGCCGCCTCCTGGTGTATTGCGCGTGCCCTTATTTCGCCGATTTCGGGCGGTGCAAGCACCTTTGGGCGGCCGTGCTGGAAGCCGACCGGCGGGGCGTATTGGGGGAAGCTGCCCTTGGCGGCGCGCTGCGTCTCTGCCGCGATGCGGACCCGGACGACCCTCGCGAACCGGCGCACTGGCAGTTTGACGCGCCGAATCCCCCGCCGCCGCAAACTCCTCCCTGGCAGGAGTACCTGACCGATATCCGGCACAGCCTGGACGCCAAGGAGTCGAAGACGCAGTCCTGGCCGCGCGATCTGGAAATCCTTTACGTGGTGGACCCCGGCGCGTCGAAGATCGCCGGCGCGATTGTGCTCGAATTGCATTCGCGGTCGCGCAAGAAGAACGGGGACTGGACGGTCAGCAAAGAGTTCCGCATCGCGCCCGCACAGGTGGGTTCGCTGCCCGACCCGGTGGACGCCGAAGCCGTTGCGTCCCTTCTGGGCGGCCAGGAATATTACTTGTACACCTATGCCGCCACCAGCGGAGCGACGTCGCGCAAAGCCGTGCCACACGCCCTGGCGCACCGGCTGATTCCCCTGGTGGCCGGCACCGGCCGGCTCTTCACGCGCAAGACCTCCTCCGCGGACTTGCTGCCGCTCGCCTGGGACGAGGGCGAGCCCTGGAAACTGTGGCTGGACGTGCGGCAGGACGATCGCGACCAGTGGAAAATCACCGGCTCGCTGCGCCGCGGCGCGGAACGCATGCAGTTGAGCGAGCCGGCGCTGATCGTGGAAGGCGGATTTGTGGTGGCGCGCGGCAAGATTGCGCGCCTGGACGATGGCGGCGCGTTCCCCTGGATCACGCGGCTCGCCACCCTGAAGCAGATTCCGTTTCCGGACCGGGAACGCGACAGCGTCATGTCCAAACTGCTGGACCTGAACGTGGTGCCGCCGCTGGATGTCGACGAGGCGCTGAAGTTCGAGGAACGCCGCGTGCAACCGCGCCTCGGACTGCGCGTCACGCAGCAGCGGGAAGCCTGGGGCGAGGATTACTTTCAGGCGCTCCTCCTGCTGGACTACGGGCGCGGCTGGACGGAATCCGGCGCCGCCGGCCGCGGGCTCTGGTTCCCGGAGGAGCGCGTCTACGTGGTGCGCGATGGCCAAGCCGAGAGCGCCGCGCGCGAGACGCTCAAGGAACTCGGCCTGCGCCCGGCCAGCGCCCCGGCTGTCGCCTGGCGCCTGAGCCTCAAATCCATGCCGAAGGTGGTCCGCGAACTGATCCACGCCGGATGGCATGTGGAGGCCGAAGGCAAGGCTTTCCGCCGGCCCGGAACCACCCGCGTGGACGTGCGCAGCGGCATCGACTGGTTCGAACTCCACGGCGAGGTGGATTACGACGGCCAGACGGCGAGCCTGCCGCAATTGCTGGCGGCCGTGCGGCGCGGCGACACCATGGTGAAGCTGGGCGACGGCACCTACGGCCTGTTGCCCGAAGAGTGGCTGGAGCGCTTTGCGCCGCTGGCCGGCCTGGGCACCAAGGAAGAGAACCACCTGCGCTTCCGGCGCAATCAGGCGAGCCTGCTGGACGCGCTGCTGGCGGCGCAACCGGAGGTGCGCGTCGATGAGATGTTCCAGCGGGTGCGCGAACGCATGCGCACCTTCACCGGCGTCAAGACGGCGGCGCAGCCCGCCGGCTTCGTCGGCACGCTCCGCGATTACCAGTGCGAAGGCCTGGGCTGGATGGAGTTTCTGCGCGAGTTCGGCTTCGGCGGCTGCCTGGCCGACGATATGGGCGTGGGCAAGACGGCGCAGGTGCTGGCCGCCCTGGAATCGCGGCGCACCGAGGGCCGCGGCCCTTCGCTGGTGGTGGCGCCCAAATCGCTGATGTTTAACTGGCGCGCCGAAGCGCAGCGCTTCACCCCGCAATTGCGCGTGCTGGAGCACACCGGCCTGGCGCGCGACACCTCGCTGATCGCGCAGCACGATCTGGTACTCACCACCTATGGCACGATGCTGCGCGACGCAGCGCAACTTTCGGAGATGGACTTCGACTACGTGGTGCTGGACGAGGCGCAGGCGGTGAAGAACTCCGCCACGGCTTCGGCCAAGGCGGTGCGCCTGCTGCGCGGCAGGCATCGCCTGGCTCTCAGCGGCACCCCGGTGGAGAACCACCTGGGCGAATTGTGGAGCCTGTTCGAGTTCCTCAACCCGGGCATGCTGGGCGAGGCCAAGGTGCTCAATATGGCCGGCGGGCTGGCGCGCAATCCGGGGGAGGATGCGCGGCGCATCCTGGCGCAGGCGCTGCGTCCATTCATCCTGCGGCGCACCAAACAGCAGGTGGCGCGCGAACTGCCCGAGAAGACCGAACAGACCATCTACTGCGAGCTGGAAGGCCCCCAGCGCAAGCAGTATGACGAACTGCGCAAGCATTTCCGCGAGACGCTGCTGGCGCGGGTGCAATCGCAGGGCATGGGCAAATCGAAGATGCACGTGCTGGAAGCGCTCTTGCGGCTGCGCCAGGCGGCCTGCCATCCCGGATTGCTCGACGTGAAGCGCTCCGCCGAGCGCAGCGCCAAACTGGACGTGCTGATGGATCAATTGGACGAATTGCGGCAGGAAGGGCACAAGGCGCTGGTGTTCTCGCAGTTCACCAGCCTGCTGGCCATCGTGCGCGCCCGCCTGGACGGCGCGGGGGTCCGCTACGAATACCTGGACGGCGCCACGCGCAACCGCGAGGCGCACGTGGAGGCATTTCAGAACGACGCGGAGTGCGGCCTGTTCCTGATCAGCCTCAAGGCCGGCGGTCTGGGCCTGAACCTGACGGCGGCGGAGTACGTATTCCTGCTCGATCCCTGGTGGAACCCGGCGGTGGAAGCGCAGGCGGTGGACCGCGCGCACCGCATCGGGCAGACGCGCCCGGTGTTCGCCTACCGGCTGATTGCGCGCGACACGGTGGAGGAAAAGGTGCTCGAGCTACAGAAGACCAAGCGCGATCTGGCCGACGCCATCCTGGGCGAAGACAACAGTCTGATACGCGACCTGAAGCGCGAAGACCTGGAATTGCTGCTCTCGTGATGGTGGGGCAGGCGGGGTACCCTCTGGGTCCGCCTGCCAACTCCTGATGGAGCCCCAGGGTTGGCAGGCGGAAGCTAGGGACTTGCAAAATTCCGGATCCAGAGCCCCTGGTTGGTGTCGGTACAAAACAAAATTGAGAGGAAATGTACTCGGCGGGGCGG
>JBEKDV010000339.1:0-8857 GCA_050014175.1 Candidatus Solibacter sp. | reverse complement strand
TCGCTCGCGCGCACCACGAACTGCGGGCTGCCGTCCGCCGCGAAAGTGATGACGAAACCGGCCCAGAACTGAAGCAGGATGCCGCTGTTGGTGTGGTAGAACGACAGGTCGATGGTGGCCTGTTTGAGGTCCGTGTCGTTCGCCAGTTGCGTCATCACGCGGTCGGCGTTGCCGAACGTGAACTGGACGTTGTCCGCGGCGCCGGAGATGTCCTGCGAGATGATCGCCTCGGTCCCCGACTCGCCCAGCCCCAGCACGCGGGGCAGGTAGAGCTGGCCGCCGACCGTGCAACGACGGTCGGAAAGGTAGATGTCGGCCACCGCCGCCTCGCGCACGCGGATGTGGATCAGCGGGATGATCTCCTGGACCTGGGCCAGCAGGGCAGTCTGGAGTGTGGTGGAGGGGAACCGCAGGCACGTGCTGGCGGCAGCGTAAGATGGCGCGGCGGTCGGATCCGGCACCTCGACAAACGTCAGGCCCACCTGGCAGACCTGCTGAAGGTACTGGAGGCTTAACGGGACGTTCTCGAAAGCCACCTTGACCGCGGTGGTCGTGCCATCGGGGTTCGGCGCGTTGTAGGTGAACGACGCCCATGGTCCCTGCGTGCCCTGATGTCCGGTCGCGCCTGTCGGAAGCTGCTGCCAAAAGGCCGCGAGCCGGGCGCGGTCCCGGAGGTTCATCCCGGAGCGCAGGAATCGAAACTTTCGCGGGCCCAGACCAACCGCGAACCGCTGCTCGATCTTCGCGTCGACGCTCCCGAACTGGTGGACGACGGCGGCCCGGTCCTGACTCAGGCCGGCGCCGAAGTCGCTGATCAAGGGAAACGTGAGCCCGCTGTCAACCAGATCGGGGACGGGGATTCGCCCAATGGAGTCCGACACCTATGCCACCTCCGCCAGTTCGATCTGCGGGACGTTCAGACGCCCCAGGGTCATCTCCTGCACCCAACCGCCCCGGAAGACCACCGTGTAGCGTCCAGTGGTGCTGTTTCCAGCGGGGTCGTAGTTGGAGCCAACCGGCGTGGCCTCCCAAGGGTTGTAGAAGTAGAACGGAACGTCCCGGTGCGCGTCCCAGAAGGTCTTCAGTGCGGCCAGCGCGGTCTCCGTTAGCCGTTTCCCGAGTTTGAACGACCGGCGCGGCGTCTGCGCCAGGCGGTACCGATGGACGGTGCCATCGTGGTACTGATTCTCGATCTGCAGGAAGGCGCAGTCCTCCACGAACGCGGTGCAGAGGCTCTGCGCCATCACGGCATCTGGTGCGGCGTTCTGGACACTTCCTGGCATTGGCTTAGGAGATTACGAGGCCGGGCTGCTGCATCCACGCGCTGTTGGAGACGCGACCGTTACTCGATGCGGCCGCACTCGACCACTGAGATTGCACGAACTCAGGCGTCACCACCTGGCCGGCCACGAACTGCGCAGCGCCCTGGCCAGAGACGTTGACCTGGAGCGACATCGGACCGGGGTACTGGCCGGCAGGCTGGCCGCCAGCGGTCAGCAGGCTGCTCTGGTACACGTTGGGATTTCCAAACATGTAGGTGGGCGCCTGGTAGAGACTGCCGCCCTGCTCCACCAGGCTCGCCCCGTGGGGCGTGGTTGCCGACAGGGGCATCTTCTGGCCGCTGGCCGCCGCGTAGAGTTCGAGGGTCTTGCGGACGTCCGGATCGCGCACCGCCATCGACACGTGCCCCGAGTATGTCTGTTTGGCGATATCGACGATCTGCTTCGCCATGGCGCCGTCGATGCTGACGCCATAAATCTGCTTCACCAGGCGCTTCGCTTCGTTCTCTTTGGACTCCACGCCGGCGACCTTCTCCCCGATGCCGATTCCGGCGCCCACGGTACCGCCAATGAGTGCGCCCAGCGGGCCGCCGTACTTGAACCCGATCAACGCGCCGCCGGCAGCGCCCTCACCGACACCGCGCCAGGTGCCGGCATGCCCGATCAGCCCGTCCATCGCCAGCGCGGCGCCGCCCATGAGCGCAGCGTTGGACTTCCCGAGAGCGGTGAGCTTACCGCCGAGGCTGTCGATACTGATGGACTGGTTGCCCACCGTCGACCAGAGGCCCCCCTGCGAATCCTTAGAAACGTCGCCGAAGCCGAACATGCCCTTCAACCCGGCGAGGCCGCCCTTCAAGCTGCCAAGGATGCCGCCAGGCCCACCCGCGCCACCGGCGCCACCAGCGCCGCCACCACCGAAGCCGCCCGAACCGGCGCCAAGGGGGACGCCGGCGCCGCCGCCGCCCTGCGGCAGGTCGAATCCGCCCACCGGGCCAGCGAAGCCCGACGTGCCGCCCGGGCCGCCGACAAGACTGGCGATTTGGCCCATTCCACCGCCGCCACCGCCAGCCATGCTGACGATCTGGCCAACACCGCCGCCCCCGACGCCCACGCTGGCTCCCCCGCCGCCCACAGCGCGGCCCCCGAGCCCGAGTGCGGCAAGTATACCCACTCCGCCACCGACGCCGCCCGGGGCGCCCCCGCCGCCGAACACGGGCTGGCCGCCAGCCAGCCCATTGCCGCCGGCAAAGCCCACCTTGGTGCCGTACAGCATCCCCATCAGCATCGCCGCCACGCGCGACGTGACGACGTCCTTGATGGCGGTCAGTAACGCGGTCTTCAGGGAGTTGCCAATGGCGGACCAGACGGACTGCGACTTCGTCAGGAGGGCGTCGAAGACGCCGCCCGCTTCCTTCTTCAGCGATTCGAAGACCTGCTTGTTGTGGTCGCGAACCATGGCCACGGTCTTGATGGAGGCGTTCTCGCGCGCCGCCTGGACATCCGCGTCGTTCCCCTCCTCCGCCTGGTCGCGGATATCCTGGCGCTGCTGACTGAGGTCGTTGAGCCGAGCCGCAATCTCGTCGGCTTTGTAGCCGAGGCGCTTCATGTTGAGTTCTTCTTCCATCAGCACCCGGCTGGTGTCGATGTCGTAGAGGCGCTGCTTGACCTCGTGCACCTTTTCCAGGTACTCGATCTCGATATCCGCCTTGCGCTGCTCGACGGCGATCTTCTGCTCCATCGTCTGCGGATCCATGGCCTCGAGCTGCCGGACGCGGGCATCCCGCGCAAAGCCGGCACGCTGCTCCTCGAACTCGTAAACCTTCGCCGCCTGCTCTAAATCCTGTTCAGAGGCTTCCTGGTTGTGCTTCAGACGCTCATCGAACAGCTTGCCGTCCCACTCCAGCCGCTTGCGCGCGAGTTCCTCTTCTTCCTTGGACGCCTCGGCAGTGACCTTATGGTTCGATTCGGTGACGTGCTCTTTGTAGGCGTCGAACTTCTTTCGGGCCTCGTCGATAACGGAGGTCCACGAGGCAGCCGTCATCGGCACCTGGTGCGAGGCGCCGCGCTCGTCGACGAAGGACGACCGCTTGGCCATCTCGGCGTTGATCTCTTCGGCCTCTTTGGCGAAGCCGGTCTTGCCAGCCGCGCCGGCGGCCACTGCCCGGTCGGCAAAGACCCGCTCGTTTTCCTCCTGTTTCCTGCGGACCTCGGCGGCGAGTTTCAGCGCCTCCAGCTTTTGGGCCTTCTTGATTTCGTCATCTTCGCCAGTGTCCTGCTTGGCGCCAGGCTTAGTCTCCGCGCCGACGAGGTGAAGCCCCGATTTGGCCCACGAGACGTCTCCCGCGGCCGCCTCTCGCTTGCCGGTCAGCGCAAAGCGAATGTCTTCATCAGATACTCCTTGCGCGTGCAGCTTCGCCATGCCGCTACTCTCACCAGCGAGCTTCCGAATCTGGTCGCCGCGCTGCGCATCAAACTGCCGCTGCTGGCTCTCCTTCATCGTGTTGTAGCCGTGAGCAATGACGGCACCGGCGGCTATGCCACCGGCAATCGCGATAGTGACCGGGTTGGCGGCAAGCGCGATGTTGAGCAACCCCTGCGCCGCCGCGTAAGCTTTAGTGGCGATGGTGATCGTGCCGATGATGCCGGCGAGAACCAGCGCGCCCTCTCCAAACTTGGCCAGCCAATCGGCGTTGTCCTTGAGGAACCCGACGAGGTCCCGGAGATGGCCGATCCAGGACTTCATGTATCCCTGGAACTTTTCGCCCACAGCCTCTTTCAGTTCGTTTATTTCGCGGGCGAGGGCGGCGGTCTGCGTCTCCACGCTGCCGGCGGCTGCCGCCGCGGCGCCGTGAATCCTTCCGGCAGCTTCCATCACCGCGTTGTACCGAAGCTGGACGACCTCGGTGTCGGTGAGCGTCCGGTTGAGTTCCAGTTCCGTGATTTGCAGATCGCGGGTGAAGTCGACGCGCAGGCCCGCCGATCGTAGGGCCCGGGCGTTGCCGAACTCGATGGCCTGAAGGATCTTTTCCAGAGCCTCGGGCGCGGCGATATTCTCGATGGCGGCGGCGTCCTTAGCGACCTTGGCGAGGCCCTCCGCCTTCGAAAGGGAGAGGTTGGCAACGATCAGGCGATCCACGGTGTGGATTGCTTCCTGCGTCGAGAACCCAACCGCCTTAACCGACAGGACCGCCTTGTTCGCAGCCTCGGAACTGACCCTGTGCGCCTTGGCCAGGGAGTCCATCGAGAGCGCCATCTTGTCGGTGTGGGCCGCGTACTGCGCAGCGCCCACGGTCCAGTCCTTAACCCAGTTGAGCGCCTGCTTGATCGCGTCCGCCAGGAGGTTCCCAGCGGTGGCGCCCTTGACCATGCTGACGGTGATCCCGTCGATGCCCTCGGACGCGCCGCGCGTGGCCTGCGTGGCCGCCTGCTCCATGCTGGACAGGCCGGTGTTGATGCTCTTGATCGAGGCGTTCGCCTTGTTGACGTCCACCTCGACGACGAGTTCCAGCTTGCTGTTGTCGGCCATGTAGAGTGACTGTTGGCTCGGAGCTTGGACCTGAGAAGTTCGCCCAGAAGGAGATTGAACGGTCAGTGTGTTGCGGATTCGTTAAGGGTACGGTGTTACCGGCGGGCGATCCCCCTCAGCTTCCCAGATGGCGACTTAACCGGCGCACGTCTACGGGTCGGGCGTAATAACGCCCGGCTGAGCGGAAGGCATCAGCCCGGCGAGCTGCCCAGGCGGCGGTGGCGAAAGAAGGCAAAGGGATAAGAAGGCAAAGGGATAGACGGTCACATCGTGCCACGGTGGTAGAATCAGTTCAACTATGAGCCCCGACGAGCAGGATGCCGCAGTCCTTTGAATCGTAAAAGACCGCGCCGAAGCCAAACGGCGACGCGCGCTCTTGGAGAGCGAACTCCAAGCCGCAGGCAAAGCCCTGCATGTAATCTCCGAGGCCCTTCCCTTGCTGGGATCACCCGTCGTGAACATACCTGTTCTACTGAAACTGATCGCTGAGAATGCAGCGCTGCTCGCACCGTCGAAGCTGGCCCAAATGATGCAGGAATACGCGGACCTTTCCGCCCAGATCGCAGATCTGGACGCAAGCGCCAAAGCGGCCGGGATCGACTGAAATCAAGAGACGTTCAACGTACTTTCCAGGAACTGACGCCGCACTGGTCACGGATAGCGGGCCAGTTGGCCGAAATGTCGTCCCGGACTTGTGCCGCTTGAGGTCCCCAGTCGGCGTTGTGGGAAATGGCTCCGGCCTGCTCGCCCAGCGTTTCGGCATAGCCGCCTCAGGTAGGCTCTTTGCCTCTCCATGAGGGCGACTTTTCCCGGTCCAGCACGTCCCGTTCTTCCGCGATGATCAGCATCGCGGCCATCTCATCCGCCCGAATATCGCCGAGGGAGATTTGCACTCCCAGTTTCAGCGCGCACATGAGGTCGAGCGCGCGCCGGATTACCAGCCCCTTCTCCGATGCTTGGGCGGCGTCGAGCCGGTCATGGGGACAGTGGTCGCATCGGCCGCCGTCATCGGGAGAGTCGGGGCAGAGGCCGGGATCGCACAGTTCCTCGCGCCGCATGGCCCAATGCACCAGGAACCTGAACGAGGGATCCGCCGGCCAATCCCCGGCTAGAAATTTGCGTCGCGATCCTCTGCGAACGCATTGTCCATCGCGTCGATGGCGGCCTTCACCGCCACCGCCTGGTGGATGATCGGAACGTCGCCAGCGTAGCCCTCGGTGGAGACGACGAGTTTCTTATAGAGCACGCCAGCCGGGCTGATGTTGATGGTGAGTTCCTGCTTGCCGAAGGGGAGGTCGAGCACCCGCGCGAAGCCGCGCCGGTAATCGAAGACGTCCTTCGCCGAGGGCATGTTCAGAACGTGGGCGGTCGAACCGCCCAGGACCCGCGTGGTGATGCGGAAAGAGTCCCCCTCGGACACCACGTCGTCCACCTCGGATGTGGACAATTGCTCGACCACCTTGACCGCTTCGAACGCGTCAATGTCCGGCGCCGGATCGGAACGGATCTTGGCGACCAGCGCGGCATCCACGTCCTCGCCGTTGCCGACGATGGTTTCGGAGATGCCGCGCCCTAGCTGCTTGATAACGACCTTGCGGCGACGCTGGCGTTCAATCCATTCATCGTCGGAAGGAAAGCGGACGCGGACGGTCTTCACGCCGCCCGGCGCCCGCAGATTGACCGCGATCGGTCTGCTTGCATCAAACACTACAGCAGTCTGTTCCATGGTTCTCCTTACTGGCAGATGCCGTCCACCGCGGATTTGGCCACTGCGGTGAGGATGCCGTTGGTGGCGTCGTACTGGGGCACGCAGTCCACCGCAACCGTGGCGAACTGATCCGTCTCCCCGATCTCCACCGTGGAGAAGGCGACCTTCTGCCAGGTGAGTTGGAGCGAGTTGTTGGCGTCGTAGTCGAGCGCCATGACCGCGGTGCCGGTGGTCTGCGCCTTGAGCTTCGCGTATTCTGCCGAGATGGCATCGAAGCGGGCGACGAACTTCAAGGTGCCCTGCCGGTTGCCAAACTCCAGCCGGCCGCGGATCGCGCCGGTGGTGGCGTCGCCGCCCGTCTGGAAGCCCGAGCCCGGATAGAAGCCGTCGTTCATCCGGAGATTGTTTTTCCAGGAGGTTTCCAGGGAGACGAGGTTCTTGGCGGTGACGTAGTCCACGCCGTTGATCGTCAACGTAAGAGAGGCGGACGGCAGCAGCTTCTCGACGGTGGCAGCCGGCATGACGATGCCGGTGGCCGAGTCGATGACCTTGCCTGAGCCCGCGAACTCGACGGTGATCTTGCTGTTAGCGCGCCCGGGCCCGGACCCGATGGCGATGGTGAAGCTCTCGATGGCGCAACCCACTGCCTGCCGGTCCAGGATCACGCCGCTGCCTGGCCGAATCTGCTCCACGAACGAGAAGTACGGCAGTTCGGTGTCGTCGCCGGCAGACGGAAAGAGCGGAGTGCAGGTGTACGTGAAGGCAGGGGAGGAGCCCGACTTCACCACCTTGCCCAGGCCGAAGCACACCGCCCACGCGGCCATCTCCGCGCTCAGGTATTTCTCCAGCGTCCCGGTCACGTCCCAGGACGTCTTGAAGGTCGTGGTGGCGAATTCGTGGCCCTTGCCATACTCTGCTGCGTCGTCTTCAATCGCCAGCTTCGGGTTGGCGAGCGCGGCGTTGAGCTTGTTCATTCGCCACATCACCCCAGCAGCCTGCGCGGTGACGATGTCGGTCTGCTTGCCCTTGCCAAAACAGACGAGAATTTCCTGCAGTCTAGTGGCCGACATTTTCGGTTACCTCCTGTTTGGCTGCCGCCGGTGGAGCACACTGGTTCCAACCCTTTACGAGCAGTGGCACGAGGATCTCGGGCGTCGCTTCTACTTCCTTCGGCTCGCCCTTGCCGAAAGGCGGTGCTAACCACACGGTGTCCATCAGTCGTCTCCTATTTCGGTGAATGAAAGCGGCATCTCAAAATAGTCCAGGCCCTCGGCGTCCGTCTGCCGTTGGATCTGGGGGAGATCCATCGGGTAGCAGGACGCGTTGACCGTTAGGTTGATCATCTGGATGTCGCCCGTCGTGACCGGGGTGCCCTTGGTGATCAACTTGAAAAGAGCGTAGTAGGCACTGGGGTCGGCGTTGTCGCCCACCCGCAAAAACAGTGTGACCTGGTGCTTCCAGACATCCATTCCCCCCGAGGATCCTGGCCCCGTGCCCTGCCACACCGCCATGCAGCCGGGCGCCGGCATGGTGTGGATCGCGTGAACCAGGCTAACCTTTTTCGGGTAGGTGTCCCGGTAGGCGTAGATTCTGGTTGCGTCCGCGCCCATGGCGGCGACCAGGTCCGGAATGTCCTGCAGCGCGGCGACAAGGTCGTCAACCAGATCGTAGGGATCGATCATTTGCTTTCCATCGCCCGTTCAAGGATCAGCGTGGGCGCCATTTCCGTCAAGATCCGGCTGGCGGACTCCTGAGTAGCCTTCTGGTTCTTCGGCGAGAACAGAACCCAGGGTTCGATCTTCTGGTTGATCCAGGCTTTCAGCCGGCCACTGCGCGAAGAGTTGTTGGCCTTCGCCTTGTTATCCGAGACGGTTCGCACCTGGAAGTTCCGCAGCATGTCGCCGGTCAACATGAGGTTCCGCTTGTCGCCCAGGCCCAGCCGGGTCTTTTGCCTGGCGTACCCCTTGGTCAGTGGCTTGGACGGCGCATCGTTCGAATCCAGCGCCGCCGCCAGCCGATTCTTTACCGCCGCCACGCCAACGGTGCCGATCTTGAGCATCGACTGCTGGCGAAAGTTCATCCGGTCGATCCGGACCTGTTTTTTGTAGAAGACCCGCACTGACGGCATCAGATCACCTTGCGCAGCGATAGCCAACATCCGCCCATCGGATCGGTGTGCACGTCGAACACGGCGCAAGTCGCGCCGGCGACGGTGACCGAGTCGCCCTGGTCCGGAGCCGTAGTGAAGTCAGAAAGGTGAACGAACAGTCGAGCGTAGAGCGCGTCCTTGTGCGTCTCCTCATCGCCCTTGCGTTCGAGGACGCCGCTGACGGTGAAGGGATC
>JBEKDV010000338.1:8890-10219 GCA_050014175.1 Candidatus Solibacter sp. | reverse complement strand
GTCAGGAGCTCGCGTTTTGGTGGGGCAGGCGCTTTCGCCTGCCAACCTAATTTCTTACGGCTCTTCACCATGTCGAGCAGGCGGCCTATCATGGCTTCCTGCTCCTCAGCGGGACTGCGGGTTCGAGCAATCGCTGGGCGGTGTGCCGGTCGGTAATCAGCACATTGATCCACCGTCCCATCAGGGCGCCGCGGATGGCCTCCGTTTTGCGCCGGCCCCCGGCCACGCCCACCACGCGGGCCACGCGGCGGAGCTGGTTCAAGTCGATGCTGATCACCCGGTCGT
The DNA here is from genome assembly GCA_050014175.1 of Candidatus Solibacter sp. GTDB lineage: Bacteria > Acidobacteriota > Terriglobia > Bryobacterales > Bryobacteraceae > Solibacter. The sequence goes on along the minus strand of JBEKDV010000338.1, from coordinate 9,934 downwards.
TCAGCGGCGTGACCAGCGGTACGCCGAGTTTGTCGAAGAACCGCACGCAGATATCGCCCACCGCGCCCTGTCTGCGCAAGGACTCCATTTCCAAGCGCCCAAAGACGTTGCCGCTCGACGCCAGCATGCGCGACGGCTCGATGGCGCCGATGCCGACGAAGGCGAGCGAAACGTCGTCGATCAGCCGCATGGCTTCATTGACGAAGCGATCGCGCAGCAGCACGTCGCGCGCTTCGGCGCTGCCCACTACACCGGGAGCCGGCAGCAGGGTCGCGGTGCCGCCCACCAGGTTGGCGAAGCGGCGCGTGAGGTGGGTGGCGTGCACCTCCGCGCCCGGGTTGCCGACGCCGCCCAGTACCTGCACCACGCGAACCCCATCGGTGCGCCGGGTAGGCTGCATGGAATCCACCATGGCCAATAGCGCCGCGCTCCAGGACGAGAGGCCCACGACGTCGGTGGGTTTCAACGTGGTTTCCACGTAGTATGCCGCGGCCGCGCCCAGATCGCGCACGATCTGCTCGTCGTCATCGGCGCAATCCACCACGATGGCTTCCTTGACGCCGTACTCGTCCTGTAGTGCTTCTTCCAGTTGCGGATGAGTCCCGGAAGGCACGCTGATGGTGATGCGGACGATGCCGGCCTTGGCGGCGCGCTTGAGCAGCCGCGATACGGTGGACTGCGACACGTTGAGCCGCTCCATGATCTGGGTCTGGCGGAGACCCTGGTCGTAGTACATGCGCGCGACCTTGGTCATCAGCCGCAGCTCGTCGATTCGCGCCATGGCATCATCCTCTCGGCAGCGCGCGGTGGACCGCGTCCAGCCAGCCGCTGTGGCGGCGCTCCCGCTCGCTTTCCGGCATGCGCGGAACGAACTGCCGTTGGCTCCCGGGAAGCGCCTCCAACTCCTCGAGGGAGCACCACAGGCCCACGGCCAAACCGGCGAGCCAGGCCGCGCCGATGGCGGAGAGGTCTTCGGAATTGCGTCGCACCACGGGCCGCCCGAGAATGTCCGCCTGGAACTGCATGAGGTCGTCGTTGCGCGCG
>JBEKDV010000338.1:0-8881 GCA_050014175.1 Candidatus Solibacter sp. | reverse complement strand
GCGCGCGGCGCCGCCATCGGCAAGCAGCACGGGCAGCGGGCGTTGGCTATCGCGCTCCATGGCGTCGAAGACGTCGCGCACCTGAAAGGCGATGGATTCGACGGCGGCGAGAGAGGCATGCGCGGCGGTGGTGCCGCGCGTCATTCCGGCGAGAATGGCGCGCGCGCCGCTGCTCCAATACGGCGCGCCGAGTCCCACGAATGCGGGGACGAGATATACGCCGCCGGAATCGGGGACGGAGCGCGCCAGGGCCGCAATTTCCGCGGCCGGATCGCGCAATCCCAGGAACTCGCCGAGCCACTGCACCGCGCCGCCGGTCACGGCGATATTACCTTCCAGCGCGTACCGCACGTCGCCGGGACGCGACCAGCCCACTGTGGCCGACAGTCCGGCGCGCGATTCGACCGGGGCGGGAGTCAACGTCATGAGCGACGATCCGGTTCCGTAGGTGGCCTTCACCGCGCCGGGCGAGAAGATGGCATGGCCGAACAGCGCTGCGTGCGAATCGCCAATCAGGCTGGCAATCGGGATGCCGGCGGGCAGGCTCCCGTGGCGCGCGGTTTCGCCGAATATGTGGCTGGAGGGCTGCACCTCCGGCAGCGCGGCCAGCGGGATGTCGAAAAGAGCGAGCAGTTCGGGGCTCCAGCGGAGTTCGCGAAGATCGAACATCTGGGTGCGCGAGGCGTTGGTGATGTCGCAGGCGTGGACTGCGCCCCGGGTCAATCGCCACAACACCCAACTGTCCACGGTGCCGATCGATAGCGCGCCGTCCTGCGCCTGCTGGAAGCCATTCGGGATGCGCTCCAGGAGCCAGCGCGCTTTGCTGGCCGAGAACAGCGGATCGATGCCCAGGCCGGTGCGTTGCCGGATGAAGGCTTCGAGCCCGCGGTCGCGGAGGCTGTCGCAGAAGGGCGCCGAACGGCGGCACTGCCACACCACGCAAGGCCCGAGCGCGGCGCCGGTGCGGCGGTCCCAGACGATCACGCTCTCGCGCTGATTGGTCACGGCCACGGCGGCGAGGGAGACTGGGGCGGCGGCGATGCACTCGGCTTCGAAGCACTCATCGATCGCGGCCTGCACGCTTTGCCAGAGCGACTCGGGATCCTGCTCCACCCAGGCAGGCTGGGGATAGCGGATCGCCACGGGCCGGGAAGCCGAAGCCACCACCTGTCCCTCGCGGCTCACAATCAGCGCCTTGGTGTTGGTGGTGCCCTGATCGATGGCGAGGACGTGTGAGGGCTTCACGACCGGATCCGTGCCTCCATTAGTTCGAGCGCGGCCCGGCGAATGTTTTGCGCGGTCAGCCCGAAATGCTCGAAGAGATATTCCATGGGACCGGCCGGCGCGAAGCTGCCTGCGACCCCGACCATGCGCATGGGCACCGGACAAGTGGTGGCCACGGTCTCGGCGACCGCTCCGCCGAGGCCGCCGTGGACGGAGTGTTCCTCGACGGTCACGATGGCGCCGGTCTCGCGGGCTGCGGCGGTGATGGCGTCGCGGTCCAGCGGCGCCAGCGTTGCCAGATTCATGACGCGCGCGGAGACGCCTTCGCCGGCAAGCATCGACGCCGCTTCCAGCGCGCGGCTGACCATGGTTCCATTGGCGATCAGTGTGAGGTCGCGCCCGTTGCGCAATACCTCGGCGCGGCCCAGGCGGAAGGGCGCGCAGCCGGCGTGCAGTTCGGGCACGGGGAGCCGGCTGAGCCGCAAAAACATCGGGCCATTCGATGCGGCAGCCACGCGCACGGCTTCGGCGGTTTCGGATGGGTCGGAGGGAACCACCACGGTAAGATCGGCGATGGCGCGCGTCCAGGCGAGATCCTCGATGGAATGGTGCGTGGCGCCCAATTGCCCGTATGCCAGGCCGCTGGACATGCCGCAGAGCTTCACGTTGGAGCGCGAATAGGCCAGATCCACCTTAACCTGCTCCAGCGCGCGGCCGGTGAGGAAGCAGGATGCGCCGCAGACGAATGGGATCTTGCCGCCATTGGCGAGCCCGGCGGCGATGCCGACCATGTTCTGCTCGGCGATTCCGACATTGATGAAGCGCTTGGGAAAGCGTGCGGCAAAGCGGCCGAGTTTGGTGGAGCCGACCGCATCGTTGACCACGGCCACGATGCGTTCGTCGCGAGCGGCCAACTCCTCGAGCGTGCGCGAGAAGGCATCCCGGCAATCGAAGAGAGCGCTCATTGGGTGGTCCCGTCCAGTTCGGCGAGCGCCGCGTCCAGCTCGGCGCTGGTGGGAACGTGATGGTGCCACTCCGCCCGGTCCTCGATGAAGGACACGCCTTTGCCTTTGGTGGTGTGAGCGATGATGCAACTCGGCCAGCCGGGTTCAAAGGGTGTGGCGCGAAACGCCTCCAGGAGTTGGGTGAAATCGTGGCCGTCGACCTCGCGGACGCGCCATCCGAAGGCGCGTAGTTTGTCCGCCAGGGGCTCCAGGCGAAGGATTCGCTCCGTGCGGCCGCCCTGCTGAATGCCGTTACGGTCGATGATGAGAGTGAGATTGTCGAGCTGGTAGTGGGCGGCGGCCATGAGAGCTTCCCAATTGCTGCCTTCCTGCAACTCGCCGTCGCCGGTGAGCACGAAGGTCCGCCACGCGGCCCCATCGATCTTGGCGGCCAGGGCGGCGCCGGCGGCAATGGGCAGACCGTGCCCCAACGGCCCGGTGCTGGCTTCGATGCCGGGCAGTTCGGCGCGATGGGGGTGCCCGCTGAGGCGCGAGCCGGGCTGCATGAAGCTCGCTAATTCGTCCTGGGGAAAAAATCCCGCCATGGCCAGCGTGGCATATAACGCCGCCGAACAGTGACCTTTGCTGAGGATGAAGCGGTCGCGAAGCGGGTCGCCGGGGCGGCCGGGATCGATCCGCAATACATCGAAGTAGAGGGCGGCGAGGATGTCCGCCGAAGAGAGGTCGCCTCCCGGATGACCGGCCCCGGCGCGATGCACCATGCGAAGGCTCTGGCGCCGCACGGCGTTGGCCATTTCGCGCAGAGCGGCGATCCGCGCGTCCCCGGGTACGGCGTCCATTCCCGGTTCCGGATATTTATGCATGTAGGTCCAGTTTATGCAAGCCACACGATAACAGGCCGCTCCGGCGGGCGTCAAGGCGGAGCGCGGCAACCTGGGGGTTGACGCGCGGCACGCACGCGGTTATTCTCATACCAGAATATAAACTAAGTATTGCATAAATATGCAGGGTCGCACGTTCCCGAATGAACGTTTTAGGAGGTCCATGTGAGACGGTGCTTGCTTTCACTGCTTGCTATCGCAGTTTGCGCCTCGGCGCAGGAGTTTCGAGGCACCTTGATGGGACGGGTCACCGATCCCTCAGGCCTGGCCGTGCCAAATGTCAAGGTGGTCGTGATCAAAACCGACACCAATACCAGATCCGAAACCGTTTCGGGGCCGGAAGGCAATTACACCGCGCCGCTGCTGGCTCCGGGCACTTACGAAGTGGCCGCGGAAGCCCCCGGCTTCAAGAAATACCTGCACTCGGGAATTCAGATCGGAACCAATGAGCGGGTGGCGGAGGACATTGAGTTGCAGGTCGGAAGCGCGTCCGAATCGGTCACGGTGACCGCCGACGCGCCCTTGCTGAACGCCGTCACGGCTTCCTCCGGACAGGTGATTTCCACTCACGAGGTGGAGAACCTGCCGATGAACGGCAATACGCCGCTCGCCCTGGCGCGCAACGCGCTGGGCGTGATTCCGAAGCAGAAACACCTGCTGAACGAGGTCAAACCGTACGACACGTCGAGCGCCGTGGATATCTCTTTGGGCGGCGCCAATTCCGGCTCCAACGAGTACCTGCTCGACGGCGTGCCGAACATGAGCACCGCATCGCGCGCGGGCGCCTTCAGCCCCTCCATGGAGGCCGTGGCGGAGGTCAAGGTGGAATTGTTCCAGGCGGATGCCGCCTACGGCGACACGCTCGGCGGCACGGTGAATATCACCACCAAGAGCGGCACCAACGCGTTCCACGGCTCGCTCTACGAGTTCAACCAAACCTCGGCCCTGGCCGCCAACCAGTTCTTCCTGAACGCGGCGGGACAGCAACAGCCCATCACGCGCTCCAATCAGTACGGCGGCACGATCGGCGGACCCGTGCGGGTACCAAAGGTGTTCAACGGCAAGGACAAGCTTTTCTTCTTCCTCGCCTATGAAGGATTCAAGGACTCCAGTCCGGGCGTGACGACGACGGCGGTACCGACCACGGCGGAGCGGACCGGCGATTTCTCGGCGCTTCTCGCGGCGGGATCGGGGTTCCAGCTTTACGATCCGTCCACGGCGGTGCTGAGCGGCGGCAAGATTACCCGGCAGATGTTCCCCGGCAACATCATCCCGGCAAACCGCATCGATTCCATTGCCAAAGCCTACCTGCAATATTTCCCGCAGCCCAACCAACCGGGAAAAGCCGACGGCGAGAACAACTACGTGGTGCCCAACCCCAGCGTGAACAATTTTGCTTCGTGGGTGGGGCGCACCGACGCCAGCATCGGCTCCCGCAACAAGCTCTTCTTCAACCTGCACGAGAGCTCCTACACCAATGCCACGGCCGACATCTTCCAGAACCTGTCGACCGGACAATACAGCGGTCTGGACATCTGGGGCGGAATTCTGGACGACGTGCACATGGTTTCGCCCACCGTAGTAGTGGATACGCGCCTGGGGTTCACGCGCAGCGTTTCGAGCAGCTTCATCAAGAGCGCGGGCTTCGATCCGACCACGCTCGGCTTCCCCGGTTACATGGCGTCGTACTCACTGCGCATGGCGATGCCGCGCATCTCGTTCTCGGATGCCGGCTATGCGGGCCTCAGCACGTCGCCGGGATCGGTCACGCCCTTCTCGTCATACCAGTGGTTCACCACCGTAACCAAGATTTTCAACCGGCACAGCCTGAAGGCGGGCTTCGATTTCCGGCGCTACGATGCCAACAGCCTGAGCCCCGGTTATTCGGCCGGCACGTTTACATTCGGCGACAACTGGGTGACGGCGGGCACCGGCGCGGCGAATCAGCCGTTTGGCGGATCCATGGCGTCGTTCCTGCTCGGCCTGCCGACAGCCGGCCAATTCGACGTCAACACGGGATTCGCCTATCGCAGCTACCTCTTCGGCTACTTCCTGCAGGACGATTGGCGCGTCAGGCCGAACCTGACCATCAACCTGGGAGTGCGCTTCGAACATGAAACTCCCATCGTGGAGCGCTACAACCGGATCGTGCGCGGCTTCGACCCGAGCGCGGTCAATTCGGTGGCGCAGGCCGCGGCGGCGGCTTACGCCAAGAACCCGGTGGCGCAGCTTCCGGCAAGCGCCTTCTCGGCGCTGGGCGGCCTGCAATACGCCTCGCCTTCGCAACGCTCCGGCTATGCGCTGCCGGCGTTCTTCCCCAGCCCTCGCGTGGGCATCTCGTGGGCGCCCACGCCGCTGCACAACAAAACCGTCCTGCGCGGCGGGTTTGGCATCTTCAACAACAGCATCGGCGCATATCTGACGGGTCCGACGAACGGTTTCAGCCAGACCACCACCCTGGCGCCGACCAACGACAGCTATGTCACCCCGTATGCCACGCTGAGCAATCCCTACCCGGCCGGAATCCAGACGCCCGTTGGCTCGGCCGCCGGCATCAACTCGAATCTGGGCAGCGCCATCAGCTACTACACCTCCAACATCACCAACCCCTATAGCGTCCGCTGGAACTTCGACATACAAGAGCAACTCAGCAAGGACACGATGCTGCAAATCGGTTACATCGGCAACAAACAGGTCCACGGAACCCTCAGCAATGCGATTTCGTCCACGCCCCTGCTGCCGTTCCTCAGCCGCTCGCCGGTGCACGATCAGGCCACGATCAATACTCTGGCGACGGTGGTGGCGAATCCGCTCGCCGGACTGCTGCCGGGAAGCTCCATCAACGGCTCCACGGTTTCGCTCGCCACGCTCTTGCAGGCGTTTCCCGAATTCAGCAGCGTCACGCAGAGCAACAGCAATCCCGGCTGGGGCACGTTCAACGAACTGAGCGTCATGCTGCTGAAGCGGTTTTCCAAGGGATTGCAGGCTACCGTCAACTACCAGCACTCCCGCCAGTTGAATTCGTACCAGAACAACGCCGGCGACTATCGCCTTTCCTACGGCCCCACTTCCGGCGATTTCCCCAATCACTTCGTGCTTACCGGCAGCTACGAACTGCCGTTCGGAAAGGGGAAGAGTCTGCTGAACGCCAACCGGGCGCTAGACTTGGTGGCCGGCGGCTGGATTCTGAACTCCATCTATACCTGGGAGAGCGGCAACGAACTCTCCTGGGGCGACGTGATCTATTACGGCGGCGACGTGAATGTGCAACCCCGCAACCTGACGCAAGCATTCGACACATCGCTCTTCGAGCGGGCGGCGGCGGCGCAGCTCAGCCAGAATTACCGGACGTTCCCGCAGATGTTCAACAATCTGCGGTCGGACGTGGCCAACAACGTGGACCTCTCCATGCTGAAGAACTTCCACGTGACCGAGAAGATCTTCGCGCAGTTCCGCTTCGAAGCCTTCAACGCGTTCAACCGGACGCAATTTGCCGCGCCGAACCTGACACCGACATCGGCCGCGTTTGGCACCATCACGGGCCAGGGCAACACGTCGCGGCAGATCCAGATGGGCTTGAAGCTGAAGTTCTGAGCGATGCGGCTTCCGCTCACCTGCCTGTTTCTTCTCGCCGCCTGCCTGGCGCGGGCAGCGGTGCCGGTCACCGGAAGCGCGCACGCCACGCCGCGCGAGCTGACGGGCATCGAACGCCTGCGCACGGCGCTGGAGCGGGTCAGCGCGCCCAACGCGCGCGTCCGCGCCGAGGTCCGCGCGGCGGACTTCCCGGCGCACACCGCCGAAGCATTTCACATTTTCCGGCGCGACAACGTCTGGACGATCGCGGGCAGCGACCCCTCCGGCGTCTTGTATGGCTGCCTGGAGCTGGCCCGCCGCGTGCGTGAAACGGGCGCGCTGCCGGAATCGCTCGACTTCGCCGACCATCCGCAATTCCTGCTCCGCGGCCCCAATATCGGCATGCAAAAAACAGCCATCACCTACGATGGCGCGATGTACGATTACCGCTATACCCCCGAGGAGTTCGGCTTCTTCTACGACAAGGCGCTCTGGATCCGCTACCTCGATTTTCTGCTCGAAAACCGGATGAACACGCTGTATCTGTGGAACGGCCATCCCTTCACCTCGCTGCTGAAGCTCGCCAGATACCCGGACGCGCAGGAACTCACCGACCAGCAGCTTGCGCGGAATATGGAAATGTTCCACTGGCTGACCGCGGAAGCCGGCCGGCGCGGCATCTGGGTAATCCAGGCGTTCTACAACATCCACATTTCGCACGCCCTCGCCAAGGCGCGCGGCCTCCCGTTCCAACACAAGACGCCGTCGGAGTTCACCAGCCAGTACACGCGCTATTGCATCGCCGAGTTCATCAAAACTTACCCCAACGTGGGACTCATGATGACGCTGGGCGAAGCGCTTCGCCCCGAATACGGCCCCGAGTGGCTCACCAAAACCATCATTCCCGGCGTCCAGGACGGCATGCGCGAACTGGGCACTACGACGCAACCGCCCATCATCGTGCGCGCCCACGCCACACGCATCGAAGAGGCCATCCGGCAGGCGCTTCCGCTTTACCAGAACATCTACACGATGCACAAATGGAATGGCGAGTCGCTCACCTGGACCGACGTCCGCGGCGAAGTGCTGCGCATGCACCAATCGCTGGTCCAGCTCGGCTCCGCGCACATCGCCAACATCCACCTGCTTTCCAACCTGGAGCCGTTCCGTTGGGGCGCCCCGAGCTTTATTCAGCAAGTGCTGCAATCCTGCCAGCGGATCGGCATCAAGGGCGTGCACGTGTATCCGCTGCGCTACTGGGATTGGCCCAATAGCGCCGATAGCCCGCCCGAGTTGCAGTTCGAGCGCGATTGGATCTGGTTCGAAGCCTGGGCGCGCTACGCCTGGAATCCCAACCGCGACCCGGCCGCGGAGCGCGCGTATTGGATCGCCCGCATCGCGGACCACTACGGATCTAAGGAAGCGGCGGCTCACATTCTCGACGCTTACGAATTCTCCGGAGTGTGCGCGCCGCGCCTGCTGCCGCGCATCGGCATCACCGAAGGCAATCGCCAGTCGTTCACGCTCGGCATGTTGATGACGCAGCTCATCGATCCCGAACGGTACAACGCGCTGACGCTGTTGTGGGAAGGCGACGCGCCGCCCGGCGAGCGGCTCGACGACTACGTCCGCAAAGAGTGGGAGCACCAACCGCACCAGGGTGAAACGCCGGTGGGGGTTGCCGCCGAGGTGATGGCGTCGGCCATCCGGGCCGTGGCGGCGGCCGAAGCCGCGCAACCGCTGGTCGCCAGAAACCGGGAAGAGTTTGCGCGTTTTCTGAACGACATGCACTGCATCGAAGCCCAATACCGGTATTACAACGCCAAGACGCGCGCCGCCGCGCTGGTGCTTCGTTACGGCTACAGCCACGATCTGCACGACCTCGAGCAGGTGTTGCCGCTGCTAGGGGAGAGCCTGGAACACTATCGCCGCCTGGTGGCGCTCACCGACAAGGCCTACCGCGAAGCCTGCAGCGTGCACAGTTCGTCGCGCCGCATCCCGTTCCTGGGCGCTCCCGGCCGCTACACCCATTGGCGCGACTGCCTGCCCGCCTACGAACGCGAACTGGCCACCTTTCAGCGCAATCTGGCCGCGCTCCGGACTTCCGCACCGCTCACCACGCAGGCCGGCCGGCCGCCGCTGCCGGGTGTCTCGGTGAAGCTGGACTGGCTTTTCGAATAAGCCGGCATGCACTCCCGCCGCTCGATATTGCTGCCCGCGCGACAGCACCCTGCTATC
>JBEKDV010000337.1:0-8909 GCA_050014175.1 Candidatus Solibacter sp. | reverse complement strand
GAGATTCTCGCGGGTATAGATCTCGATGGCAGTGTTTCGCCGCTCCGGGGCGAGTCGCGCGAACTCCTCCACACGGTCGCGAATGGTGAACACTCCCGTGCCTGTCTGGGCGTAGACCCAGGGGTTACGCGGGTCGGTCGCATACGGTACAGCGGCCTTCCACGCCTGCCAGCCCAGGGCGGCGGCCACGGCGCTTACTGCCACGATCGTGCCGGTTCGCCATATCGAACTCAGCGCCGCGACGCCGGCTCCCGCCAGCAGTGCCAGCGCATACAGCAAGCTCACCGCGCACCACGGCGTCTTATATGGCAGGGCGGAATAGAACACGGCCAGCAGCACGGCATAAAGGGCCAGAAAACGCAGGACCGGAGACTTGTTTCGCCAGGCTGCCGCCAGGCCGGCAGCCGCCAGCACCAGAATCGGCCCCTCGGTGAACGAGTAGCGCCAGCCGGCCAGCCATCGGAAGTACGTGTACCACGGCTCCCGGTGGAGACCTCCGCCGACGCCTCTTTCGAGATAGGCGCCGGCGGACTGCGCCAGCATTCCCCATCTCCACGGCGGCGCGAGCAGCACCGAAACCGCGGCCGCCAGGGCGATCAGAAACGCTGCCGCGCCCGGCCACTCCGCCCTGCGTGGGCGAAATGCCGCGGCGTACGCGACCGCGGCGCTCGCCAGGGCCAGCATGGCGGTCTCTTTGGTGGCGATCATGAGCCCGGCGGCCACCCCGGCGGCCACCCGCCATGCGATACCGGGCCGCGCCAGGGCGCCCAGCAGCAGGGCGGTCCCGAGCGCCAGGGGCACCTCCGGAACGTAATCGCGGCTGTAGTAGACCAGGGCCGGCGATACGGCTGCCAGGGCCGCCGCCGTGAAAGCCGCGGTCCAGCCGATGGCAGGCGCCAGCAGCAAGGGCGAAAGCGCCAGCAGGATTCCAGCCGCCGCCGGCGCCGCGCGCAAAACGGTCTCCGTCAAGGCGGCATGCGTGGTCCGCCCGGTGAGGTGGGCGGGAATCCAGGCCATGTATCCAAGGACGGGTCCATGGTATTCGAAGGGATCGTAAGGATAGGCGCCGGTGGCGAGCAGCGTGCCCAGCTTGTCGGCCAGAATGGCCTCGTCGGCGTGCATCGGCCGCACGCCGAGCAACGGCAAACGAAGTCCCGCTGCCGCCAGCACCAGGGCGCACACGGCCGCGCTTCTTATCGTAACGGCCTTTTGCATGTCTCCATTCGGGCCCGGATTTGCCGCATCAGGCCCATCTTCAAACTGACACTAGCACGCCGCGCCGGAGCGACGAGTTTTGACTGACCTCTGCCTGCCGCCGCCGGGTTTAAAGGTGCTGCCAGCGTCCCTCATTTCTGTTTGGTTCCGGGTTCGTCGGATCAGGCAGGGGTGAATTATTGGCATACGCGCGTATGGCGATTGCCGGGTATGTCGGCTCACTTCTTCGCTGCGGGCAGTTTCGCGCTGGGCGTGCTATCCGCCTTCAGATCGCCCAGGGCGTATTGGATGCCGGCCAGGAAGTGCTCGAGCAGAGGCGCGTTCCAGAAGATGGGAGCGCCGTGCCCCAGCGAGCTGTAGAACACGCGGCCCTTCTCATACGCACGGATCCAGGTGACTGGAAAATCCTTGTCCGCCATCCGCGCCGGCAGAATGCGCCGCCTGGGAGAAAACCCCGTCTGCTCCACGTCGATGCTGAGCAGCACGTGCAAATGATCGCGCAGGACCGGCTCCTGGAACTGGAATGCCTGGTCGGCAATCTGGAATTCCTCGCCGTGAAACACGGCATTCAGCGGGCTCTTCGGGTCCTCCACCTTCACCGTCATGGTTTCCCCGTCCCAGGGATGTCCGCCGTTCTCGGTCGCGCCCAACATCTGGCCGAACGGCGGCCACTGGTCGTACTTGGGGTACTGCACGAAGGTCGCGATGGCATCGTGAATTCCCACGAACCCCTTGCCGCCCGCGATGAAGCCGAGTAGCGACTTCTTCAACTCCGGGTCTTCAAATAAGACGCCCACGGTATTCAGGAAGCAGAGGGCGTCGAACTGTTTGATCCGCTCCGGGCGGAACATCTCGACATCGTCGCTGAACACGGCTTCGTAGGCGCCGGTGCGTTTGCCCATCTGTGCGATTGCGTAGTCGGCTGCCGGAATGGTGGCCCAGGAACTGCCGCGCCACGGATGGCCGTCGCGCATCGCCAGGTTGCTCACCAGCATGCGGCGAGGCCTCTTCGGTTTGGCCGGCGCCTTGGCCGGAACGGCGTCATCCACTTTCTGCTTCTGCTCAGGGGCCGGCGCTTGGCCATGGAGGAGCGTGAAACCAAGCGCTCCCACCAACAGCAGGTTGCGTCTCAACATGAGTGGCTCCGCTCACAAGCATACCCCCGAGCGGGCCCCCGGAATGCCCGGAAGCCAAATATCGGACCTCTGCCCGCAGATTCCGTCCGGCTAATAGGATGGGCGGATCGTCCGCCATTGCAACCATTCGAAGCGCGCAGTAGCATACTTTCAGAATCTGTGGGTGGCGTGCTGACGCGGGCCCTAAGAATGGTTAACGTGATGTGGGTTTTGCTGCCGCTCCCGACGCGAAACAGTGGCGGCGAAACTTGGTGCGGACGCTGGATTTCAAACAGTGCCGGCTCCTGAGCATTTACAACTGGGAGAGCTACCGGCGCATGCCGGGCGCCGTCGATGCGTTGTGCGGCCTGGTAGGTGGCAGATGAGGCCCCGCGGCGGGGTTGCGCTTGTTGTTTGCCCGCGGCTGTCGCGAGCGGGCTGAAACAGGCGAACGTGGTGCGTGACGCGTGGTGGAAGTGGAAGTCGTAATCGTTGGGAATGGAGAGTGATCATGGTACCTTCACACCTCTGGTTAATCTTAAGAGCTGGCGTTGCCAGTCTCTTCCTAAGCACGTTGTTGCTGGCGCAGAACCCTTATGGCGGCCGCATTATCGGGCGCGTGACGGACTCCTCTGGCGCCCTGGTGCCGAACGCTGCCGTGGAATGCGTGAACCTGGGGACGAACGTGGTGAGTTCTGCCAACACTACCTCGAATGGAAACTTCGAGTTGCCGAACCTGATCCCCGGCCAGTACCGCCTCTCAATCAGCGTGGCAGGGTTCAAGAAGTATGAGCAAGGCCCGTTGGAGTTGCGGGTCGGCGATACACTGAATATGCCGATAGCGTTGCAAGTGGGCGCGCAGGCCGAGACCGTGACGGTGACCGCCGCAGCGCCGCTGTTGGAGGCGGCCAACGCAGAAACCGGCCTGTCGCTCGATGCCAGGCGCGTTGCGGACCTCCCAGTCCCCGCCAGCAATGTGCTCTTTATGGCGCTGTTCGGCTCGACGAACATGACGGGGACGACGAGCCCGATGAGTACCTTTACGCCCGACGGGAACGATCAGCCGACAGGCGTAGCGGCCTCCGGCACGCTTCGTGGTCAAAGCCTCCAGGCGATTGACGGCATGCCGACAATGGAATATTCCACCCAAATGGGTATCGTCCCGCCACCGGAGGTGGTGGAGGAGGTCAAGATTTCGACAAGCCTCTACGACGCGTCTCAGGGGCATTTCACCGGCGCCCTGGTCAGCATGGTAACCAAGAGCGGCACCAACGACTTCCACGGGGCTGTGGCCATTTGGAATCAGAACACCACGCTCAACTCAATTGAGTTTTTCTCCGGAAAGACCATCAACAACCCGGCTACCGGGCCGGTCACACACGCGAAAATTCGCAGCCAAGTCCCCTATCTGAATTGGTTCCGGGAGCGGGGGACGATCGGCGGGCCGGTCTACATTCCGAAAGTCTACAACGGGCGCAACCGCACTTTCTGGCAGTACGGCGGCGACCATTTCCATATGCCATATTCGACCGCCGGCTACCGGACGGTGCCGACACCCGCCGAGCGCACCGGCGACTTCTCCGCCCTGCTGGCGCTGGGAAGCCAATACCAGATCTACGATCCGTATTCCGCTGTCGCAACGTCCGGTGGCCATGTTAGCCGGACGCCGCTGCCTGGAAACATTGTCCCAGCCTCCCGGCAAAGTTCCGTCGCCCTGCAATTGATGCAGTATTGGCCGCAGCCCAACACAACCCCAGCGAGCAACGGCACAAATAATTACTATGGCGGCCCATACAGCTCCATAGACTACACGGCCAGTTTTCTCCGCCTCGACCAGGTGGTGAACGACAAGAACCGGCTTTATTTTTCGTATAACCGGTATTGCTTGTATGCTCTCCAGAATATTTACTTCGGACAGCCCTACGGTAATATCTATCCAACGGGCGCCATCCAGGCGAACTGCCACCAGATGGCGGCGCTGGATGAGTCGATTACGCCTTCGCCCACCTGGGTCCTCGACTTCCGTTACGGGATCACGCACTTCACCAGCTATGCTCCCAGCACGACCAATGGCTTTAACACTAATTCCATCGGGATGTGGTCGGGGCTCATGAGCGGAGTAGACACGACAAAGACCACCATCCCGGCGCTGTCGATCGACAATGTTACAGGGATCGGGGCGGCCGCCGGCAGCCAATCGGGTATTTTTTATCAAAATCTCTTTGCCTCCGCATCGCACATGCGCGGCAACCACAGCATCCGCTTCGGCCTCGAGTTGCGCTCCACAGCGCGCGACTCAAATACGTGGGGCAACGTCACACCTGCTTACACCTTTAGTTCGAATTGGACGGTAGCCACGGACACAGCGGCGGCGGCGCCGATGGGGCAGGGGCTGGCGTCGTTCGTATACGGTTTGCCGACCACCGGCAGTATCACCAGAAACGACTCCTACGCAGCGATGACCAAGATGTTCGCCTGGTATGTGCAGGACGACTGGAAAGTGACGAGTAAGCTGAGTGTCAACCTGGGCATCCGGCAGGAACTGGAGTTTCCCGAAACCGAGCGTTTCAACCGCGCCAACCGCGGCTTCGACTTTACGACGGCGAACCCGATCCAGGCGGCCGCGCAAGCCAACTATGCTCTGAACCCGATCTCGCAGATCTCGGCGAGTCAATTCCAGGTGCTGGGCGGCCAGTTGTTCACCAGCGGCGGGAACCGGGGCATCTATGAACTGAACCCACACAACTTCATGCCTCGCATCGGGCTCTCCTATCAGGTGGCCAACCATACCGTTGTCCGCGGAGGCTACGGGATTTTCTTTGAGTCTCTTGCCGCGGAGTTTGTGACTCCCACCCAGGACGGTTACAGCCAAACGACTACGATGGTGCCCAGCCCAGACAACGGCCTGTCATTCCCGGTGAACCTTCAGAACAATCCTTTCCCCAGCGGCGTTATCCAGCCAACTGGCGCGTCTGGGGGCTTGAGTACCTATCTGGGGCGTTCGATTGCGTTCCTCAACCCGGGCCGGCAGCAGGGCTACGCCCAGCGCTGGACCTTGAACGTGCAGCACCAGTTTGGGCAGCGCCTGCTGGTGGAAGTTGGATACATGGGCAATCGCGGTACCAGGTTGGGAACCAGCAACGCCTGGGATTCGCTCCCCATCCAGTACCTGAGCCGGTCATCGGTCCGCGATAATGCTACCATCAACGCACTGGCTGCCCAAGTCCCGAATCCCTTCTACGGCATCTCGCAGTTCGCCAGCACCACCCTGGCTACTCCCACCGTGGCGGTTTCGCAACTGCTGCTGCCCTACCCGGAATTCACCGGGGTGACATCCACGGACGACTCCGGCTTTTCCTGGTATCACGCCTTGTCAGTGCGGGTGGAGAAGCGCTTCTCGCACGGTTTTACCGTGCAGTCCAATTACACCTGGTCGAAGTTTATGGAAGCCGACGCCCGGCAGAACGGCATCCAAAGCCCGCTGGAACACAGCATCTCTTCGTCGGACCGGCCGCAGCAGCTCGGCATCAATGGGATTTACGAGCTGCCATTTGGCAAGGGCAGGCACTTCCTGCCGTCGCT
Source organism: Candidatus Solibacter sp. (assembly GCA_050014175.1). Lineage (GTDB taxonomy): Bacteria > Acidobacteriota > Terriglobia > Bryobacterales > Bryobacteraceae > Solibacter. The sequence continues at coordinate 2,997 of JBEKDV010000337.1, read as the reverse complement.
TTCCGGATGGGCCGATCGCATCGCGGGAGGCTGGCAGGTGGAGGCGGTCTACACCGCGCAGAGCGGCTCACCAATGAGCTTTGGCAACATTCTCTTTACGGGCAACCTGCACGACATCGTGCTGCCGAAATCCCAGCGAACGATACAGGAGTATTTTAATACCGCGGCCGGCTTCAACACCGTTTCGGCGCAGCAGCTCGCCAGTAACTACCAGAGCTTCCCGCCACTGTTGACCGGTGTTCGCAACCCCGGCCTCCAAGTTTTCAACATGTCCGGGATCAAGAAGATCCGGCTGTACGAGAAGTCGAATTTGGAACTCCGCCTTGAAGCCAAGAACGCGCTGAACCATCCGAACTGGGGCGGGCCCAGCACCAGCCCGACCAGCGCGACGTTCGGGCAGATCACCAGCAGTCTCGGGGGGCGGATGGTCACCTTGCAAGCGAAGGTGACTTGGTAGCAAACTCCGCGACTCGGCAATTTCCACCGGGAAGGTGGTGGCCGGGCCTGAATGTCGAGAACATTACAGCGAAGGAGGACATTCCGCATGAACGGGCGGCGTGATTTTCTGAAGACCGTGGCGGGCGGCGTGGTGGCCGGATTTCCGGCCATCGTGCCCTCGTCCGCATTGGGGCGCGACGGCTACGTGGCGCCGAGCGAAAAGATCGTAATGGGAGCCATCGGCGTCGGCCGGCAGGGAAGCGGCGACTTGCGGGGCTTTCTGTCGCAGGAGGATGTGCGCGTGGCCGCCATCTGCGATGTGCAGCAAGCCACGCGCGAGCGCATGGCGGCCAACGTGAACACCCGGAACGGCGACTACGCTTGTGCTACCTACAACGACTTTCGGGAGATGCTGGCCCGCCCCGATCTCGATGCCGTCCTCATCGCTACCGGGGAGCGCTGGCACCCGCTGATCGCCATCGAGGCGGCACGCCGCGGCAGGCACATGTACTGCGAGAAACCGCTGGCGCTGTCGGTCGCCGAGGCGAAGGCCGTCCGGCAGGCGGTCACCGAGAGCGGCGTGTCCTTCCAGTTCGGCACCCAGCAGCGCTCCAGCTTCAATTACCGCCACGCGGTGGAACTGGTCCGCAACCACAAGATCGGCGAGTTGCAGACCATCATGATCGGGTCGGTGCACGGTCCCTACGACCACCTGTACGGAACGCCCAAGGAACCGCCGCCGGGCTTCGATTACGACATGTGGCTGGGCCCGTCGCCGTGGGCGCCGTATTCCGACATGCGAGTCTCGACCGCCGCCTGGCTCTTCATCAGCGATTACGGGCTGGGCTGTCTGGATGGCGCCTGGGGCATTCATGACGTGGACATTGCCCAGTGGGTGAACGACGCCGACGCCACGGGGCCCATCGAAGTGGAAGGCCAGTGCTCGTTCTACACCGATATTCGCGACGCCCCGAACGAATGGACCGTGGAGCACAAATACGCGAATGGCGTACGCCTGATCCACATGGACATGGTTTCGGCTAAGAAGCGGGCCAAGGAGTTTTACTCCCTGCCCTCGACCGGCGCGAGCGTGATCTTCGGTTCCGAGGGCTGGATTTACGTCAGCCGGGAGGGCCTCGTGACCCATCCCGAGTCGCTGGCCCGCGAGATCATCGGACCGAACCAGGTTCGGGTCATGCGGAGCGACAATCATCGCCGCAATCTGCTGAACGCCATTCGCACGGGGCAGAAGACCATCTGCAACGTAGAGGTTGCCGTCCGCGACCAGACGGTGGTGCAGCAGGAGTGGATCGCCATGAACCTCGGAAGGAAGCTGGGCTGGGATCCGGTGCGCGAGGAGTTCGTGGGCGATGCCGAAGCCAACCGCTGGCTGACCCGGCCGATGCGGTCTCCCTGGCATCTGTGAACCGATGAATCCTATCCGCACCTGTTCGATCGTGCTGGCCGTTGGGGCCGCGGCCATAGCGGCTCGAGGAGCCGGCCTGAGCGTTGCCGACCGCGCCAAAATCGACGCAGCCTTGCCCGCCAGGGCTCCCGCCAGGCCGAAGCGCGCGCGCAAGCTGCTCATCCTGAATGTCAACGTGGCCGACCCCGGCCGCCGCCCCGATATCCACGACTCGATTCCGCACGGTAACTACGCCATCGAAGCTATGGGAAAGAAGACCGGCGCCTACACCGCTGTGCTCAGCACGGACATCGAGGCTCTCCGGCCGGACAACCTGAAGCAGTTCGACGCCATCTGCTTCAACAACACCACGGGTGTGCTGACCAATGACCCGGGACTGCGCGAGTCGCTGCTTTCATTCGTGGCGAATGGCAGGGGATTCGTGGCATTCCACGCCGGCGGCGGCGCCACCTTCGTGCAGTATCCGAAGTACGATCAGTTCCCGGCCTTCGGAGACATGGTGGGCGGTTACGAAAACGGCGGCCATCCGTGGCAGCCGCAAGATACCGTCTACGTCCGCGTGGAAGATCCCGGGAACCCGGTGAACGCCGCGTTCCAGGGGCAGGAATTCCCGATTCAGGATCAGATCTTTCAGTTCCAGGAGCCGTATTCCCGGGAGAAGCTGCACGTGCTGTTGAGCATCGATCTCGAAAAGAGCGATTTCGATCCCAGGAAACGGCGCTTTTGGCCGGCACGCCTGGCGGACAAGGACTTTCCGGTGGCATGGATCAAGACTTACCACCGCGGGCGGGTGTACTACAGCGTCCTGGGGCACAACCCGGCCACGTTTTGGAATCCACGGTTGTTGCAGCATTTCCTGGCAGGTATTCAGTACGCGCTGGGCGATCTGAAAGCGGACGCGACGCCCACCGCCAGGCTGGCGGCCGGAAACAAATAATGAGGGAGTGACAACGATGAGAAAAATCTCAGTTCTGATCTGGTTTGTGTCGGCGCTGCTCTGCCCGATGGCTCCGGCGCAGACCGCGACCCTCGACGAATCGCTCGCTAAAGTGGCGAAGTGGGACTACGACCAGAGCCGGGAGGCCAACCGGGCAGTGGCCGACATGGTGCGGAAGGCGCACGGCTCGGCGGCC
>JBEKDV010000336.1:0-8920 GCA_050014175.1 Candidatus Solibacter sp. | reverse complement strand
TCGACCTGGTTGGGATATTCAAGACGCTGCGGGAGATGGGCTGGGAAGGAAGCGTGAGTCCCGAACCCATCGGGCGGATCCCGAAAGAGATGTCGGCGGAGGATGGCGCCAGGCTGGGCCTCCAAACCGCCCAGGCGGTCATGCGCAAAGCCGGGATCGAGGTCTAATCGAAGAGGAGTCCGTTATGCCGATCGACAGAAGAGCTTTCCTGGCTGGCGCCGGAATTGCCATGGCGCAGACCTTCGCTTCGGCGCAGCGCCCCCAGGCGGAACTGGGGGCCATTCAAGGCAGCGTCAGCCAAATGAAATGGACGCCGGCCGAGTTCCTCGATTACCTGTCCAGAATCGACCTCCTCCACGCCATGATCTCCCTGCCGCGCGACGTGCTGCTCGACGAATCCGCCGTGAAACAGGTCCGCGCGCATGCCGATAAACTGGGCATTTCGCTGGTCCTCGCGCATGGATCGGTCTGTCCCAGCTCGAAGTCGTTCGATGCCAGACTGGGCACGGTCGAAGAGCAGGTGGCCCCTGCCTTGAGAGCCTCGCAAATCTTCGGCGCCCGCTCGATGCGGTGTGTCCTGGGCAGCGCAACCGAGCGCCCCGAGATCGACATGCACATCGAGAACATGCTGCGCGCCGTGCGCGGGATGCGTTCCCGTATTTTGGACTCGGGCGTCAAACTGGCGGTGGAGAACCACGGCGGGGACCTGCAGGCTCGTGAGCTCAAGGCGATGGTGGAGGCGGCGGGCAGGGATATCATGGGCGTTTGCCTGGATTCGGCCAACCCCGTGTGGATGCTGGAAGATCCGCACATGACGCTGGAAATGCTGGGGCCCTATGCCGAAACCTCGCACCTCCGCGACAGCGCGCTGTGGCGCGTGCCGGAGGGCGTTGCGGTGCGATGGGTGAACATGGGCGACGGCAATGTGGACATCGACGGGTGGATCAAGAAGTTTATGGCGATGCGGCCCGGCGTTCCGCTCATTTTTGAGAACCTGGTTTCCCGACAGCCCCGCGTATTTGCCGTCTTCGACCCCAAGTTCTGGGACAACTATCGCAAGATGCCGGCCTGGGAGTTCAGCCGTTTTCTCGCGCTGGCGGAGCGCGGGAAGCCGACTCCGGCGATTCCCTCGCCACCGGGAAAAGACCCCGGCCGGCAGCAATGTGAGGACCTGGAAGTGTGCGTGCGGCATACCCGCGAGTTGCTGCAGACCATTTGAGAAAGGAGTAATCCATGAGGCGAAGAGACCTTCTTAAGTCTTCGGCCGCGGCCGGCGGAGCATTGCTGTTCGACATCGTGCCGCGGCGAGTGCTGGGTCAGGGACAACCGGCTCCGAGCGACACGCTGCGGCTGGGGCATATCGGAATCGGCGGGCGCGGGCGGACGCATCTGCGCCCCGAAGCGGAACTCGGCAAGACGCTTCCACCCACGCCCGGACAAGGCGGCGACGGCACGGGCCTGAGAAGCCCGGCGCTCTCGGTGGCGCTGTGCGACGTGGACGCCACGCGCCTGGATGCCGCGGCCACGCGCGTCGGGGGCAAGCCAAAAACCTATCGGGACTTCCGTCGGCTGCTCGAAGACAAGGACGTGGATGCGGTCTATATCGCCACGCCCGACCACTGGCACGCTCTGACGACCATCATGGCCTGCCAGGCGGGCAAAGATGTCTACTGCGAGAAGCCCGCCTGCAACACGATCGAGGAGGGCCGGGCCATGGTCACGGCGGCCGACCGCTATGGACGCGTGGTGCAGATCGGCTCCCAAGGCCGCTCGCAGGTGGCGGCGTGGCAGGCGGCCAATTACATCCGCGCCGGCCAGCTCGGCACGGTGCGGAAAGTGACCTGCTGGCACTACGCCAGTCCGGTGGGCGACTGGACCCCGGACAGCGATCCGCCGCCCGAGATCGATTACGACCTGTGGGTGGGACCGGCGCGCTGGCTCCCTTACAATCCGAAGCATACCCACGGCTCCTTCCGCTGGCTCATCGACTTCGGAGGCGGCCAGATCCGCGACCGCGGCGCGCACATCATGAGCATTGCGAGCTGGATCATGGGCGCCGACAATACCGGGCCGGTGAGCATCGACGCCAAGGGTGAGCCGCCGCACGACGGCATGTACGACTCGGCGGTCACCATGGAAGTGACCTACGAGTTCAAGAACCCGGACTGGACGCTGGTGTGGGCCCAGCCAGGCACGCCTTCCACCGAAATCGAGGCACGCTACGGTGCCGTGTACTGGGGCGACAAGGGGAGACTCACGGTCACTTACGGCGACGGCGCCACCACCGCGACCGACCAGAAGGTGAAGGACTTCGCTTCGCAATGCGACTGCGGCAAGGTTTTTCGCAGTCCCGGACATAACGAGAACTTCGAGCAGTGCGTGCGCACCCGCGAGAAGCCGATCATGGCCATGGAGGCGGGGCACCGCGTGGCCTCGCTGTGCATCCTGGGGAACGTCGGGTTTCAGTTGCAGCGCAAGCTGGAGTGGGATCCGGTGAACGAACGGTTCATCAACGACGAGGAAGCCAACCGGCTGTTGAGCCGCCCGGGCCGGGGCCCGTGGCACTTGTAAGGAGGCGAAATGGCGGACGATCAGAAGTTCCTGACCGATATTCAGAGCGACAGCGCCGACACGCGATTTGCCGCGTGGCGGCAGGCCGGCGAAGCGTCTCCGGCCGTTATCCCGCAACTCGGCAAGCTGGCCGCCAACCAGACAGGCGTGGGAAAGGCGGCGAGGGAAGCATTGGCCACCATGGTCCACACGGTGGGCAAAGACCCCGCGTCGGCTAACCGGGCCGCCGTGGTGAAGGGCCTGGTCGAAATCGCCGGCCCGGGCTACGCGCAGCCTGTGCGGGTGCATGCGCTGCGGCTGCTTTCCAACATCGCCGGTGAGGACTCGGTCCCGGTAATCGCGAAATGGATCGGCGGCGCGGATCTGCGCGAAGAGGTGGTGTACTGCCTGGAGCGCATCTCTGGCGATGCCTCCAACAAAGCGCTGATGGCAGCTTACAAAGACGCACCGGACGATTTCAGACCGCGCATCCTGGCCGCGCTCGGGCACCGCCGCGCGCCCAGCGCCGTGCCCCTGTGTCTGGAGGCCATGCGCTCGCCCAACAAGGATATTGCGGCGATGGGCGTGAGGGCCTTCGGGCGAATCGGCAAACGGCCCGCCACGGCGCCGCGTTATCCGGATACGAAGGCATTCTCCGACACACAGGCCGGCGACGTGATCGATGGCATGCTGCGTTTTGCGGACGCACAGGTCAGGGAAGGGAACATGGCTGAGGCGATGGCGGTTTACAAGAGCGCGCTGGAACGGCCGCAGGAGCACTGGCAATGCGCCGCGCTCATCGGTCTCGCCAGGATCGGGTCGGCGGACGCCGCGGCGGCGATTCTTCCGAAGTTGAAGAGCGACAACCGCAAGGTGCGGATCACGGCCGAAAACGCCTGGAGGTCGATGGCCGGGACGAAGGCGTAAATGCCAATCAAAACAGGAGGCGATAATGCCGCATATCGTTCTGGGTTTCGGATTCCGGAGGCCAGTGGCCGATGGCTCGCCAGGGAAGGATAGCCCGGGATCGTTGTTGGTATGGGCTGTTACCGCCAGCAATCGGCTCCAGCCCCGCTCTGTGCTCCGGATGGCGCGTGATTCGGTCAAAGCTAACTGACGTCCTGCTGCCCTCAACCCAAGGATAGGCGCGCCTGCGATAATTACCTTGCATGTGGATCCGCCAAAGCCGATGCCAACCCGTCGCGCCAGTCAAATTCCAACTTCATGATACTACGGGATACCAGTAGTGCTGTCAAGTGCTGTACTGGCAGAAGCATTCTCGCCGGCAAGACCAGTGCACCTCAGCCGCCGAACGGAACGATTTGGAAATCTGGGCCGCGTCGCACGACAGTTTTCTTGTCCGAACTTAGCTGGATGAACTCCATGGCGATTCCGGCCGCCGGCAGCCAGGAACCGCTCTTCAGGATAAAAGCCTCGTACTCACCCTTGTTGACAAAAGACACGAGGATGGACCACTCGTCCTCTTTGTAGAAGACCTGAATGTCTCCCTTCGACAGGCGGATGAGGAAAAGCGCGGAGGGGTTCTGCCTTGGTTCGAGCGACAGCCTCTCTTCTGTGAAATTCAGGGAGTACGAGGTGTTCGTCAGGTATTGAAAAGATCTTGTGGCACCATCCACCAGGAGGCCCCAGACGCGCGGGGGCGGGCTGGGCGTCTTCTCCGGTTTGGAGTCCTGGAACTGGAAGGCGTGGACACCGGCGGCCACGATAATATCGCCGTCGTGGAGGTGGGCGGTTCTGGCGTACGGCAGCACCACACCGTTGATCGTGGTCCCATTTGTCGATCTGAGGTCCTCCACAACTTTGCTCTGGTAAATGAACAGATGGTGCCTGGAGATCAGGATGTTGGGCAGGTTGATCGTGTTGCGGATGCCTGCCTCGGGAACATCACGGCCGATGTCGATGCTGGCATCTATGAGACGGTGGATGCGAGGCTCGTGAAGGTCCACTAAAAAGCCCCAACCCCGCAAGCGGTCGAGCGCGCTTTGAACGCGGGATATCCCCAATCGATGGTCCGCCGCGGTGTAGCTCTTTAGGGCCTCCTGGTAATAAAGGTCGGCTTGGTTGATGTCGCGGGATTCTTCGGCGTTCGTAGCGAGCCTCTCCAACACACGTGCGCTGCCCTCGTGATCGCCGGCACGCTGGTAGGCGCGTTGGGCGTCGCCGTAGATTCTCAGTGCCTCTGGGAGCTTGCCGAGCTGTTCCTGCAGGGAAGCGCGCTGCTCCAGGACCTGTGCCTCAGCGTCACTGGCTCCTAGCCTTCTGCTGAGTTCGTATGATCGCTGGTAGAGGCGCCCGGCTTGTTCGTAGTCCTTTTTGAGAACGCTGACCCTGCCGAGATCGAGCAACGCGATTAGTTGCCTCGGCTTATCGGATAGTTCCTCTGACAGCCCGAGCGCGTTCTGGTAGGAACTCAATGCCACGCCGTAGTCTCCCTTGAGAACCTGGGCGTCGCCGGCTCGGACCGCCTCAGACGCCTCCTGGCTGAGCTTCAGCTGGCGGATGTCGGACTGTGCCCGCCATACAAAGCCCGCCACGACGATGAGCAGGAAGAAAATCGCTGTGCCGATGAAGATCCGTTTCCGCCGTTCGCGCGCGCGCGTCAGGCGGTCTTTCCTTTCGCCCTTGTACCACTCCAGGGCGGCCTGGGCAATGACGTCGTGCGAGAATTCGTAGCATCGATCTTCGTCTGGGAAACCCTTCGGCGGAGGAACGGCGACGACGATGCGATCCTGCTGAAGCGTGGCGAGCATGGCGCCGACCAGCTCCGGTTTCAGCCCCTTGCCGGCGAGCTCGGAGACTGTTTGTGCGATCTTTCTTCCCCCCGGGGTTACCATCGACTCGAACGCCTCCGCCGCCGTCTCTCGCTGTTCGGGCGGCAGGCGGCCCACTGAGTCGGCGAAATGGGTTTCGGCGATGTGCCTGACGCCACCGAGTTCGGTGCGCAGCGTGTCCCCGTTGAGGACCAAAGAGGACTTGGCCTTTTCGGCGCGCCACCAGCGGGTCATCACGAGTTGAAGGTAAGGGGCTTGCACGAGGTGCGCGTCCGACGGAGAGAGCTTTTGTTGTGCTCCGGTTATCTCGTCCGCGACTTCTCCTGCGAGAACCGGATCGAGGGAGACGGGGCCCGATCCTTCGCCGTATTGTTCGCGGAACACGCGCAGCGGCTCAGTCATCGCTGAGATCGCCGCCTGGCGGCTCAGATGCGGGAGCAGCAAGCGGTTGTTCAGCAAGTTGGGGATGTGGGCCTTGAAGTGATCAAGCAAGGCGAGGGAGTCATCGCGGATCGCGATCAGGACGTTGACGAAGAGGCGATCGCCCCGAAGCAGCCGGGGCAGCTCCGCCGCGAACCCGCCGTTTGCCTCGTCGCGGCGCGCATATTTGAAGAAATCCTCGAATTGATCAAGGATGATGAGGAAATCGCCGTCGAAACGGTAGCGTTGGCGCCAGCCAGGAACCATCTGCGCGAGCGAGTCTGCGGGTTCGAAAGGTGCGTCGGCCGGTCCGCAGGTGACCTGGAGGCTGTCCTCGATCTCGTTGGCCAGCTCGCGCACCGGGTCGCGCTGCCAGAGCTTGAAGTAGACGGTGAGGAACTCAGCGCTGCCAGATTGCCCCTGTTCGGGGCGGGCTTGGTCGCGGAGACGCGCCGCGACGCCGGCGCGGAGCAGCGATGTCTTACCCGAGCCACTGGGCCCATACAAGATGGTGAGGCGCGAGGCGCGCAGGTTATCGGCGATGAGGCGTATTTCGTCCGAGCGGCCGAAAAAGTAGGACGTGTCCGATTCCTCGAACGGCAGCAGGTCGCGATAGGGACACGGACCCTCGGACTGGTCGCTGAGCGGCCGGTTGTTGGCTGCGGGGTGGCTCATCCGGGGGAAGCCCCAGTTGACTGTTTAGGCAGGTTCTTGAGGAGAACAACCCGCAGGCCAGGGATGTATTCCTGAAGGGTCACGGGAAAGACGTCCACGCCCTGTTTGTCCCAATATGTCTTCTCGTCCGAACGGACATCTTCCTTCACGGCCCAGCTACGGTACTGGTCGCGATCGGAGCGGTGCAGGTGTCGCAGGAAAACTCGGAAGTTCCAATCTGAAAGGCTGTAACCGAGAAACCAGAGATGGCTCTTCCGAAGCTTGGTAACCACCCGGGATGGCAAGAGCGTCTCGAGTGGATCCTCGGCCAGGTAGTCGATGTAATGGTCTTCGGAAATCACGTAGCCTTCCAGTTCTTCGTTGACGAGATTGATAGTGCCGTGAATCTTGAGAATCATCGGGCGCTGTTCGAAAAACGGGTACTTGTACGCGTTCGCGTCGCCTACCGGGATCGGGTTGGGAGCCTTGCCGGGCTCCTGATGCCAAAACGATCCCCGGCGTTCTTCCTCGGGGAGAAAAAAAACCAGATCGTAGGGTTGTCCGACCTCGTCGAACGCCTGCTCCATCAGGTCGTCATAGTTCGTAGTGGCGATCAGGGGGTAGTGGTTCTCCGGCAACCGGGCCAGAGGAGCGGGTCCAGGCAAAGCGGCAAGGAAGCGGTGAACGCTGGTGGCCGGGTAGCGTCTTCTGAAGATGGAATCGAGCTGGTCATAAAGGCCTCCGCGGCCATCTGTCAATTCGCCGTACATGGACACTTGCAGAAGGTCGCGTCCGCTTCTCGGATAAACGAACTGCTTCGCGAGGAAATCGGCGAGCTCGCTTCCTCTTGGCAGGAAGTCTTTCTGATCAGGAACCCACTCAAAACCCGGCGGCCGGTCGCAGAGATTAACCCCGGCGCCGAGGAAGGGGACGACAACCCCTCCAAGGAGTCTATTTGAAACCCGTTCGTAGTGGTTGGCCAGATCTTCTGGGCTAACCGCCGGCGTTGGTTTGCTCTCCGGCATGCCAAACTCCAACCGGGATTCCAATTTGGCTCCCTGCCAGTTAGTATATGCCCAGTTCTCTCCTGTCGGAGCCACCTTTCATTACCTTATCCAGCTCGAAATAATCGATATCGCATGTTTAGGAACGCGCCGCGTGTTTGGTGGGAAGCTATTTGGTTGATTAACGCCATGTCCCCGCCGCTAAGAGGTAAGGTTCACATGGCTACCGATAAGGCCCATTAAGAGGACCTAAATGACTGATTTGATTGTTGTTCCGCAGGCTGCCCACTGGCGGCGACTGAAGCGCCTGGTGCTGGATAGCGTCTCGTCGCCGATCACGCGTCGTGTGTACAACCTGGGGCTCGACGAATTCTTCGCCTGGTATGGCGAGGAGCCGAGGCCCGGGTTCACCAAGGCGACGGTCGCCGCCTGGCGGGTTGCACTGGAGGCCCGCGGGCTCGGCGCCGTTTCCATCAACGTACGGATCACGGCGGTGCGCAAGCTCGCCATAGAGGCCGCCGACAACGGCTTGCTGGCGCCGGAGCTGGCCGCCGGGATCACCCGCGTGAAGGGTGTTGCGTCGAAAGGCGTGCGTATGGGCAACTGGCTTTCCGTGCGGCAGGCACAGGCCCTGCTGAATACGCCGGACATCACTACGACCAAGGGCCTGCGCGACCGGGCAATCCTGGCCGTGCTCCTGGGCTGCGGGCTCCGGCGATCCGAAGTAGCGGCCCTCACCATGGACCACGTCCAGCAGCGGGATGGCCGCTGGTGCATCATGGATCTCGTTGGGAAGCACGGCCGTGTGAGAACGATCCCGGTGCCGACGTGGGTGAAGGTGGCAATCGATGCGTGGACGTCCGCGGCCGGGGTCGCTGATGGATATATCTTCCGCCCCGTGAACCGCGCGGGGCAGGTGCAAGGCACCGGTATGAGCGAGAAGGTCGTCTGGCAGCTACTTCAGCCGTACGCTGCGGCTGCGGGTGTCCCCGGAATTGCACCCCACGATTGTCGTCGTAGCTGCGCGAAGATGTGCCGGGCTGCCGGCGGCGAGTTGGAGCAGATCCAGTTGCTGTTGGGCCACGCTTCAGTGCAGACTACGGAACGGTACCTCGGCACGAAGCAAGACCTCGTGCATGCGCCGAACGATGGGATCAAGCTGAGGGTGGCTGTCTAGTAACCTTCGTTCGGTGAGCACTTCCAACTTGTCGCGCCGGCAGCCGACTCGTGGGGACTGATCCGCCTTTAGCGATCTCAATTTCGGCGTTGCGATCCTGGCTTGGACATCTTCTGGAAGGCGTGGTTGACGTAAATCGACTCCGTTCCCTCCCCGGACGTTCCCTCCCATGGCTGAGCGCGCTTTTCCGTGGTGGATCCCGGCGCGACCGCCCCGCGAGAGAAGCGCCCGCCGATCAGGCTGCTGTATCGCGTAATAAGGCTAGCTTCGCGCGAAGGAAAGCCAGGCAGCCCGGCACCTGTCCTATGCTCAATCCGTGGAGC
>JBEKDV010000335.1:0-8931 GCA_050014175.1 Candidatus Solibacter sp. | reverse complement strand
CCGCCCAACCCTCCCCCGGCCCCCGCAAGACCTCGCCGGTGGCCCCCCTGAGCTATTTGTTGTGCCGGGGGAGTAACCATCCACGGCTCCGAGTCGCCCCTGCTGAAGAGAACGTTATATACCTCACAAGGGGAAAGAATGAAGTTTTCTACTGCCATGGCAGCGCTCCTGGCCATCGTGGCCGCGGTCTCCGCTTCCGCGCAGACGCCGCCCGCCGCCAGCCGCGCCCAAGTCTCCGGCACGGTCACATCCGTCAGCGCCGACGCCAACAAACTGTCTTTGAAGAGCGATACGGGCGAGGAAGTCTCGGTGACCACCACCGAACGTACCCTGATTTTGCGCATTCCTCCAGGGGAAACCGACCCCAAGAAGGGCAGCAAGATCGCGCTTTCCACCCTCACCGCCGGGGATCGCGCCGTGATCATCGGCCCCCCTCCCACCGACCCCAAAACCTGGGCCGCCACCGCCGTCCTCATTATGAGCAAGAGCGATGTGGCGTCCCTGCAGCAAAAAGATCAGGACGACTGGAAAAAGCGCGGCACTACCGGCACCGTGACCGCCCTCGACCCGGCCGCCAAAACGGTCACCATCAAGAGCGGATCGCGCAACTTCACCGTGCAGCCCTCCGAAAAGACCTCCTACCACCGCTACTCCCTCGATTCGGCCCGTTTCAGCGATGCCAAGCCCAGCAGTTTCCCGGAAATCAAGATCGGCGACCAGTTGCGCGTCCTGGGCAATAAGAGCGACGATGGCGCCACCATCCTGGCCGAAAAGGTCGCCTTCGGGACCTTCCGCCAGATCGCGGCCACGGTCACGGCGATCAATCTCCCGGCCGGCGAGATGACCGTCAAGGACCTCGCCACCAAGAAGACGCTGGTCATCAAGATCGATGCCGATTCCACCGTGCGCAAACTGCCCGAAATGACGGCCCGCATGCTGGCGCGGCGCTATGCGCCGGGCGCGCAGCAAGGCGATGCCGCGGGCGGCGGAGCGGGACGCGGCCCCGGCGGCGGCGGCGCCATGCCCGGCGGGGGCGCCCCCGGAGCGGGACGCGGCGCCATGGCCGGCGCGGGCGGCGCGGGCGGCGGAATGGGACGCGGCCCCGGCGGCGGCGGGCGCGGCGGCGGCGACATCAACCAGATGCTCGACAACCTGCCCGCCATGCCGATTTCCGAATTCAAAACCGGTGACGCCATCATGGTTTCCACCACCCAGGGCACCGAGAGCGGGCGGGCCACCGTAATTATGCTGCTTGCCGGTGTCGAACCCCTATTGACGGCTTCCCCCACTGCCACCCGCGACATCATGAGCGGCTGGAATCTGGGCGGCGGTGGCGGAGACACCGGGCAGTAATGAACTACCTCGCATCAACCAGACCGATCCGATTCAAGAAAGAAGGACATTGAGGACAGGTATGCCCAAGTTGCGTTACATCTGCGCTTTCCTGCTGGCGGTCGCGTTGTTCGTCTCGCCCGCGATGGCCCAACCCGCGGCTTCCACCGGGACTTTACGCGGTACCATGACCGACAATTCGGGCGCGGTCATTCCCGCCGCCAAAATCACGCTCACCGGCAGAGGCGTCACCAAGAACGCCCAGACTCAGGCCGACGGAACCTACGTTTTTCAGGGCCTCGCCCCCGGACAGTACACCGTCAAGGCGGTCTTACCCGGCTTTGCCACCGTCAATAAGCCGGTGAACATTACCGGCGGGGGCAATTTCGTACTGCCGATCCAGATGTTGGTGGCCGGCAATAAGGAGGAGATCACCGTCGCCGACGAGAACACCACCACGCTCAGCGTGGAACCCGACAATAACGCCACCGCCCTGGTGTTGCGCGGCGAAGACCTGGCCGCCCTCCCCGACGATCCCGACGATCTTTCCGACGCTTTGCAGGCGCTCGCCGGCCCCGGCGCCGGACCCAATGGCGGCTCCATCTATATCGATGGCTTCAGCGGCGGCCAACTTCCTCCCAAGGAATCCATCCGCGAAATCCGCATCAATCAGAATCCCTTCTCCGCCGAATACGACCGGCTGGGCTTCGGCCGCATCGAGATTCTCACCAAACCCGGCAGCGACAAGGTGCGCGGCAGCCTGGGCTTCAACGATAGCGAGGGCGCTCTAAACTCCCGCAACCCCATCTCCACCAACAAGCCGGATTTCTCCAGCCGCATGTTTACCGCCAACATCGGCGGCCCCATGGGCAAGCGCGCCAGCTACTTCTTCGATTTCAACCGCCGCCAGATCACCGATAACGCGCTGGTCAACGCCATCTACGTCGATCCCGTTTCCTTCCTGCAATCGAACATTCAGGAGGCCGTGGTGACGCCCAACATGCGCACCTCCATCGGGCCCCGCTTCGACTACCAGCTTTCCACCAACAACACCCTGGTGGCGCGCTTCGAGTACGGCTTGAATTCGCGCGAGAACATGGGCGTCGGCGGCTATCGCCTGCCCCCGCCCTACGCCCAAGCCGCCTACAACTCCACCGGCAACAATCAGAATTTGATGCTCACCGAAACCTGGATCGCCAACCCCAAAATCGTCAACGAGACGCGTTTCCAGTACACCCGCACCTACTCGGACCAGATCGGCAACCTGCTGCCGCAGATCAGCGTGTCCGGCGCATTCACCAGCGGCGGCGCCAACGAAGGCAACAACTACGATACCCGCGAGCACTTCGAACTACAGAACAACACGTCCATCCTGCACGGCGCGCACACCTTCCGCTACGGCGTGCGCGCGCGCCGGGAAAGCGACCGCAGTATGTCGCCCAACGGCTTCGGCGGCGTTTTCTCCTTCCTGGGCGCATCCGCGCCGGTGCTGGACGCCAACAACAACATCGTGACCGACTCCAGCGGCAACCCGGTGCTCACCACCCTTTCCGCGGTGGCCCAGTACACCCGCACTCTCGTGCTGCAGAAGGCCGGTTTCACCCCCACCCAGATCCGCCTGCTGGGCGGCGGCGCGTCGCAGTTCAACATTGACACCGGCAACCCTTATTCCAGCATCACCCAGTACGATGTCGCCGTCTTCGCGCAGGACGATTGGCGCTTGCGCCCTAACCTCACCATCAGCTACGGCCTGCGCTATGAATGGCAGACGAACATCACCGATCATCGCGATGTCGCGCCGCGTCTCGGCTTCGCCTGGGCGCCCGGAACAGCCAAGGGCGGCCGCCAGAAGACGGTTGTCCGCGGCGGCTTCGGCATGTTCTACGACCGCGTCGGGGATACCTTGATCGAGCGCGCCTTGCTGCTCAACGGCGTCAACCAGCTTTCGTATACCCTCACCAATCCCGATACTTTTCCCAACGCTCCCCCGGCGTCCAGCCTGACGCTGGCGCAGAATAGCATTTATCGCCTCGATCCCAAGCTGCGCTCCGACTACCTGATGCAGTCGGCCATCGGCGTGGAGCGCCAGTTGCCGCGCAACACCACCGTGGCCGTCACCTACACCAACTCGCGCGCGAAGCACTTGCAGCAGACCGTGCCCATCAATACCCCGCTTCCCGGCACCTATATTACCGGCCAAGCCGGCAGCGGCGCGCGCCCCTACGGCCTCGCCGCCGGCAATCTCTTCGAGTACGAATCCGGCGGCCTCATGAGTCAGAACATTCTGATGGCCAACTTCAACACGCGCTTCAGCAAGAATGTCTCGCTCTTCGGCAACTACCAGTTCAACCACTCCCATGACCTGCCCGGCACGCCCACCAATCCCTATGATTTCCTGCAGGATTGGGGACGCTCTTCCCTGGAGCGCCGCCATCGCTTCCAGTTGGTCGGCTCGGTGGTCGTGCCGCTCAACATCCGGCTGAGCCCGTTCATCACGCTGCAATCCGGCGCCCCCTACGATGTTGTGCTGGGCCGCGACGTTTATGGCAATACCCTGACCAACTCCCGGCCGCTCTTCGCCACGGCGTCCTGCGTCAATGCGGATCTGACGCCGGTCGGCGATTTCTGCCTCACTCCGGCTCCGGGGGTCACCCAGGGTCTGGTGCCGCGCGACTACCTGACCGGCGCCGGTCTGTTCTCCTTCAACGTGCGCGTCGCCCGTACCTTCGGCTTCGGCCCCAAGCGCGGCGCCACGAATAATGCCCTGGCCGCCGGCGGTGGCGACCAGGGTGGCGGCCCTCCTGGCGGCGGCCGTGGCGGTGGTGGCGGCGGCGGACGCGGCGGCGGCATGGGTGGCGGCGGCGGCCGTGGCGGCGGCGGCGGCATGCGCATGGGTGGCGGCGGCGGCCGCGGTGGCGGTGGCGGCGCCGATACCACCGAGCATCGCTACAACGTCACCTTCTCGGTGATGTTCAACAACCTGCTCAACCACTACAATCCGGGCGGATTTGTCGGCAACCTCGCCTCCCCGCAGTTCGGCCAGCCCACCGGCATCAACTCCGGCTTCGGCGGCGGCGGCCCCGGCGGCGGTGGCGGCGGCGGCAGCACCGCCAACAACCGGCGCATCGAGTTCCAGACCCGCTTCTCCTTCTGAAGCGTGCAGCGCCCTCAGTTTTGTCCAACTGGCTATCCACTTGACTCAGGCGGGCCCAGTTGGCGGCGCTTGGTGGGGCGGGCGCCCTCGCCCGCGCGGAGGCCCCTGCCTCCGCTTTCCGGCGGCGGGTCCAGGGGGACCCGCGCGGACCAGGACTCCCCACCGTTACCCGCCGGAATTCCTCCCGTGTGCCCGATCCCCCGGTGGCGGAGTAGTTCCCCGGGGTGCATCCCTCAAAAGAGTTTAAGAAGACAAGATCCAGAAGAGCCTTTCTTCTTGACACCGGAAGAGCATGGTTATATGCTGGCAGCACCGAGACTTTGAATCGTTTCAACCGATACAAGTCTGCGGGGAGGTGTATGCAAGCGACTCTGCTGTCGCACAGAACGAAGTTGGCCCCGAGTTGCGCCGCATCATTCGGGCACCGGATACGTCGCTCGTTCGCGTCCACCGTTCCCTCAACCACCGCCGCAATCGCTTTGCTCGCGGCCAATGCAGTCCAAACAATCAAAAAGGGGATCCGGGGAGGTTAGTCGTGTTTAGATTTCGTCTGTTCGCGTTAGTACTTTTTCTGCTGCTGGCAATGCTGCCCGCGGCCAACGCCCAAAGTGTCACGGGCCAAATCTCGGGAACCGTGGTTGACCCTGCCGGCGCTCTTATTCCAGGCGCCGACGTCCAGTTAACCCACGATCTCTCTCAGACAGTACGCAAGTTCACCACCGAGTCGAATGGCTCGTTCCTGTTTACCGGCCTCGTACCGGGCTCGTATAGCCTGCATGTCGCGCAGACCGGCTTCAAGGCAAACGATCAGAAAGGCATCGTCGTTCAGGCGCAGGAACGCGTCGACTTGCACGAGATTCACCTGGAAGTCGGCGATGTGACCAGCACGGTCGAGGTGCAGGCCAATTCCGTGCACGTCGCCACCGACAGTTCCGACCGCTCCGTCGACATTAACCTGACCCAGATCGTCGATACTCCGACGCGCGGCCGCAATCCGATCAGCCTGATTATGACGCTGCCCGGTACGCAATCGCTGGCGCAATCGTACGATTACCGCGGCTGGAACGGCGGCGGCATTCCGGGCGTCAACGGCGGCCAGCAGGGCCAGATCATTCTCAACATGGACGGCGCGGCCAGCCAGGACTCCGGCAACCTCAACACCGGTTACATCTCCCCCTCGGTCGATGCCATCGGTGAAGTGCGGTTGCTGATTTCCAACTACACCGCGGAATACGGCGGGCGCACCGCCGGGCAGTTGACGGTGACGACCAAGAACGGCACGCCGCAGTTCCACGGCAGCCTCTACGACTACTACCGCGACGAAAGTCTGAACGCCAACGAATTCTTCAACAACAAGACCGGCGTGGTGCGGCCGCGCTACCGCTACCAGAATTTCGGCGGCACCGTCGGCGGTCCGCTGATCATGCCGGGCACGCGCTTCAACAAGGCACGGCAGAAGCTGTTCTTCTTCTTCTCCTACGACAAGCTGTACAACAGCACCACCAGCTTTGCCACGTACACCATGCCGACGCAGGCCGAGAAGACGGGCGATTTCTCCAAGAGCGTGACCACGACGGGCGCGCAGATTCCGATCTACGATCCGACCACGCAGACGGTCTTCCCGGGCAATATCATTCCCCAGAACCGCATCAGCCCGCAGGGGCAGGCCATGTTGAACCTGTTCCCGAACCCCGATCCGCTAGGCCTGGCGCTCGACCCCACGGGCAACCGGGGATACAACTTCCGTTACCCGCAGCAGCAGTTGCGGCCGCTGGATGACAAGATCCTGCGCGTCGACTACAGCTTCTCTCCGAAGGTGCAGTTCTACGCTCGCCTGCTGCAGGATTACCAGGCGCAGAACGGCTACAACGTGACGGTAGGACCTCCCGGCGGCGCATGGGGCCAGTTCCCGGCCAGCTATCACGTGCAGTCGGCGGGCGCACTGGCCACGCTGATTTACACCATCAGCCCGACGCTCATCAACGAATTCACCTGGGGCATTAACCGCGGCCTGCAGGGCGTGGGTCCGACCACCGACACCAGCCTCAATCCGAACACCAGCGGCGCCAGGACCTACCAGCAGAGCCTGTTGCCGCTCAAGGACGCCAACGGCAACGCCCTGACGCTGCCGCGCATCAACCCCGCCAGCAGCAACTACCTGGGCCTGCTGCCCGCTGTCAGCTTCGGCCTGCCCTCGAATTACAGCGCCCAGTCTTCGGGCCAGGGCGTGAACGGCGCGCCCACCTTCAGCCTGGACAGCCGCTGGCCGTTCAGCGGAACCGACCAGTTGCAGACCATTCAGGACAAGGTGACCAAGGTGGCCGGCGCGCACACGTTGAAGGCCGGCATCTACATCGAAAAGATGGCCCGCAACGTGAGCGTGTACTCGGTGTACAACGCCGCCGGAACCTATTACTTCGGTTCCGACCGCGCCAACCCGCTGGACACCAACTACCCCTACGCCAATGCCATGGTGGGCAGCATCTTCGCTTACGGCGACGACAACACCAAGCTGGTGAACCACGCGCACTACACGCAGATCGAGTGGTACCTGCAGGATACCTTTAAGGCGAGTCGCCGGTTGACGTTCGACTACGGCGCACGCTTCTATCGTGTGGGCGACCTGAACAGCGTGGGGGCGAATCTCGGGTTTTTCAACACGGCCAGCTACAACGCGAGCGCGGTCGGCCAGTTGCTCTACCCGGCCTGCTCGATTTCGTCGGCCACCGCCACCTGCCCGGCGGCGGACAAGATCGCCATCAATCCCAAGACCGGCGCGGTCTTCCCCTACGTGCGGCAGGGCACTTTCGACACTACTTCTTATGCCGCCGGCACTCTCCCCTACTCCGGCATCAAATACTACAACACCCACTTCTGGAACGTGGCGCCGATCCAGGTCTCGCCCCGCGTCGGTTTCGCGTGGGACGTGTTTGGAGACGGCAAGACGGCCATGCGCGGCGGCTTCGGCATCACCACGGGCCGCAACTGGACGGTGGATTACATCGGCGCGCAGAGCGCCGGCCAGGGCCCGATGATGGTCCCGCCGACGTTCCTGGCGCCCACGGTCGTCTACACCAACTTCCAGGGCCTGTCCGGAGCGCAGTCCGTGTTCACGCCGCAGAACGTGATTGGCGGATCGCAGACCGACACGCCGCAGGCGACTTACAACTGGAGCTTCGGCATCCAGCGCGAGTTGCCGTGGCACTTGATCGCGGACGTTTCCTACGTCGGCAACGCGCTGAAGGACGGCTACGGCCAAATGTACGACGGCAACGCGGTGGCGCCGTTGACCACGTGGAAGCCCTCGGGATGCGCCACCCCGATCGTGGTCAGCGGCATTTCGGCCGGCTGCCCGCAGGCGCAATTCGTCGATCCGACCTCGAACCCGGCCAACCCCGGCTACTATTCGACGAACCTGATTCGCGCGATGACGGGCTATGCCGGCCTCGGCAACATCTACGACATGACGCATAGCTACACCAACAACTACAATTCGCTGCAAGCGCAGTTGAACCGCCGGTTCGGGCACATACAGTGGAACGTCAACTACACGTTCTCCCGGACCATCATCTACAACAACGACAGCCAGACGACGATATGGCAGTTTGTGAACGCGGAACTGACCAAGAATGTGCTGAACCGCCGCCACGCGATCAACTTCAACTTCGGCTATGACATTCCCGACGTGAGCCGGAAGTTCTTTGCCAACGGCGTGGGTAAGGCGATTTTCGACGGCTGGCACCTCAACGGCAACGGCTCGATCTTCGCGGGCACTCCGTATACGGTTAGCTGCGGCGCCACCGGCCAGCCTTCTCAGTACTGGACGGGCACGCCGACCGCCGATCTGCCGTTCCGCTGCCAGATGGGCAGCAACATCTACCTGCCGGCCGGACAGCTTCCCTCGGCTACGGAAGATCCGCGTTTGCAGGTTCCGCTCAACGCGGCGAATTTCACGCTGCCCGCGGCGAACTCGCTGGGTCTCGGCAATACGCCTCCGACTCTCTTCTACGGTCCCTGGTTGTGGACGGTGGATTTGTCCCTGGCCAAGATGACCCGCATCGCGGAAGGCAAGACGCTCGAACTGCGCGTCGAATCCTTCAATACCCTCAACCACATGAGCCCGAGCAACCCGAACACTTCGCTGACCTGGAACTTCACCACTGGGGCGCAGACCAACGCGGCGTTCGGTACGGTTCAGAGCTCGCAGGTTCAGGCCCGGCACCTGGCACTTTCGGCTCGCTTCAAGTTCTAAACCATCAACCAGTACGCCAACCCAAGGCCACCCGCGAACCTCGCGGGTGGCCTTGCTGCATTAGGGCTTAATGGTGGGGCAGGCGCTTCCTAGGGACTTGCAAAATTCCGGATCCAGAGCCCCTGGTTGGTGTCGGTACAAAACAAAATCGAGGGGAAATGTATTCGGCGGGGCGGCGAGGCAATAGAATATT
>JBEKDV010000334.1:0-8936 GCA_050014175.1 Candidatus Solibacter sp. | reverse complement strand
GTCTTCGCCCGAGTTCGCCGCCGTCCAATCCAAGCTGAGCCTGCTGGGCGCGGAGGTGCGTGACACCGTGCGCACCGCAGCCGATTTCCGCGGCCGCGTGAGCGCCGTGCTCGAGCGCCTGGAAGAGGGGATCCTCCTGTTCGACCCCGCCCAGCGGCTCATTCTTTCCGGCGGCGCGTCCGAACGCCTGCTCGGGCGGCCGCTCGATGGCTTTCAGGCCTCCGGCACTTCCCTCGGTCCAATTCTTCGGGAAGCCTTCGAACAGCGCTGCAGCGTGCCCGAGCGTCTCATCGAGTGGCCTGGCGCCGGCGGCCCGGCGCCACTGCTGGTTGCCCTGGACTTCTTCGCGGACGGGCGGGCACTCATCCGCCTGCGTGACCCGGAGGGGCGCCGGCAGATCGAGTCTCAAATGGGACTGCTCTCGCGTCTCGATGCCATCAATCGATTGACCGGCGGAGTTGCGCATGAGGTCAAAAATCCACTCAACTCCATCGCGGCTCGCCTGGCCTTGCTCGACTCCATGATCGGGCAGGACTCTCCCGAAGCGGCGGAGGAGATCAGAGTCATCGGCGAAGAAGTCGAGCGCCTCGACCGCGTCGTCCGTACCTTCCTCGACTTCACGCGCCCCGTCGAGATGGCGCAGGAGGAACTCGACCTCGCCGAGATTGCCCGCGAGGTCGCCGCCCTGGTTGAGCCTGACGCCGCCCGGCGTTCCGTCTCCGTCCACTTCAGCTCCAGGCCGGAGCGCGTTCCTCTCTGGGGCGACCCCGATCTTCTCCGGCAGGCCCTCATGAACCTCGCCGTCAACGCCCTGGATGCGATGCCGCAAGGCGGCTCGCTCTCCCTGGACGTCGAACTTCGTGCCCAGGACGCTCAGCTCACGGTCGCCGACACGGGTGTCGGCATCCCTGCAACGCGGCGCGAAAAGATTTTCCAGCTCTACTTCACGACCAAGAAGGATGGCTCCGGCCTTGGACTCGCCATGGTCTATCGCGCCGTGCAACTCCACGGCGGTAGCATTGAAGTTGAGAGTGAACTCGGACGCGGAACACGTTTCCGGATCCTGTTGCCTGCGCTCGTGAAACCATGATGACATCCCGCTCGGCAATCTTCGCGCTGTGGGCCGTGATGGCTCTGAGTGCCGGCGGCTGCAAATCGTCTCGACGGACGCCGGCGCCGGCTCCTCCGCCTCCACCTGTACCGGCATCCGCACCGGCCGCGTCCCAGCCTGCGCCGCCCGCTCCCGTTGTGCCTCCGCCCAAGCCAAAACCCGAACCGGCGCAGGAAACAGCACCGCCCGCGCACCAGCCTCCCCCGCCCGCCCAGGGTGTGCATCCGCCTAAGCCAAAACCCGAACCGGCGCAGGCCCCCGCACAGCCGACTCCTCCGCCTCCCGCCTTCGGCCAGATTCTCACTCCTCAACAGCAGACCGAGTTACGCCAATCCTATCGGCAGAGCGCCCAATTCGCTCGCCAGACTCTCAGCCAGCTCTCCGGCCGCGCCCTGTCCCAAGACCAGGCCGATACCGCCAATCGCATCCGCTCCTTCCTGAGCCAGGCCGATGAAGCTCAGTCCAAGGATCCGTCGGCTGCCGCTCAACTCGCCCGCCGCGCCGAACTCCTGGCCCGCGACCTGCTCAATTCCTTTCGGTAGGACGCAAAAAAAGGAGCCGGGGGACGCGCCCCCAGCTCCGGCTCTTGGCTGCAATTCAACCAGACTTACCGCTTCGCAATGACCTTCACTTTCGGTACCGACAAGTAGCCGATCACCTGGTCCTTGCGGATCTCGTTCACTACCACTTCGTAGGGTATCCGCGCCCCACTGGTGTAGAACTGCACCGGCTCGTTGATGTTCTTGTCTTTCTTCGAGACGCGCCTGTCGTCGGCCATCACATCGAGCGTGAATTTGTTCCGCTTCACATCGGCCTTCATCAGGGCGAGCTGGATGTCACCCACCCGCTGCAGTCCGCCGGTCTTCGGCAGCGTGAACTCGAAGTAATCTCTCTCTCCAAGCTTCCTCAGGGCGCCTAACTGGGTGGAGTTGGTCGCGATCAGTCCACTCATCACGCCCATGTCGCCGGTCACGCGCTTCAGATCCGCGTTCGTCGCCGACAGCTCAGTGCGGGTGGTGGCCGCCTCGGTTTTAACTGTACCGACATCGCCCTGGATGCCATTCAGGGTCTCGTCCACCTGCGCCGACTTTTGATCGGTGTCGTTCTTAATCCGATCGATCTGTTGGGTGATCTCCTGGTTCTTCGCGGAGAGAGTGGTGAGCACTTCTCCCGTCTGCCGCTTGGCAGCGATCTGCACGCTGTGGGAGCCGGCCAGCGCCTCCCGGCGCGCTTGCTCTACCTGTTCGTTCATCTTGGCAAGTGTCTCGTTGACTTCGGTCTTCGCCACGGCGACGCTCGTCTGCATCTCACCGTGGAACCGATCGATCTTTTGCTGGGACTGCGCCAGTTCCTGGCGGACCGAGGCGACTTGCGAACTCTGATACCAAAACCCGCCCAGGGCCGCCACCAGCGCGCCACCGATCAAAATCTTGCCCACGAGCCCACTCGCCGGGCGATTCGAATTCTCGTTGTGTTCCACATTGTTCGTCATGTCTGTGATCTCCTCAGCCTATTCTTTCTGACGCTCTCAGCGCCTCGGTGAGAAGTAGTGCACTCTCCGGGCCAAGCGCTAAGTTCTTTGTTCTTAAAGTGCTTGCGCAGCAACGGTCCATATTCGGCAATTCTGCCCGACGCTCTGGACCGCCTTGTTCGGCAAGTCTTCCCGATCGCCTAAATCGTCCTGGCGACCACAGTCCACAACGGCCGGATCACTTCCGTGGCACGCCGCTTCCGTATTTCTCGTTCGTCTCCGCCGGCCAAGTACCACGCGCTTCCTCGCCTGCGCGGCAGGGAGCGGCATCCTTCTCGAAACCATCCCTCCCAGAGAGTACTGCCGCCTGCTCCACCAGCCGGAAGTCGAGCCGTTGGCGGCATCCCTGGAAGATACTCTGCGCCTGGTGATGGAGGAAGCCGCCCATGGACGGCACGCGAGCGGCGGGCCGGGCCACCCTCCCGCGCAGCGGATCGACTGCCTCGGCACGAAAGTGGAAGAGCTGGCGGGGACGGGCGTGCCCGACACGCAGGGCGGGTAGACGGCGCAGTCGCGGCAGGGCCGGCCTTCAGGCGGGCACTGGCGTGGCAGGCACTTCGACACTAAGCCCGGTCACCCCCGGCACCGCCAGGGCCACGCGTTGGACATCCTCCGACTCCTCGTAGAGATCTCCGCGGACGGAAACTGCCCCCCCGCAGGCCCTGACGTCGACCTCCAGATTGGACGTGAACGGATTCACCGCCAGTTCGGCGCGCACGCGGCTGGCGAGGGCAAGGTCGTTCATCACCGCCTGGCGTTCCGGCGTCCATTCGAAACCGCCCTGCTCCACCAGCGAGGCGACCATCAGACACGCCTGCTCGATGGTGATGGCCTCCAGGTTGATGACCAGATCGTAGAGTGCGGGATTTCCCCAGTCCACCCCGTAAAGGAAATGGCTCCACTGGCGGCGGTCCTGGTCGATTTTTTCGATGTGGCTCGCGGCCTGGCTGGCACCCAGCTTTAGCAGGTCTTGAACCTGGCGGATGCGAAACTCCATGGGTGCGATGATGCGGAGACGGAGGAGGCCAGGCACTCCCCGCAGCAGCAGTTGGCCGGCGAGCCCGTGATACATCGTGCGTCCCGGTCGGACCTCTTCCAGCAGGGTCGCCTGGATCACGGCCAGATAAATGTACCTCTTGTGGTTGAACCTGCCGGGAATTGCCGGCGGCTGTTCCAGGGCCGAGAGCAGCTCACTCTGCGCCGCCCGCGGCGTGGCGGCTTTCTTCAACAGCGCGTCCCGGTCGATGCACCGGTAACCGAGCCGGCCACTCAAGCTCTCGGCAAACAATTTGCCGCCACTGAACGTGCCCCGCGAAATCGTAATGATGGACATCGCTCACTCCTTTCCTTTTAACTGCCGATCCACTTGACTCCGGCCGGCACAGTTGGCGGCGCATGGCGGGGCGGGCGCCCTCGCCCGCGCGGAGGCCCCTGCCTCCGCTTCCCGTCCCACGCGGTCCCGGTTCATCCGTCCGGGCGGCCCCATGCCGAGAAGCTGCCCGGCCCGTTCCACTACCTCGGAAATCGCCGACACGACATCGGGATGGATAGCGCCGCCGACCGTGGTGCAATCCGCAGCCTCGACCGCAATGATTGTAGTTTGCTCAGGCACGGGCAGATGCAGGCGCCTGGCGACTTCCAGCACCTCGAAGAGGCCTAAAAAGTGGGGCGAGCCGCCCGGCGCGGCGTCCACCTCATCGCTGCTGAAGACGTAGACGGTGCCAGGCTTCGCGCTGCCGGTAATGATGGTGTCCACCACCAACAGGCGCGCCGCTCCCACGAGGTCGTCCAGCAAGCCGAAGCCAGCGGACGAGGAACAGCGGACCTCGACCTGCCCCGCATAGGCGCGCTCCACCTCCCGCGCCGCCAGAATGCCGAAAGCATCGTCTGCGAGGATCTCGTTGCCCAGGCCAAGGACACGAATGTGGAAACCTCCCCGCAAGTCATTGATCGTTCGTCGATGCACTGTAGAGTAGCCTTCCAGGCTGCCATGCCCCCATTCGTGGGGGCATTCTTCATTCTCTGTGGATGCTCCCATCGGCGTTGCGCCTCAACGCGGCCAGCGGAACCCCACGCGGATCGCGCACCTGCACCAGGAGAGGCATGCTGCCCGGAAGCGAGTGCGTGGCGCACCCCAGGCACGGGTCGTATGCCCGAAATGCCATCTCCACCATGTTCAGCAGACCCTCCGGGACATTGCCGCCCGTGATCAACTTCTTCGCGGCTTTCTCGACTCCGAGGGCGATGCGCGCCGCGTTGTTCTGCGTCGCCACAATCAGATTCGCGCCGGTGATGATTCCCCGTTCGTCGGAGCGATAGTGGTGGAACAGCGTTCCGCGCGGCGCTTCCACCACACCGACGCCTTCGCGCGGAACCGCGCTGGGGAGCGTGCGCACCATGGGGCTGGTCAATTCGGGATCGTGCGCCAGCTCCTTCATACGCTCGGCGGCATAGAGCATCTCCACGACCCTGGCCCAGTGGTTGGCCAGCGTGTGATGAACCGGCCGGCCGCCCAGTATACCGTGGAATTGCAGGTAGGCCTCCTGGGCGAGCGGCGTAGCCAGACTGTCGGCGACATTCAACCGCGCCAGCGGCGCGACGCAATACACGCCGCTCTGTTCGCCCTCGGCGAAACCTTTCCACCCGAGCCCTTTCAAGTAGCAGAATTTCATGTAGCTCCAGGGCTCGGTGTGCTCCGCGATGTGGTCCAGGTACTTGTCCGGCTGGAACCGGACCCATTCGTGACCGTCGGGCGAGATCACGCGCAAGCTGCCGTCGTAGAAATTGAGCTGGTTCTTCTCGTCCACCAGGCCCATGTAATAGGTGCGATCGGTGTACGCGGCGGAGCGGATCAGGTCCACAAAGTCGGAGTTCTGGAGCACCAGCTTCTCGAAAAGCTCCAACGTGAAGCACGCGAAGTTAACGGCTTCATCCGCTACCACGCGAAACCGCGCCGCGTCCTCCACCGTAAGCGGCTTCGCCACGCCCCCGGGCAAGCCGAATACCGGGTGCGCCGCCTTCCCGGCGGCCAGCACCATTAGTTCCCGCAGCTTGCGCCGCATGGCGATCACTTTCTGCCCGGTCTCGATGCCGACTTTGGCGATGACGCCCAGGACGTTGCGCTCGGCAGCCGGAGCCTGCGGTCCCACCACGAAATCCGGTCCGCCGAGGAAGTAAAAGTGGAGCGCATGGTCCTCCACAAAGAAGGTGGAATAGACCAGCTCACGGATCTTGCGGGCCGCCGGCGGCGGGGTCACCTGGTAAAGAGCGTCCAGGGCTTTCGTGGAAGCCATGTGATGGGCCGTCGGGCAGACGCCGCAGATGCGCGACGTGATCTGCGGCATGTCCTCGGCCGGCCTTCCTTGCGCGAACTTCTCGAATCCGCGCAGCTCCGGCACCTGGAAAAACGCGC
Organism: Candidatus Solibacter sp.; assembly: GCA_050014175.1. Lineage (GTDB taxonomy): Bacteria > Acidobacteriota > Terriglobia > Bryobacterales > Bryobacteraceae > Solibacter. The sequence continues at coordinate 2,882 of JBEKDV010000334.1, read as the reverse complement.
GCTCGACGCGGCCCTGCTCGTCGAGGAAGATTTCGATCTTGCCGTGCCCTTCGAGCCGGGTAATGGGATTAATGGTGATTCTGCGAGCGCTGTCCATAACCGTCACTCCATTCGCCGCCGTCCCAGCATCGAAGACGGCAGGCTGTACCGATAGAACGTGCCAACCGGGTCCGGAACCGCTTCCAGCGCCTGTGCGATCTCGCTCTCTTCGTTCGCTTCGATCACCGAGGCGATCGCGGAAAGAGCCTTGGCGCCGTAGTCGCGGACACGGCTGGTCCCGCCGAAGCAGCCGGTGCAAGGCATGTTGCCGCGGATGCACATCGCGTTGCACCCGGCGCGGGTTCCCGGCCCCAGGCAGACCAGGCCCTGCGCTAGCAGGCACGTCTGCTGGTCTACCACAACCTGATGGGGCCGCTTGAACTCTTTGAGCAGGAGCTTTTCAGGACGCGAGTCCTTGCGCGGGCATTGCTCGCACAGCGCCTGATCGGGCGCCAGGACCGTTCCTTTCGGCGGCAGCTCCGCCCCGAGCAGCGCGTGCATCGCGTCGTGAATAATGTTCGGCGTCGGTGGACATCCGGGCACGTAATAGTCCACGTCGATCACGCGATCCAGCGCCACCACGGTATCGAAGAATTCCGGCAGCGACAACGAATATCCGTTTTCGCGGTGCCGTCGAACGGGCGTCACGCCGTCCCGGTAGACCTCCGCGAAGATGCCTTTCGCATCGCTCAGATTGGCCAGCCCCGGGATCCCGCCCAACTGGGCGCAGATGCCGAACGCCACCACCACTAGAGACTTGGCGCGCAGCAACTCCGCCATCTCCTGCTGATGGCTGTTGCGGATCGCTCCGTTGATGAAGCTGGCCAGGATGGAGCCGTCCGGCATGGCCGCCACGTCTTTCTCCTTGAAGTCGAGGGCCACCGGCCAGAACACGATGTCCACCGCCTCTGCCACTGCGAGCAGTTCCTCATCCAGGTCGACCACCGCTTCTTCGCAGCCGCCGCAGGACGCACACCAGTAGAAAGCTACCTTGGGCTTCATGCGACCTCCTCCTTCCGCGCCGGTTGAACTCGCGGCCCCAAGGCCCGCAGTTTCTCCACCATGTCGTTGATTACGGTCTTCACCCGTTCGCCCTCCGCGGCCGAAATCCATTCCAGCCGGAAACGCTCCTCTTCGATGCCCATCTGCTTCAGCAGGCGGCGCAGCAGCGCCACCCGCCGGAGCGCCTTGTAGTTGCCCTCCTGGTAGTGGCAGTCGCCGGGATGGCACCCGCCGATGAGGACTCCGTCCGCGCCCTTGGCGAACGCATCCAGCACAAATTGCGGATCCACGCGGCCGGAGCACATGACGCGGATCACGCGCGCATTCGGCGCGTGCTTGATGCGCGAAGTCCCCGCCAGGTCCGCCGCCAGATAAGTGCACCAGTTACAGAAAAACGCCACGATTTTAGGTTCAAACACTTCAGGCATAGGTCAATATCCCCTCGATCTCTTCGAAAATCTGATCGTCTTCAAACAGGTGCTGGCGAATCGAACCAGAAGGACAGGCGGCGACGCAGGTGCCGCAGCCCTTGCACGTAGTCTGGTTGATCCGAGCCCTCTTCTCCAGCTCTGGAAACGTGATGGCGTGATACGGGCACAACGGAATGCAGGTCTTGCATCCGGAGCAGACTTCTTCGTCGATGTAGGCGGTGTTGGGTTCCGTCTCGATGGATCCGGCATCGATGAGGGCCAGAGCTTCGGCAGCCGCGGCGCCGGCCTGTGCCACCGTATCGGGAATGTCTTTCGGACCCTGGCAACATCCCGCCAGAAACACGCCGTCGGCAAACGTGTTGACCGGGGCGAGCTTCGCATGCCGTTCCAGGAAGAACCCGTCGCCGGAACAGGTCATATTGTACATACGGCGGACTTCCTGGGCGTCGGAGTGCGGCTCAAGTCCCACCGATAGAACCACCATGTCCACCGGAATGCGCCGCACCAGGCCGGCCAGCGTGTCTTCCACGCGGAGCACCAGCTTGCCCTCTTCCGTGGGGTCCAACGCCCAGTCCGTGACCTCCGCCACGCGGCCACGGATAAAGTGCACTTTCTCGTTCAGCAGCTTCTGGTAAAACTCCTCGAAGCCCTTTCCCGGTGCGCGGATATCGATGTAGAAATTGAAGACCTCCGCGCCGGTGCGCTCTTTGATGAGGTGCGCCAGCTTGAGCGAGTACATGCAGCAGACGCGCGAGCACCAGCGGTTGGTGTTCTCGTCGCGCGATCCCACGCAGTGCACGATGCCGACCGTTTGGGGCGTCCGGCCGTCGCGCAGCACCACCTCCCCGCCCGAAGGACCGGAAGCATTCACCAGCCGCTCGACCTCGAGTGAAGTGTACACGTTGGGGTAGACTCCGTAGCCGTAGTAGGAGGCGCGCCGCGCATCGAAGACCTGGAATCCGGTGGCCACGACGATGTTGCCGACCTCGATTTCTTCGGTCGTTTCTTCCAGTTGAAAGCTGATGGCGTGGCGGTCTCCGCAGGCATCGATGCACGTCTTCCTGCACTTCCCCGGCTTGAACTGAATACAGGTGTCGGCGTCGATCACCGGCACTTGCGGCACCGCCTGCGGAAATGGCATGTAGATCGGCTTGCGCTTCGCCAGGCCCAGGTTGAACTCATCGGGGAATTTGCCTTCTTTGTAGACGCACGCCTCCAGGCATTCCAGGCATCCACTGCACAGGTCCTCGCGCACGTAGCGCGTCCGGCGCTTCACTTTCACCTGGAAGTTGCCCACGTATCCATCCACCTGGATCACTTCGGAGTAAGTCCAAAGCGTGATCTTCGGATGCGCCTTGACGGCGGACATCTTGGGCGTCAGGATGCAGGCGGCGCAGTCGAGCGTGGGAA